>JAYUSJ010000080.1:0-23425 GCA_043755735.1 Verrucomicrobiaceae bacterium | reverse complement strand
CCGCGACCGTTCCGGGTGGAGAGTTGGCATATTTTTTAGTTCCTTGACGTAGATTGATGACTCTATCGCCCACGCAAACAAGAGCCATTGATGGATTCATTTCTTTTTTATCGCCTGACCCCGGTTCCTGACCCCGGTTCCTTAGTGACCCCGGTTCCTTAGATGCGAAGTCGGGACGGAGAACGTCGTTCGAAAGTCGGAAATTAGAAAGTGGTCGCCTTCCAGCGAGACTAGTTTAATCGGACGCACCCAAGAAATGACAGCGATGAGGCCTGCTAGCCAGGCGACCGCAAATATGAAAAAGCCCGGTTCCTTTGTCGAAGCCAGCAAGGCAAGCACGACCATGATCGGAATCAGAATTGCGGTAGGCAGGAGAAACTTGACGAACGCGGTTCGATCCCGGGATGAGAACTTTGGTGGCGGAGTTTTTTCGGGCATATCCAAGGATAAGGGTGAATCTCAATGTATGCCGCGATAATTAGCCTCGGAAACGGGGGCGGCGATGAAAAAGAAAAACGCCCCGCGAATCGTCCGAGCTTGAAGCGATAGTTCGGGACACCGCGCGCAAATGTCGAGGTGACTGCGAGGCGGGCGGTGGTCTGAGAGCAGTGCGGAGACGAGGGGCCCGGCTTTTTAATCCCTCTTTTGTCCTTGCACGTTTCGCCTCCTGCTCGGCGTAGTGTTTTCAGTGATGGATACACGACATGATTTGCCCGAACTGCTCGCGCCTGCGGGCGGCTGGGATTGCCTGCGCGCAGCCGTCGCCAATGGCGCGGATGCCGTTTACTTCGGCCTGCCGAGATTCAATGCCCGGCTGCGGGCCGATAATTTCCGCGACGATGAACTCGTGGATGTGGTGAAGTTCTGCCACCGGCATGGCGTGAAAGCGTATGTCGCGTTCAACACGCTCGTGTTCACAAGCGAGCTGGATGCGGCGGAGCGGATGCTGCGCGATTGCAGCCGTGCGGGCGTCGATGCGCTGATTGTGCAGGATGTCGGACTGGTCCGGCTTGCCCGCGAAACGGTTCCCGATTTGGCGATCCACGCGAGCACGCAGATGACGATCACTTCGCCGGAAGGCGTGGCGTTTGCCAGGGAGCTCGGCATCGTCCGCGCCGTGCTGGCCCGTGAGCTGAGCCTGCGCGAGCTGGAGAAATTTGACTCGGTGCTGCCGCTCGAAACCTTCGTCCACGGTGCACTCTGCGTCGCATACAGCGGGCAGTGTCTCACGAGCGAAAGCCTCGGCCAGCGCAGCGCCAACCGCGGTGAATGCGCGCAGGCCTGCCGGATGCCCTATGAGTTGATCGTCGATGGAGCGCTTCGCGATCTCGGGGACCGCCGTTACTTGCTCTCGCCGCAAGACCTCGCAGCGGTTGCGGAGATTCCTGCGCTGCTTGCACGCGGAGTCACGAGCTTCAAAATTGAAGGCCGGCTCAAAGCCCCCGAATACGTCGCGGCGGTCTGTCAGGTCTATCGCAAGGCGCTCGATGCAGCGCTCGCGGAGCGGGAACACAACATTCCGGATGCCGATCGGTATCAGCTCGAAATGACATTTTCGCGCGGCCTTTTCACCGGATGGGTGAACGGAGTCGATCATCAGAAACTCGTGCCCGCCCGTTCAGGGAAAAAGCGCGGTCCGTTTGCCGGTCGCATCACGGGAGTGGGACGCGATCACATTCAGATCGCACAGGAAATCGACCTGAAGCCCGGCGACGGTGTAGTGTTCGATACCGGCGGGGACACCAATGCCGAGCAAGGCGGGCGCATCTATCAAGTCAACGGTCCGCGTCTCTATTTCGAGCACGGGAAGATCGACTTCGGCGCACTCCGTGCCGGACACCGCGTGTGGAAAACGGACGATCCTGCGCTGAATAAGCGACTCCAGCAAAGCTACGCAGGAAACATCCCGCCGCGCCGCCGCAAGCGCGTCGCGCTGACCGTGAGCGGGGCCGCCGAACAGCCGCTCACCGTTGAAGCTGCGGGCGTGACCGTCCGCTCGAACATCGCGCTTCAGACCGCACGCACCGCGCCACTCACCGACGCAAAACTCCGCGAGCATCTCGGTCGATTTGGCGAGCATCCGTACGAACTCGGCGAGCTGCACAACGAGCTGATGGGCGACGTCATCCTCCCCATCGGCGAACTCAACCGGCTCCGTCGCGAACTCGCTTTCGCTCTCGATGCGGCTTTTGAGGAGCACCGAACCGAGCTGCCGACCACATGGCGTGATGTTTTCACGAACGACGCGCCACGATCGGAAATCGGAAATCAAAAATCCGAAATCACCGTTCTCGTGCGGAGCGACGAACAGCTCTCCGCCGCGCTCGATGCTGGAGTTTCGACAATTTACGCGGACTACGAAGACATCCGTCGCTACAAGGACGTCGTGGCAAAAGTGCGCGAGCATTCGGGTGCGTCCGCAATTTTTCTGGCGACGCCGCGTATTCAAAAAGCGGGCGAGGAAGGATTCTTCAAGCTCATCGAATCAGCCGCGCCGGACGGTGTGCTCATTCGCAATCTCGGCGCGATCGACTATTTCCGCGGCACCACATTGCGTCGGATCGGGGACTTCTCGCTCAACGTCGCCAATCCGCTCACCGCAGCACATTTCATCGGCAAAGGATTGGAGCGGCTCACCATTTCGTATGATCTCAACATCGAGCAAATTCTTGCGCTGCTCGTTGCAGCACCGCGCGATTGGTTTGAGCTCACGCTGCATCAGCACATGCCGATGTTTCACATGGAGCACTGCGTGTTTGCAGCGTTCATGAGCAAAGGCTCGTCGTTCCTCGACTGCGGAAGGCCTTGCGAAAAACACCGCGTGCATCTCCGCGATCGGGTCGGCATGGAGCATCCGCTTCGCGCCGACGTCGGATGCCGCAACACGCTGTTCAATGCTGTCGCCCAGACCGGTGCGCGCTTTTTTACCGAACTCGAATCCGCAGGGCTGCGCCACTATCGTGTGGAACTTCTGGAGCAGGATTCAGCCGAGACCACGCGCATTCTGTCGGCTTACCAGGCCCTCGCCGTTGGCGAGCGAAACGGCGAGGAACTCTGGCGCGAGCTCAATGCCCAAAGTCAGCTCGGCGTGACGCGAGGAACGATGGCGGAAAAAGACACCGCCTCGGCCACTGCGGCGATGTCGTAGGTGATTGAGCGCGAACAAACCGTTGCCAGAGCGGTCTGTGAGACGCTAACGTCCCGCCCATGTCGCAAGCCCGTGCAAGCCGGGGCGTTGATGCCCAAGCCGATGAACCCAAAGAACGCTATCTCGGCGTCTATCGCTGGATGCTGCTCGCCCGCGTGCTGGAGGAGAAACTCTCCAGCCTTTATCGCGGCGGGAAAATCACCGGCGGTGTATTTTTAGGGCGCGGCCAGGAGGCGCTAAGCGCGTCGCTCGGCACGGCGTTGCGGAAAGGCGATATTTTTGCCCCGCTCATCCGCGATATGGCGGGGCGGCTGGCATTCGGTGAGACCGTAACGGATGCGGTCCGCACCTATCTCGGGTCGAGGCTCGGGCCGATGCGTGGGCGCGATGGGAATATCCATCGCGGTGAGCCGCGGAAGGGCTATTACGCGATGATTTCGCATCTCGGGGCGATGGTGTCATCGGTTGCGGGCGGTTTGTTTGCACGGCGACTGCAAGGCGAGACGGATGTGGTCGGCGCGACGTGCGTGGGCGAGGGTGCGACTTCCACGGGCAGCTTTCATGAGGGGCTCAATATGGCGGCTGTGGAGAAGCTGCCGCTCGTCGTCATTGTGGCGAACAATCAGTACGCCTACTCCACGACCAACGCCCGGCAATATGCGTGTGAAGATCTCGTCCAGCGTGCGGCCGGCTACGGCGTGCCCGGCTACAAGATCGACGGCACAGATCCGACCGCATGTATCGAAGTCGTCCATGAAGCCGTCGCGAAAGCCCGTGCCGGCGAAGGACCGCAGATGGTCGTCGCGGACTTGCTCCGGCTCGTGGGGCATGGCGAGCATGATGATTTTCACTACATGAGCCACGCGCTGAAAGTATCTCCGATCGGGCGCGACAGTCTTGATGTGGCGCGCGACCAACTCACCGCGGCGGGCTGGGTCACGCCCGGCCAGCTCGAAACGATGCGCGAGCAGGTCACCGCGGAAATCGAAGACGCCTGCGGGACTGCGCTCCGCGAACCCCTTCCGGACCCGAATCTGGAAGACTGGTGCGCAATCAGCACGCGACGCCTCGCCGAGGGGAAACCATTGTAAATTTCCGTGTTTCAAAATCAACCAACCACCCGCTCCAGCGCGGCCATCACATACCTCGAAGCGATTCGGGCAGCCCAGCACAAGCTGCTCACCGACGACCCGCGCGTGTTTATTTACGGGCAGGATATCGCCGATTTCGGTGGAGCGTTCAAGGCGACCAAAGGGCTCGCGAAGGAGTTTCCCGGACGGGTACTCGACTCGCCGATTTCAGAAGACGCGCAGGTCGGTATGGCCATCGGTGCGGCGATCGAGGGGATGCGGCCGATTATTGAGATGCAGTTCGCGGATTTCTCGACGTGTGGCTACACGCAGATCGTCCAGCACGCTGCCACGCTTCATTGGCGCACGGGTGTTCCCTGCCCGATCGTCATTCGCCTCCCGAGCGGCGGCACTGCGGGCGCGGGGCCGTTTCATTCGCAGAGCATGGAGGCGCTTTATGCGCATTACCCCGGGATCGTCGTGATGACTCCGGCGACTGTGGAGGATGCTTACACGATGCTGCTGGAAGCAGTGGAGATCGACGACCCTGTGATCTTCTGCGAGCACAAGTATCTCTACTACCACCTTAAAGCCGACGCGTTGCCGACGGTTGCGCTTCCGACGGGAAAAGCGCGAGTGGCCCGCCCCGGTCGCGATGCCACGATCGCCACGTATAGCGCGATGGTTCACGAGTCGCTCGCCTGCGCAGCGGAACTCGCTAAAGAGGGCTGGGAAATTGAAGTGATCGACCTCCGAAGCGTGAAGCCGCTCGATACGGACACCATCCTCGCCAGCGTCTCGCGGACGGGCCGTTTGCTCGCGGTGGGTGAAGCATTTCCATGGGGTGGCGTGACGGCGGAGATCGTCGCGCGCGTGGCCACCGAGGGCTTCGACTTGCTCGACGCTCCGCCGATGCGTCTGAACGCGAAAGACACGCCTGTTCCGTATCATCCAAACTTGTGGGGAACGCATCGTCCGACCGCCACTTCGATCGTCGCAGCAGTGCGGCGTCTTCTCAAAGCATAACTTTTTCGAACCATGCCACGCATTCCAATCATCATGCCGCAACTCGGCGAGAGCATCGCCGAAGCGACCATCGTGCATCTTCCATTCAAAGTGGGCGACGAAGTCCAGGCGGACCAGGACGTGATGGAAGTCGAAACTCAAAAAGCGACGATGGGTGTCACCGCGCCATGCGCTGGCGTCATCGCCGAGATTTGCGTCGAGTCGCAGCAAAGCTATCCGGTCGGCGCAGTGCTCGGATATCTGGAGGTCAGTGCGGTCGATGTCGAGCGTCTCGGGATTTCCCTCGCGCCTGCTCCGACCTCGTCAAAAGCCGAAAGCTCGATGACTGAGCCGGCCCATGTGATTCCAACCGTTCATGGACTTCCCGTTCCCGTGAGTGCCGGCGGAATGGCGTATCTTTCGCCTCGCATGAAGGCGCGCATGAATGAGCTCGGCCTTCACGCAGCGGACCTCTCGGGCATCGCGGGCAGCGGTGCGGCGGGGCGAGTGACGATCGAAGACCTCGAAGATTTTCTCTACCGGCTCGATGAGCACAAGCAGAGCAAAGCCTCGTCGATGCGCGTCGCGGTTGCGGATGCGATGCGGCGGTCGTGGACCCGTCCGCTTGCAACGGTCGGACGTCCGGTTTCGCTCGGCACCATGCTCGCGCATCGCAAGAGGCAAGCAGCCAAGCCCGGTCCTGCGCTTTACGTGCTGCGGGCGCTGTCGATCGCCCTGGGCGAAAACAGCGCGCCAGCCGGACGTCTCATCGGCGGAAAAATCGTCCATCCAAAAGCTATCGACGTTGGGTTTGCGGTCGAAGCCGAGGACGGCGTGCTGGTTCCCGTTCTTCGCAACGCCGACACCATCACGCTCGCAGATCTCCTTCCGAGGTACGACGAACTTGTGGAGCTCGCGCGTCAACGCCGGCTTCCTGCGAGTGCGCAAGGCGGGAGTATCGCGACCATCACGAACTTCGGCACATTTGGCCTGACATGGGCGACGCCGATTCCGCTCCCCGAGCAGACGCTTGTGCTGGGCCTTGGTGCAGGTCGGATGATGCCGCATTGGGATGCGAAAAAAGAAGTGTTTGTCCCCGTGATGGAGGCGGACCTTACCCTCAGCTTCGATCATCGGGTGCTGGACGGTGGAGCCGCCGGCCGCCTGCTTGCGCGAATCGTAGAGCTGCTCCAAGCGCCCGAGACGCTTTAATGAAGACCGAGAAATTCCAGACTGCGGTGGTGGTGATCGCAGCGATGCTGATCGGCAGCGGGATGACATACTATCTAGTGAGCCGTCCGGTGCAGCAGGTCGTTGCGATTCCGCCTCCCTCCGAATCCCCGCGCAAGGAACAGTCAGCCGTTCGTCGCTTTGCCGACGAGAATGACAGCGCACTCGACGCGGCAATTGAAGCAGCGAAAGCGCAGCGCGCCGCAGGAACCCTTAAGGCGATTGCCAGCACTCCGGATGAATTCGCACGGGCACTCGGCGGGATCAATTTTCGCCTGTCTGACTTCTCCGCTCGCTTTGAAGAGACTCCGGCATCGGATGCGCCGGAATACAAGGCTTACGCGGCGGAACTCAATCAGCTCACTCTCGATCTTGCCAATCTGCTTAGCGACGATGCGTTGATCGAATCGCTCGACGACAGCACTTCGAAAGCCCTCGCGCATCATCAATCCCTGCTCACGGCCGGGGCGCTTGCGCTTGATGATGCGGTCACTTCCAAGGTCGAGGCAATCATTGCAGCCGCTGCGGAGAAGGCGCTTCCTTCCGACATCGGAGACCGTGCGATGACTGCGGCTGAGGAGGCCGAATTCGATAAGAAGTTCGAAGCGATGACTGTCGAGATTCGGGAGAAAATCATTCCGCTTTTGACGGTCGAGCAGGCGAAGCGGCTGGACGCGATGGGGCTGGAACAAGTCCTCTTTGGTCTTTCGGTAGAGTAGGGGAGGCCGACGCGGGCGGGTTGCTTGCCAAAGGAGTGGGAGGCGCTAAAGACGTTTTATGAAAACACTCGAACCAGGCAGCAAAGCCCCATCATTCCAAGCTCTCGCCGTCGGAGGCGCATACGGAGAAGGAGGGAAGTCTGTCTCGTCCCAGGATTTCGCAGGGCGGAATCTGGTGCTCTATTTTTACCCGAAGGATGAGACGCCCGGCTGCACGATGCAGGCCTGCGGGCTGCGTGATGAATGGGCCGAAATCTCGGCGAAGTGTGCGCTTTTCGGCGTGAGCATTGATTCCGCCGCGAGCCATGCAAAGTTCATCGCGAAACACTCGCTGCCTTTTCCGTTGCTGGTGGATGAGCAGCGAAAGCTCGCGGAAGCCTTCGGTGTGTGGGTGGAGAAAAGCATGTATGGGAAGAAATACATGGGCACTGAGCGAACGACATTTGTCATCGGCCCGGACGGAGTTTTACGCGCCGTGCTACGCAAGGTGAAGCCGGGCGACCACGCAGAGGCGGTGCTGGCGGCATTGCGTTCGAAATAGGCGGCTTGCTGATTCCGGCGGGGTGTGTCAGAAGATGGGCATGAAGCATTTCCTTCTCGCCCTGGTTTTCGTCGTTTCCGCTGCGCTGCCTTCGTTTGCGCAGATCAGTCCGGTCCGGCTTGATGTTCTGCAAAAACAAAAGACCGAATCGAAAGGTGCAGGGAATGCATCGAAAACGCAGATTCGTTCGCTCGAGATTTCGTTGCAGAATTTGTCGCGTCAGGATTGTCCGAATTTGGAGATTCATTACTGGTTTTTCGCGAAGGGAATCAAAGACGGGGACATCGAAGTTTTCAAAAAAGGAGAGCGGAAGGCATCGCTTGCGCCCGGAAAGAAGGAGGTCATCGAAAGCGAGTTGATACGCTCGTCGTACACGGAAGATCATTTCCAAGTGGAGAAGAGCAAGAGCAAGGGCAAGGGGAGTAGTGGCAAATCCAACTCGAGTCCGAAGGTGAAAAAAGTGGAGGGCTCGGGCGACCGGATCGTCGGTTACGGTGTGAGGGTGATGGATGGCGGCAAGGTGCTGACCGAGTTTTTCAGTCCGCAGGGCCTGAAGGAAAAACTGAAGTAACTCCCGGGGGCAAAACTACTTCGCCTTCGCTGTAGATGCCCGCTTGATGAGCGAGACCGGGCGGATGGCGCGTTGCGGAGCTGATGGCATTCCTTCGCGGATTTGGCGCTCTGCTTCTGCGGCGGATGCGACTGCGAGGTCCTCCACTGACGAGATGATCGTGGTGATCGGGATCGCGCTCGGGGGAGCTTCGGAATGGTCTGAAAATGCCAGGACGCTGAGCGAATCAGGAATCGAGAGCCCGTTCTTTAGTGCTCCTGCAATGACTCCGCAAGCGGATGCTTCGCTGAGACATAGGAGGGCTGTCGGGGCCTGCCGTGTCATGAGTGCCTGGACTGCGGCAAGGCCTGCTTCAAATGAGAGGTCGCCCTGATAGATGTCCTGCGCGGAAATGTTGATGCCGTTTTCCAGAGATGCAACGCTGATGGCGCGGTTGATTTCCGCGAGGCGGGGATCGAGACTGCCGAAGGGGCCGCTGACGATCCCAATATTTTTATGCCCGAGTTCCGCAAGGTGACCGAGTGCGATCCGGGCGGAGGCGGTGTAATCCGGCAGGATGCTGGAGGTGCCGGGAATGTGCGACTCGTGCCCGAGAACGATGACCGGGTATCCGCGGCGTTGCGTGATTCTGCAGAGCGACGGGTTCGCGGTGCCAACGCAGATAAATTTTGACGCGGTGCCATTGCGAATGGCTGCGGGGAGGGACGGGTCTTCCGGTGCGTATTCCTGACCTTCGGCGTAGCGGGCGACGACGATGCCATGCATGTTGCTGTCGCGGAGGAGTGCACTGGCGACTTGGGCGGCGAAAGGATTCGAGAGACCGTGGGGTAGTTTATCGGAAACGAGGAGGCAGGTGTCCCCGGTCTCGGGATACATCCGGACCTCGGCCCGCAAATCGTTTGGGATATAGCCGAGCTCACGGCATACCTTGAAAACACGTTCGCGGGTTTTGTCGCTGACGCGGATGCCATAGTCGCGGTCATTGAGCAGGGAAGAGATGGCGCCTTGTGAGACGCCTGCCATTTTCGCAATTGTGGCCATGGTTATCGGCTTTGCCGGGCTACCTATTGGTTTGGCAGCCCGGGTTGTTCCCGACATTCCCCCTGACCCAAGGGAATCACCTTCCGAGGGCAGATTCATAGCAGCTATGAATGAAGGATTTATCCGATACCCTCAAGCAAAAACCCCGCAAACAGGTGAAAAAAGCGTCAGGAGCTCACTTCTTCAGGGTTTTAGGCTGCGGCGGGGAAAAGCGCGTCCACTTCGCGGAATGCGAACGGTTTGGCGAGAAATACCCAGGGTGGTTCGATGGGATACCGTTCCACGAGTTCCTGCCTGAGCAGGCCGGAAGTGAGGATGGCTCTGACATCCGGCGCGATCCTGCGGATTTGGTCGAGTGCCGCCGGGCCCGAAAGAAGCGGCATCTGGACGTCGAACAGGACGATTCCAATTTCCTGCGAATGGGCCTTGAAAACAGCCAGCGCTTCGTCCCCGTTTTCCGCCGTGAGGACGTGGAAGCCGTTGCGGCGCAACATCACGCTGAGGATGCTGCGGATGCCTATTTCATCGTCGGCCAGAAGAACCGTGTGCTGGCGATCCGTTGCGAGCGGGGGACTTGATTGTGCGATTAAAGAACCCATGCGAGAAAATATTTATCTTCCGCTGGATTGCAAGGGGAGTTTCGTGAATCCACTGTGAATATTCGCAAGAATGACAGACGGGAAGGGGGCTTTTGCTGGAACCGGCGCTATGGATGCGCTGTTGGCAGCCGGTTACTCCTTCACCTCTGCTTTGGGCTCGGGCAGGAAATATCCGAGCACGATAGCAAGGACCGCGATGCTTCCGGCGACCCATCCAGCGGCTTGTGCAATGTGCATGGGACGCACGGCATCGACACCGCCGGCAAGCATCGGCGCGATCAGCGCTGTGGTGAGCAGGGATGCGCTGGTGCCGACCATGCGTCCGCCGACGTTTGTCGCAAAACTGCCGCCGGTTCCGCGGAGGTGAAGCGGGAAGACTTTAGGCAGATACTCGCCGAAGTAACTGAACTGGGCGACTGTAAGGAAACCGCATGCTGCGTAAGCCCACATGAAGCCGTCGCCTCCTTTGGAAAATAATACGAAGTAGGTGATGGGAAGAATTATGACTGCGGGGAACTGAAATACGCGCAGGAGCGACCGCCGGCTGATGCCGACGATGATCAGCACTGCGAGGGTGATTCGGCCGGCAAGTCCACCCATTTCCTGAAAGAATTGCAGGTGATTGCTCATCGCCTGCACGTCTTTGTTGATCGGCTGCTGTTTGACAAAGTTCGCCTTGATTTCTGCGAGCAGTTTTCCTCGCTCGGCGGGGTCTGTCGTGGCGTTCAGTTTCGTGTTGAGCATTTCGCCTTCCTTGCGCAATGGGGCGAGTTGCTTCGCCTGGGTGGACAATTCCGGCAGGCCCGGCGTGACGCGCGCAACAGTCACTTGCAATGCTCCGAACGCGATGCCGTATGCGCACGCGGAAAGTGCAGCGGTGAGTAGCGTCACCCGGCGCAGCTCAGGAGAGAACAGGGCGGCGAAACTTGGGCGCTTGAGCGTGCCGGCGGCCCGGCGTTCCAGCCAGACGCGGGACTCCGGGACGAATGGGAGAAGGATCGCAATCGGAATGGCTGGCAGCATCCCTGTCAAAAGCAGATAGCGCCATGCTCCAGGAGTCCCGCTGCCAAGGCCGGCCGGCAGTCCAAACGTCGGTAGCGAGGCACCCTTCACCAGAATCCATGCGCTCATCGCCGTCACGAGCACGCCGCCGAGCGATGCGAACGCCTGGGTGATGCCGAGCCATTTCTCCTTTTGCTTCTTGTCCTCAAAAACCTCTGCGATCCAAGTGATGGCGGCGACAAATTCCACGCATACGCCGATGAATGTTGTGCAGCGGAAGAAGATGAACATTTCCAGCGAAGTGCTGTAGGCTGCGGCGACGGGAGAGAACGAGTAAATGAAGATGGCTCCTCCCATTACAGATTTCCGCCCCAACTTGTCTGTCAGCCATCCGCCGAGCAGGCCGAATACGCCGCCGCAGACGGCCGTGATCCAAAGCAGCCGCCCCACCCACGCTGTGACCAGAGGATTGTTCTGCGGCACCTTCAGGAGCTCCGCTATCGCCGCCGGTGCCACCAAAGGAGTCATGAGCAGCTCATAGGTGTCGAAGAGGAACCCGATGGCTGCCACGATGATAATGAGGCAGTGGGTTCTGTTGAGGCTGATGGGTGAGTTTGTGTTCATAGACGACGGTGCGCACCGGTTATTACGCAAGCGTAGTATTTCGGAAAGCGTTTTTCTTCGCTACATCAGCTTTACTGGAATCGAGAACTCCAGACGACCGTAGCCGGTGGTCAGTTGGGGGACGTCAATCAGAATGAGGGACGCTTTTCGAACATGGATCGCGCCGTAAATACTGGACCCGAGCAGGGCTCCAGCCAGATTACTAAAGTCCGGCTCGTGCCCTACGATCATCACGGACGGTGCCGTTTTGTATTCGTCGAGTTGCTCGAGGATGGCTTCCGGAGTCGCTCCACAAGCGAGCCAGCGTACGGTGACGAGTTCGGATTTTAGATGGGTCGCGATTTCAGTGGCTGTTTGATGGGCCCGTCTGATCGGACTGGACAGCACGTAACCGGGACGGATGTCGTGGGCGTCGCAAAATCTTGCCACCCGGCTTGCTTGGATCATTCCTTTCTCGGAAAGGAAACGCTGGTCGTCAGATTCCGCTTGGGTGTCGGCGTCTGCATGGCGAAGGAGGTAGAGTTGCATGCCTGCTACTTCACATCATAACCATTCCGCCGTCCACAGAAAGTGTCTGCCCCGTGATGTATTTCGCCTCTCCGCTTGCGAGGAATGCGACGGCTGCTGCGATATCTTCGCCTTCGCCGAAGCGCCCGACGGGAATTTGCTTCACCACTTCCGCTTTGATTTGCTCGGAGAGAACCTCCGTCATATCGGTGGAAATAAAGCCGGGAGCCACAGCGTTGGCCGTGATGCCGCGTGATGCGAGTTCCCGGGCGACCACCTTGGTGAATGCGATGAGGCCTGCCTTGCTCGCCGCGTAGTTCGCCTGGCCGGCATTGCCCATGAGCCCGGAGACGCTGGCGATGTTGATGATGCGGCCGCAGCGCTGTTTCATCATCGAGCGGACGACGCCCTGGTAGAAATTGAATGCGCCCTTGAGGTTCGTCTCGATCACCGTGTCCCAGTCTTCCGGCGACATCCGCATCGAGAGCCCGTCCTTGGTGACGCCGGCGTTGTTCACGAGGATATCGACGCGCGTGAAATCAGCGAGAATCTGCGTGCAGAGAGTCTGCACTGCTGCGTGGTCGGCGACGTTGACTGCGTAGGGTTTTGCGAGCCCGAGATGCTTTGCATTGATCTCCTCGGCGACTGCGATGCTGTTCTTCTCTGTGCGGGAGACGATCGCGATTCTGGCACCCTCACTGGCGAGGCGAAGGGCTATGGCGCGTCCGATTCCGCGGCCCGCGCCGGTGATGATGGCTACTTGATTTGCAAATCTCATGGTGCCGCGTTCTTCCGCGAAAGCGGCCGTTTTGTCGAGCCTTCGTGCCGGTAATAATTTGGAAACTACTGCAGCTTCACCTGCGGCGGACGGACCGGGACGGGTCTGACGCGGCCGATATTGAAGTTACTGTCATCCGGTGTGACCTCGATCACGGTGGCCATCGGCGGGCGTGGGGCGCTGGCGGGCGTATGACCGAGGCCCGTAGCGATGTCGTCGAGCATCCGCTTTTGCTGCTCGGTCACTTGCGAGACCCTGCGGGCGAGTTCCTCTTTTTCGCGCTTCAAAATGTCGCGTTGTTCGCGTGTCCGGGAGAGTTCCTGCTCGATCCGGATAATCTCCTGCCCGGCACTTCGAAGTGCGTCGTCGCGCTCCCGCACCGCGGTGGTTCTTTCGCTTTCGCGACGGGCGCGTTCTGCTTCCAGTTCGGAGACTGCATGATCGAGTGCTGCTGCGGCGTTTTCCGACTCCGTCCGCCGGCTGGATTCAATCGCTGCGACGCGCTCGTTGAGCTCTGCTTTGTCCGCGACAAGTTGCTCTACCTTTTGCGTCAGGGATGCAATTTCCCCGTCCAAAAGTCGCTCGGAAGATAACGCGCTGCCTGCGATCTGTTCCTTTTCCTGTTCGGCGGACGTGAGTGAGTTTCGAAGCTCGGTCAGCTCCGCTTTTTGCTGTTGCTGCGCGGCTTCTGCGGCATTCACTTTTTCTTCGAGAAGGCGGATGGCCTGATCCCGGTCGTCGAGGCGGCTGCTCATCTGGCGGCGGCCTTCATCGACGGCTTCGAGCTTGCGTTCCAAATCAGCTTTCACGGCGGCGAACTGCTCGCGCTCGTTATTGAGAGATAGCACCACTTCCGATTGCATCCTGCGTGCGACGGTCAGTTCGGCGCGAAGTGCATCCGCGGCGATGCGGGCCTGTTCGATCTCTCTAGCCGGCCCTGCGTGGCTGTCGCGCAAGCGCTGCTCGGCCTCGGCTGCCGCTGCGGTGTGTCGCTGCTCGGCTGCGGCGAGGGCCTCCACGGCCTGTTCGCGCCCGGCGCGAAGCGTGGCGATGGTGTTCTCGTAGTTGGAGACATCAACGACGCTTGCCTGAAGCGTCGCGCGCTCCTGCTCGGCTGCGGCGAGTCGCTCGGAGAGACTTGTCTGCGCCGCGTGTGCGTTCTTCTCAAGTTCCGCCCTGGTCGCCTGAAGTTCCGCGATGCGGGCCTGCTCCTGCGCGGCGAGTCTCGCCTCGAGAGAATCCCGCTCTTTTGCGGATGCCTCGTGCAACCCGGAAAGCTGCCGCCGAATATTGTCGAGCTCGGCGTTGAGCGCGGTGAGCTCGGCGGCATGGCGGTTCTCGATCTCCGTGGCGTCGGCCTGGAGCTGGTCGTTGAGTTTTGCGAGGGCATCGGCGGACTTTTGGCGTTCCGCAGTCAGCGCGTCTCCGGCGTCATGGAGCGAGGCTTTGAGCTCGGCGACTTCGCGCTCGGCATCTGCCAGTTGCTGTTGGATGGACTCTCGTGCCGTGATGAGTTCGCCGCGCTCATGGTCGAGCGAGGCTATGAACTGCTGGTGCTGCTTGCGGCTCGCGCTGAGCTCTCCTGCGAGCACTTCGCGCTCCGAGGAAAAACTCGCGAGCTGGCTCTGAAAATTTTCGCGCTCGACTTGGAAATTCGCCGAATGGTCCGCGTGCTTCTGCTCGACTTCGGCGAGGGTGAATGCGAGCGCTTGTTTCTCGGCAGTGATGCCGGCGAGATTTGCGTCGGTCTCCGCGAGGCGTGCGGCAAGCCCGGTGCGCTCAGCTTCGAGCCCTTCGATGCGCGCGGCTGTCGTCTGCGCGGAGACATTGAGAAGGTGTTCCGATTCCTGGATGCGCGCGATGAATTCCTGATTCTCCGCCGTGAGCTTGTTGAGCCGACTCTCGATCTCGTGAAGGGTCGAGGTCTGCGCTTCGAGCGAGCGCTGCGCCGCGTCGCGAAGCTGGCGTGCCTCTTCCAGTTCGGCCCGGATGCGGGCGTTCTCCGCAGTAAGCGCCGGGTCGGGCGGCTGGTTGCGCAGTTCCTCAAGCTGCCGCTTTGCACCTTCGGCGTCATCGAGTTTCTGCAAAAGCGATTCTTTTTCGCGAGCGACCGAAGCATGCTCTTCCTCGATCCGGTAGAGGTGTTCCTGATGGGCGCTCTTCTCCGACGCGATTTCCGCCAGCATGCTCTCCTTTGCGGAATTCAGTTGGTTGCGCTCTTCGATGACCATCTGCAACTGTTGCTGGATGCACTGGAACTGCTCTTGCGCAGTGGTTGCGGCGGCCTTGTGCTTTTCGAGGAGGTCATTGCGCTCGGCATCAAACTGACGGCGCTCCTCATTTTGCCGGGCCGCGAGTTTCTCAAACTCAAGTCGGAGGCTTGCGATTTCGTCCCCTTCGGTCAGGTCGCGGTTTAGTCGCGAGCGCGCCGACTCCAGCGTTTCGGAAATACTGCGAATCTGCGCGTCTTTTTCGTCTGCGAGTTTCTGGAGTTCGGCTGCGTGGGAGGAGTTCCGGTCTTCCAGTTGGCGGCGCGTTTCCTCCAGTTGGAGGCGGGCTTCCGAGAGCGAGGCCCCGGCCCGTTCGCACTCATTGCGGAGACGGGCGATTTCTTGCGCGGCTTCCTCGTGTTGCGACTGCGTTCCTTTCGTTGCGTCCAGCGCGGACGTCAATTCAAGGACGCGGGCGTCGTGCTCGTTCGCGAGTCTCCGGACCTCGTCGGCGTGATGTGCGGATTGCTGTTCGAGATTACGGCGGGTCTCATCGAGCGTGGAGGTCGCAGTCTCGCCATGGCTTGCTTTTTCCAAAGCATCGACCAACTCGGCTTGAAGTTGCGCGATTCTTTGGCGCGAATTCTCAAGCTCGGCCTCCAGCCCCTGCGTGGATGTCTCGCGGTTCTGGAGTTCTTGCAGTTGCGCGCGCATCGCCAGCGTCTCGGCCTGGGCTTTTTCGAATTCCTGCTTCAGCGACTGGACGTCCTCGCCCGGCTCCGCTGCGGGGATTGCCTGCGATGCAGCCCGTGCTTCATCACGCTCGCGGATGATGACTTTCATCCGGGTGCGATAGGTCTCGATATCCGCTTCCAATTGCGCAAGCGCTTCGGCCTGCCATGCCGGCGCTGCGGGCTCTGGAGCGGGCGCAGGCGGCGCAGGCTGGCTGCGGGCGATGGCGAGTTGCTCCTCGAGTTCCTTGATGTTCTTGCGGAACTGAGCCTCGATGTCCTTGCGCATCTCGACCTTGGCTTCCTCCATGTGAAATGCCCGCTCTTGATGAAGGCGGTCGGCGTTCGCCAGAAGCTTTTCGATTTTGAACTTCGCCTCTTTTTCACGCTGCAAAACCTGGGCGGCGTCTTTTTGGGCGCTTTCCAGGAGTAGGATGCGCCGCTGCAAATCTTCCACCTGGCGTTGGGCATGGGAGGGAACGCCGCCGGATGACCCGTTCCCGCGCCGGTTGGCCAGCTCGGCGAGTTGCTTCGTGAGGTAGGCTTTCTGTTCCAGGAGCGTATCCCGCTCGAGGGCGAGCGCGGCAACCTGCTCGTCCGATTGTGCGTTTTCCGCGGAAGCTCCATCGGTGCCGGACAGTTGCGCCTTGAGTGCATCAATCTGCGCTTGCAGTTCTTCGCGCTCTATTTGATGACGCTGCACGACTTCGTGGCCGAGAGTGCTGGACGTTTGTTCCTTCGCGAGAAGGTTTAGATTCCGGTCGAGTTCTTTTTTGAGGCGTTCCACTTCCGAGTTTGCGCGATCACGGGCCTCGGCGATTGATTTTTTGTTGGTGTTGGCCTCGATCAACTGCCGTTCGTACTCGCCTTTGAGCAAGGCGAAGCGCCGCTGGATATCAACCGGCAGATCGACGATTTTCAGATCCTCGGGTGTCGGACGCGGAAGGTTCGGGTCGCTTGCTTTCGCGGGCTCCGCGTTTGGGCCCGCCTCCGCCGCAGGGCTGGCCGTTTGAAGCTTGAGCGTCACCGGCTGAACCGATGCCGGAGGCGGGGGCAGGGCGGACATATCCGCGGATTTTTTCCCGGAAGAAGGTGCATGCGCAGGGGTTGCAGCACTGTCCGACTTGTTTGGTCCGGAAGCAGGTTTGTTTGTGGCGCTGCGCCACGGAAGCGTCGCAGAGGCTTGATCCTCCGAAAGTGCCGCGTTCTTTTTTGCCTGGGTGGCCGGTTTCTTGGCACGCAGCTTTTCTGCGAGAGCCGGGGCCGGGGGTGCCGTATCGGCTGGCTGCCCTTCCGGTTTCCCAAGGTTCACCAGCTTTGCCAGTTTTTGCCACGGGAAGCGGACCTCGATGTTGTCACTGTCGAGGATTTCTCCGCGGAAGATCGTGGGGACGCGGCGGTAAATCTCGGCCAGCGAAATGGTTGTCTGCCCTTTCGCTATTCTGGCGGACAAATCAGCGATATCAAACCGGAGCTCGCTCTTCAGATCGTGGGGGCCGGGCAGCAAAAGGTGCGCGGGAATACGATGGAGAAAATCCCCCAGTTCAAGGCGCAGGTCGTTGTCGCTGGTGCCCGGCTTTTTGTGGCCGGACGGGCTCGACAACGCGGAGCCGGGAGCCGCTTTCGCGTCGGCTTTGTTGCCGGATGCAGACTCGGGGGGCTTCTTCTGCTCGGGAGCTTTGTGTTGCTCGGGCAGCGGAGGCTCCGTGGGCGGCTTTCGCTTAAATCGATCAAGAAACTTCATGTTTTTCCGAATGTGAATACTGGTCTATCCTCATTCTCCAGCAGGCAAAGAGGTAACGTTTTCCATTTCGTTTGTCTGTAAAAAGGTTTCAATTTGTAGAGAATCGGTGTCAGTCGGCGTGGTGAAGAACGGCTCGCATTCCTCAGTCATCCGCGGTGGTATCGTTACTGTAAGCAAGGCGTCTGCCCCGTCGTAAGAAACTTTGTGAACCTTCCCGTGCTTGTGCAGCCGGGCGGCAAGTCCGCCCTGGGACGGGGGCAGCCGCAGCGCGCGTGTCACGGTTCCCGGCGCAGCAATCTCAGCCATCTTTTCCAGTAGCGGTTTTAGGCCGTCCCCTGTGTGGACTGAAATAAAGAGCGCATCGGGAAATCGCATCCGCAGGCCGTTCAGAACCGCCGGCTCGGCGACTTTGTCGATTTTGTTGAAGACCACGACCATCGGGCGTTTGTCCGCCTCCAACTCGCCGAGAACCTTCATCGTCGTCTCGTAAAATGCCTCCACTTCAGTAGCGCTCGCGTCGAGCAGATGGATCAAAAAATCGGCCTGCGCCGCCTCTTCGAGCGTTGCTTTGAAAGCCTCCACCAGCCGATGGGGGAGCTTGCGCACAAATCCTACGGTGTCGGTGAGAAGCAGCGGCTGATTGTTGGGAAGCGCGACTTTCCTCGTGGTGGTATCGAGCGTGGCGAACAGCTTGTCCTCCACGAGCACATCCGCACCGGTGAGTCGGCGGAGCAGCGAAGATTTCCCGGAGTTCGTGTAGCCGACGATGGCGCAATTGGGCACGGGCGTGCGCTGGCGATCCTTCCGCTGCGTCGCACGCTGGCGGCGGACCGCGACGAGCTCGGCTTTCAGCCGGTCCATCGTCTTCCACATCCTGCGGCGATCCTGTTCGAGCTGGCTTTCGCCCTCGCCCTTGCCGCCGATTCCACCGCCCTGTCCACCGAGATGGCTCCATGCCCGGGTGAGCCGGGGCAGGGAATACTCAAGCTGCGCGAGTTCGATCTGTAGTCGAGCCTCGCGGGTCTGCGCGCGTCTTGCAAAAATATCCAAAATGACCTTTTGGCGGTCGAACACTGCAACGCCCGTCAGTTCCTCCCAATTGCGCTGCTGGCTCGGCGACAGATCATGGTCGATGACGACAGCGCCGAGATCTTCCGCCTTCACGCGGTCGGCGATTTCCTGCGCCTTTCCGGAGCCGAGCAAATACCGCGCGTGCATTTCGCGATGGTGAATGAGAATCCGGTCCGCCACGGGCACGCCAAGCGTCTGCACGAGTTCTTCCAACTCCTCCAGCAGGCTAGTCGCTTCCTCCTTCAGTTCATGCTCGATGTAAGGGCCGATGAGCAAAACTGGTTTCATTCGTGTATTGTAAAAATTGCCACAGTGATTGGGACGATCCTCTTCCGATGAAGGAACCGCAAGAGGGAAAGTGCGCTACAGCCCGACGGCCTTGCGCCAGCAGTAATCGAACAGCGCCTCGAATTCGACACGCTGCAACTTCACGCATTCGCCGATGAGTTCTTCCGCTCCAAATTTCGCCTGCTCGCAAAGGCCCGTCAGCAAATACGCATCCCAGTTTTCCTGCCGCGCCATCGTCGGCGAACATGTGGTCGCGGCGCTGTGCATTTTGCTGAAAACGCCGAGGCGCCCGACGCGGCGGAACCAATAGCGCGCATTGTCGAAATCTCCCTCGCGACGATGCATCATCCCGTGCCAATAGCTGCCGAGGTCGCCCGGTTCGTCTTGAAAGCATGTGTGCGCTTCATGGATGGCATCCACCGCGTAGAGCAGACCGCCGCGCACGAGTTTAAGCGCTGACGCATCCTTGATCGGCTTGTCGCCGAGTAATGTCGCGTCGTCTGCCTTCGCGATTTCGCCCGGCAGATTCCATGAAAGCGGGCTCGTGGGGATGAGCTTCGAAAGAACGTCCGGCGTGCGCAAAACGCGATCCGCAAAGTCAGAATATCGCACCATAGACTAGGATTTTGCGGCGGTGAGAAAGCCCTTTGCGTCGAGCCACTCCAACATACGGTCCGGCCACGCGGCGACCGGTCCTTTATTCGTCGGACGGAATCCGAATCCATGTCCGACGCCCGCATACACGTGGAACTCCGCGGAAATCCCCGCGCGCTTTAGCCGCAGATAAACTTCGGCAAGCCCTTCCGCGATGTCCTGGCGGTCCTTTTCTCCACATGCGAGAAATGCAGGCGGCGCGTCTTTGGTCGGCACGATGTCGCCCGTGCGCCCCGGATAAATCAGCCCCTGAAACGCGGGCCGCGCATCCATCCGATCGATTGGGTCCTTCGCTTCCGGATTGCCGGCAAACGGACGCATCCACGCCAGCGCAACGAGTTCGCCACCGGCGGAAAATCCCATCGCTCCCAGTCGCGCCGGGTCGATGCTCCACTCCGCCGCCCGCGAGCGGATGAGGCGCATCGCACGCTGCGTATCCGCGAGCGCTTCGACCTCGATTTTATAAGTCGAACCCTCCTCCCTCGCGAGTCGATGCTTCAGCATGAAAGCCGCGACCCCATGATCCGCGAACCACTGCGCGATGCCGGTCCCTTCGTGCCCGATGCAGAGCTTGCTGTGTCCGCCGCCGGGAATCACCAAAATCGCAGCGCCGTTTCCCTTGCCGGCTGCTGGAAGAAACGCGGTGATCGACGGATTGTGGACCGATGAAACATTGTGGTTCGCGTCCTCTTTTTCCGGTGCAGTCCTGCCCTCGGAGCCCGGCGCGCCGCCCGGCCACAGCGGGATTTCTCCCGCCGCAAAAAGCGACGTGGTGAATAGGACGGCGATGAGACTTCGAGCAATGTTCATCGCTCGAATATGGCGGGGCGGGGGAGTTGCGTCGAGTCTTACGGTTTCACCGCGCGGACCCGCATATAGCGCGGCGTTGCACCGATGGGCGTGTTATCGCGGAAGCAGACTTCCTCGGTTCCGTTGCCATTGTCGGTGGCGCTCACGAGCACGCCGACATGGGTCCAGCCAGCGGGATTGGTGAGATCCGAGTTCGCCTCGACGAAATACGTCACATCGAGCGCATTTCTGGCGCGGCGGAACGTGACGCAGAGGTAGTCAGAGCCCGAGTCGGTCACCCGTCCTCCGGTGGAGAGTGCGCCGGGTTGGTCCGCCGTTCTCGGCATCCGTCCAAAAGCGAACTCCGAGAAGTTGTTCATGCCATCTTCATCCGGGTCGGCGGTGAGTGCGCCTGCGGTGTTCGGCGTGAGAAGGGTTGGGATTTCGGCGAGGGTGAAGTGGTCCCACCGCCAGCCTTCGAACACCCGGGAGTATTGCGTGTCGCCGCCGTTTGGCGAACCGTTCTGTGCGGCACTGAGTGCCCATGTGGTCGGTGCGTCGTATGCGTTATACGCGGGACTCGCCGAGCGGATGACGAAGCTCCGATACTGGCCGGCGGGAACGGGGAACCAGTCATCGTCATAGGTGAAATCGAGGATTTCTTCGCCGGTCGGGTCCTCAATGCGGAGCCGCTCGCCGCCGTTGTCGAGGCTGCCCTCAAACTCGCCGGCAATCGGGTGCCCAGTGCCATAACGGATTTCGTAGGCGGACTGGCTGGCGACGACGAGGCATCGTGCGCCCGAGGCCAGCGTGTAGCCTGCGGGGAATACAAAATCCACGCCTTCTTCAAAACGTGCGTCGCCAAGGTTCAGCGTGGTCGGTCCATTATTGATGAGCTCGATGAACTCGAAGTCACCGGCAACGAGGCCGGTAAGCGCGAGCAGTTCAGCCGCTGTCGCCGGAGCCGGGCGGAAGTTCAACTCGGAGACGCGCAGGTAGTCCTGATGCGCCGTCGCGGAGCCGGTGTATCCCTGTGTGGCTACGACGGTGTAGCCTGCGGCGAGGTTCATCGGGTCGATGGGCTTGCTCAATATAATCGAGCCGCCCCGTGCGGAGAGCTGGCGATCATAGGGGCCGGTGACGAACCGGTATTCGTTCCCTTTTGGCGACGTCGTCCGCTGGCGAAATGCGGACGGGCGATTGGCGACAATGAGCTGGTTGATGTAGCTGGCATTGGTTGCCTGGGTCGTCGTTGCGCTTTGAGCGGGGATCACGGTGCCGCCGCGAAAGACGATGTTAATGTCGCCGCTGACTTTCCAGCCGGAGATATCCACTGCGTCGCTGCTCGTATTGCGGATGACGAAGTATTCAAACGATTGATTGTTTTCACCCGTCGGCAGGACCGCCGGAAGTCCGGTGGATGGGTTCGGATTGAACTGCTCAATGACCAGCGTCGGGCTCGCGACTTGACTCGATGGGAATGGAATCGTGCCACTCATGGGCGGCGTTGGATTAAAATAGAAGTCCCGGCGACCTGTGACGAAAGGTAGGAGGCTGGTGCTGTTATCACCCCAGTTTGCATAGACTGGCCCGGTGCCGGGGTTTGGTGGGACGGGGTTGGAATGAGTGATGCGTGCGGCTTGTGTGCGGACGGTGTGATTGAGGACGTTCGGGTCGGTGTAGGGGACTGTGGCACCGCCACCGGCATCGAGCCAGAAGCCGTAGTTCCGCATGTCGAGGTCGGCGTCGTCGGTGCCGGTGGCGGGGTTGTCCGGGCTGGGGTCGATTTGGTTGATGAGAGCGTTTACTTCCTGTGTGAGCAGGCTGTTCGTCTCGGTCGGGGATCCGTAGAATCCGTCCGCCAGTGAGCGTAGGCGGCGCACAAACAGGGCATTGAGTTCGGGGGTGCCGTACACGATTTCGATGACACGGTTATCGCCGCCGCCGATTCGGAGCGGTGCCTGGCTGTGGATGTCGTCGTCGAAATATCCCGGTCCCGCATTCCACGTGTGGCCGAGGCTCAAGTCTTGGTCCCACGGCAACATGCTCCACTCCTTTGTGCCTGCGGTGTCGCGGTAAATGTAGTAGTTTTTGTGCCCAAAATCGCGGTTGATTGTGATGGATTGTGTGGCGAGCCAGTTGATGGCGGAGGCGATGTCGGCATTGTCGTAAAAGAACCGCAGCCGGTCGGTCATGGCGTTGGTGCTGGCGATGCCAGCCACGAAAGTGGCGAGGTCGCTGAAGTTGCCGTCGTCGGGGTTTTTCTTTTCCTGCCCATTGATGTTGGTGGTGGTGGGTTGAGCGACTTCAAGCTTGTTATACACTTTATAAAGTGCGCCGCTGACATCATCGAGCTTCTCCCGCGTGAGGAATGCTTCGTTGGCATTTTCGACGAGGTCATACAGGCCTTTGAAATTGGCGTTTTGGTGGATACGGACGATCTGGGAGTAGTGCGATGCAAGATGGTTCGAGTGTTCGAATGCCTTCCAGGCTATGGTGTTGCGCACTTTGGTTTTGTCCGCAAAATTACTCAGGATGTTTGTGCCCGAGGAGTCGGGCTCGCCGTCTTTCCAGCGGAATTTTTTGTCCTTCGAAAAGCTCATGTCGTGGCTCTTTTTCACAAATGCCGCGCCGGTTGTGGACTGGCCGTGGATGTTCACTAGCACGTTGTCGTAAAATCGTCCCTTTGGCGGAACGTATCCAACGCCCGGATTGTCCTTCGGGAGCGGCTTGAAATAGAAAGAACAACGGTTTCCTGTCGCGTTACCGGTGTTGTCGGTGCCGGTGAGAAACCAGTGCATGTCGGGCAGCGTGGACCCGGTGATGTTTGGATTTGCGATGGTGCCGTAATAAACCTCTGCCTCAGTCGTGGCGCTGGGCACGGGGTTGGACTGGGAATTGGTCGTGGGAAAATCGGGGTAGGGCGGCGCAAACGAGTAATTATTAGCCGTGTCGCGGGCCTCGATTCTCCAGCGAATCATTTCTCCGGGGTTGAGACTGGTCGTGGGGACGAGCGCTGAGTAGATGCTGTCGTTCGCCGCAACGTCGCCTGAGGTGCCGTTGTCCAACATTACGATTGTAGCCTCAGCGTCATACATTCGGC
>JAYUSJ010000079.1:0-23459 GCA_043755735.1 Verrucomicrobiaceae bacterium | reverse complement strand
TGGGGGGCGATGCCGTAGAGTTTGGGGCGGTCGTTGGTGACGATGCCGGCGCGGCGCAGGACGGTGATGTGTTTGCTGATGTTGGTGGCGGGGACGTTCAGGCGCTGGGACAGCTCGACGACTTGCAGCGGGCCAGCTTCGACGATGGCGGCGAGCATTCGCCAGCGGGTGAGGTCGGAGAGGGCGGTCAGTAGGGCGGGCATTGGGATCATGGTGGTCAGGAGTCGGGAGTCAGGAGTCAGGAGTCAGGAGTCAGGCGCTTGGCGGCTCTGCTGCTTTACGCGGTTTTTTCTGTTGGAGGGTGGTTTTCTCAGGGGGAATGGGCGAAATCAAGCTCTAAACGGAAGCTCCACGGCTCTAGTAGTCGTCTGTAGGGCTCTAGTAATCGCGTCACAGGCTCTAGGAAGCGGCTGTAAGGCGCTAGTAGGACGCTGCACGGCTCCAGTGGAACCTCTACGGCTCTAGGAAGCGGGTGTGCGGCTCTGGTAGTCGTCTCTCAGGCTCTAGTAACCTCGTGCGCGGCTCTAGGAATCCCCTCTCATCCTCTCGAAATTAGTGCCGCTGCGCTGCGGATGTTCTCACTTGCGCTCCACCAAACTCGCAGCCGGTGTTGCGCTATTTTTTCGCGCCGATGAGCTTGAGCGCGCGTACGGCTTTTGCGGCGTCTTTTTCGTCGTCGAGTGCGAGGTAGGCGATGAATTTGCCGCCGATGATGGAGGCGGAGAATCCGCGGAGATTGACGGTTGCCTTTGCGACGGCGCGCGTGAGTTGTGAGGCGATGCCGGGTGCGTCGCTGCCTTCGACTCGCACGGAATGCAGGGCTTCGGTTTTGAAGAAGCCGGCTTGTATGGCGGCCTTCGTTTGTTTGACGCCTTTGAGCGGGGCCAGAAAGACGACGCCTTTGCCGGGCTCTTCCAGCGCGCGCCGCGCCATGATGAACTCGAGGTTGGCACCGGCTTTGTGCAGCGCTTCCAGTTTGTTCGCGAGGCTTGCCGGTCTGTCTTCAAGGCTGGCTGCCCACATATCCACTCGTGTGATTTTGAGTTTCATATCGAAGTTCCCGTTGAGAGTTTGGTCGGAGGCTTTCGGTGGGAAGTATCTGCCGTTGCTGTGGGGAGGCAACGCTTTTTCCTGCGTTTGTGGTGCGTGCGGGGCGGGGGAATGAAAACTAAGAAGGGCGGGCACTCGCGATTCATCACGGGAGTATGTTCCGTCTGCTTTTGTTCATCGCTTTTTGCACGGTCGCGTTTGCGGCTGAAGTGCCGTCGTTTCGACAGGACGTGCTCCCGCTGCTGACGAAGGCGGGGTGCAACTCGGGCGGGTGCCACGGGAAGCTGTCGGGGCAGAATGGATTCCGGCTTTCGCTGCGCGGGTTTGCGGCGGAGTGGGACTATGACTGGATTACGAAGGACGTGAACGGGCGTCGGGTGAATTATGCGTTTCCCGAGCTGAGTTTGCTGATCGACAAGGCGTGCGGCGGCGTGGTGCATGAAGGCGGCACGCGGTTCCGCAAAGGCTCGCGCGAATGGCAGACGCTGGTGGATTGGATCGCCGGTCGTGCGCCCGGTCCGCAGGCGGAGGAGCCCGATGCGACGAAGCTGGAGATTTCCGGCGGGGCGCGGACGATGAAGCCGGGCGAGACGCAGCAACTCGTGGTGAAGGCCGTTTTCGCCGATGGCCGCGAGCGCGATGTGACGTGGCTGGCGCAGTTCTTTTCCAATGACGAGGGCGTGGTGCGCGTGAAGCCGAACGGCCTGGTGAAAGCGGTGCGTCACGGCGAAGGCGTGGTGCGTGTCCATTTCCAGACGCTGGTGGCGGTGACGCGCTTTACGATGCCTTTCGAGAACGATGTCGCGGGCTCGGATTTCGCGACGACCCGCAACGTGCTCGATGGTCCGATTTTTAAAAAGCTCGCCGATTTGCGTATCCCGCCATCGCCGGCAGCGGACGACCGGTCGTTTGTCCGGCGTGCGTATCTCGATACGATCGGAACGTTGCCGTCGAACGCGGAAGTCGAGTCATTCGTCGCGGATGCCGCGCCGGACAAGCGCGAGCGGCTCGCTGCGGAGTTGGTGGAGCGGCCGGAATGGCTGGACTACTGGACGCTGCAAATCGCCGACATCCTGCAAAACCGCCGCGAGCGGGACCACGATGTGCGCGGGGTGAAGGGCGTGCGGTCGTTCCACTCTTGGCTGCGCGGGGAACTCGCCGCCGGGAAGTCGTGGGCGGATATTTCGCGGGCCGTTTTGCTGGCGAAGGGTGATGTCGTGACGCAACCGGCCGTGGGATATTTCACGACGGTCGTGGGCGAGATGAATCGCGTGGAGGAAAGCGAGTTGCCGGACTCGGTGGCCCAGAGTTTTCTCGGCACGCGAATCGGCTGCGCGCGCTGCCATAATCATCCGCTGGAGCGTTATACGCAGGACGACTTTTACCACTTCGCCGCGTTTTTCGGAAAGGTGTCGATGAAGCGCGTGAAGCCGGAGTCGGGCATGACGGAGCTGGAACTGCTGACCCGCGATGCACGCGAAGCGCAGAAGCGCGTGGCCGAGGCCGAGGCGAAGCTCGCGGAGGTTTCATCCGCGGAGTTTGCAGCGAGCGGGAAAATGACGTGCGAAGAGATCAAGAAGCAGATCGAAGAGCGCGGAAAGAAAATCGCTGAATCCACGAAGCAATTTGCGGAAGCGCAGGCAAAACCGCCCGAGGCTTTTCAGCCGCGCACGAATTTGAAGCTCGCGCCGCAGACGCTCGACCGCGCTGTTTGGAAGCCCGAACCGGGCCGCGATGCGCGGGAGCAGTTTGTGGATTGGATGCTGGGCTCGGAGCAATTCAGCGGCGCAATGGCGAACCGCATTTGGAAGCATTTTTTCGGAACGGGACTCGTGGAGTCGGTGGACGACTTGCGGCCCAGCAATCCGCCAAGCAACGGCGAGCTGTGGGTGGTGCTGAATGGGGAGTTTCGCAAGGCGAACTTCGACCTTCGTCATGTGATGCGGCTCATTCTTACAAGCCGCGCCTACGGTCTCTCGTCGCAGACACTCGCCGGCAACGAAACCGAGACGCGCTTTTACTCGCACTACTATGCGCGCCGTCTGCCGGCGGAGGTGTTGAGCGACGCGATTGCTTCCGCGACCGGCGTGCCGACGAAATTCGATGGCTATCCGCTCGGGCTTCGCGCCATCCAGTTGCCCGACCCGCAAGTGGGCTCCTACTTCCTGTCGCTCTTCGGCCGCAGTGATCGTGTGACCGCCTGCGCCTGCGAGCGAAAAGGGGAGGTGACGCTTCCGCAGTTGCTCCATTTGCACAACGGCGATGAAATCCAGCGTCAGATCGCGGCCGGCGACGGGCGTTTGTCCACCGTTTTGAAAGACGCCGATGACCGCGCGGCGACCGATGCTTTGTTTGCGCTCTCGATGCAGCGCAAGGCGACCGATGCGGAGTTTTCTGCAATTCGCCCACAGCTCGTCGCGAGCACGCCGCAGGAACGCACTGCTGCATTTGCCGATGTTTTTTGGGCTCTGCTCAACGCCAAGGAATTCGCATTTAACCACTGACCACCATGCTCGACTTCTCACTCTCGCCAACCCGTCACCGGCTTTGCTCCGGCCTTTCGCGACGCGATTTTCTGCGCATCGGTGCGCTCGCTCCGCTGGGGCTTTCATTGCCGCAATTGCTCGCTTCCGAGAAGGCCACGGGGAGCAAAGCGCGGGCGAAGTCGGTCATCCTTGTTTATCTTGGCGGCGGAATTTCGCATCACGACTCGTTCGATCCAAAGCCGGAAGCGGTGGAGGAAATCCGCGGAAAATACAAATCCATCGCGACGAATGTGCCGGGGCTGAACGTGACCGAGCTTCTCCCAAACATGGCGAAGGTGATGGACAAAGTCGCGCTCGTCCGCAGCGGTTCGCACGAAAACGACCATCATGAAACGGCGACGAACTGGGTGCTCAGCGGGCGCTTTGGCTCGGCGTTTGGCGATCATCCGGCCATCGGCGCAGTGGTCGCGCACGAGACGGGGTTCAGCGGTGCCGTGCCGCCGTATGTCGCGATTCCGAAGAATCCTTCGTTTACGTGGGAGCTTGGCCGCAGTGTGTGGCTCGGCGGGCGCAGCGAGTCGTTTAAATGCGGCAATCCGAATGAAAAAGAGTTCCGAGTGCGCGACCTCTCGCAGCCCGCGAGCGTGACTGCGAAAACTCAGGATCGGCGTCGGACGCTCCTTCAAGCAGTGGACAGTCTTCAGGCGCAAGTTCATGCCAACGACCAGATCGCGACCTACGATGAATTCTCGCAAAAAGCCGCGCAGATGGTCCTGGCGCCGGAAGCGCAAGCGGCATTCGATATCGGGAAAGAAAACGACAAGCTCCGCGACGAATATGGGCGATCGGAATTCGGGCAGAGCTTGCTGATGTCGCGACGGCTCGTGGAGTCCGGCGTTCGCTTTGTCACCGTGAACTACGGCGGCTGGGATCATCACAAAAAGATATTCGAGGGGCTCGACAAAAAGATGCCGGAGTTCGACCAGAGCTTCGCTCGTTTCATCCGCGACATGGACGAACGCGGCACGCTGAAAGATACGCTCGTTGTTTGCATGGGTGAATTTGGCCGCACGCCGAAGATCAACAAAGATGCGGGCCGCGACCACTGGGGCCGGGCTGGCTCGATGATCTTCGCCGGCGCGGGAGTGCGCGGCGGAAACCTCATCGGTGCGACGGATAAAAACGGCGCATACGTGACCGACCGTCCGGTGCGGCCGGCGGATGTGGCGTGGACGATTTACGACGCGCTCGGTATCGACGCGAATCGCGAACTGATGACGCCCGAGGGCCGCCCATCGTTCATCCTCACGGAAGGCGCACCGGTCCGGGAACTCTACGCGTGAGGCGCCGAATCGCCGCTGCATTTTTACTCTGCGCTTTCGCCGCCGAGGCGCAGGAGAAAAAGCCGGAGTCGCCGCGAGTGCTCGCGATTTCTCCGCTGCGGGCGACGCTCGGCGAGACGCAGACGCTGCGATTGCGCGGACTCAAATTGAAAGACGTCACCGAAGTTCGCTGCACGCCGCAGCTCCCGGTGACGGTGAAGGAAAAGAAAGACGCCGCGCCGCCGAACGGGCTCGAAGCAAAAGACGTGGGAGACCAGGAACTCATCGTGGAAGTGAACATTCCTGCGGATTTCAGCGGGACAAAAATTGCGCTCGAAGTCGTAACGCCCGCGGGCACGACTTCGCCGCAGGACTTCCCGCTGATCGCGAAGGATTCTGTGGCTCGCGAAAAGGAGCCGAATAATGGCTTTCGCGAAGCGCAGCCTTGGGATGCAACGAAGCCGATGGTTGGTAAAATCGACGGCGACAAAGACGTGGATGTCTTCCGGATTTCAGCAATCGCTGGAAAGTCGATGTCGTTTCGAATCACGGCGGCGAGCGGCGGTTCGCTACTCGATCCGATCCTCGCAGTTTTTGATGCAGACGGGCGAATGCTGGGAAGTGCCGACGATAACAACGGCGGACGCGATGCGAAGTTCACCCTCACGCCCAAGACCGACGGCCCGCTGTTTCTCGTGGTGAGCGACGCTCACGACCGCGGTGGATCGTGGCACGAATACTCGCTGGAGCGCGAACTATGAACGCGCGACGCTTGCGCAAAGTAGTCAGCGGCTTTAGCCGTAGCGACATGACAAGCAGAGGGCGCGCAGTCTCACTCGCGACGTTTTTCTGCGAAGCGTGCCCGTTCCGAAAGCAAAGCGGTATTTCGGCTAAAGCCGCTGACTACTTTGCGCAAGCGACGGTCGTTCCGTTTCATTTATAATCACCCATGAAAAACGCCATCGGTCTCGTTCTACTCGGTCTGCTGTGCAAAGCATCGGCAGAGCCCGTCAGCTACTTCCGCGATGTGCGGCCGATTTTGCGCGCGAACTGCATCGGCTGTCACA
Organism: Verrucomicrobiaceae bacterium; assembly: GCA_043755735.1. GTDB lineage: Bacteria > Verrucomicrobiota > Verrucomicrobiia > Chthoniobacterales > Chthoniobacteraceae > SXWH01. The sequence continues at coordinate 17,534 of JAYUSJ010000079.1, read as the reverse complement.
AGCCCGGAAAGACGAAGGGCGGGCTGGATCTCACGACGCACGCAGCGTTGCTCAAAGGCGGAAAGGCTGGCGAAGGACTGAGAGCCGGACACGCGGAAGAGAGTGAGCTTTTTACCCAAATCGACGGCGCCGAGCCCGAGATGCCGAAGGACACCGACCCGCTCACTCCCGATGAAGTCGCCATGATCCGGCGCTGGATATCCGAAGGTGCGAAGGACGACACGCCCGCTGAGCCCGGTGCGGCGCACCATCTCGCAGCGCCTCCGGTTTATCGCAGCGCACCCGCGATCGCGTCGCTAGCTTGGTCGCCTGATGGTGGAGTGCTGGCTGTATCCGGCTGGCACGAGGTGATTTTGCGCAGCGGCGATGGAGAGCAAGTGCTCGATCGGCTTGTCGGCGAATCTCCGCGAGTAGAATCGCTCGCGTTTTCGCCCGACGGGAAGCAGCTCGCAATCGCTGGCGGTGCGCCTTCGGAATATGGCGAAGTGCAGATTTGGGATGTCGCCGAAAGGAAGCAGACACGCTCAATCAAAGCCTCGACCGATTGCTTTTATGGTATCTCGTGGTCGCCCGAAGGCAGCCGCGTCGCAGTCGGCTGCGCAGATAAATTGGTGCGCGTTTTTGCCGTCGGCGACGGCAAGGAAGTCATGCGATGCGACAATCATATCGACTGGGTTTTTGCCACTGCGTGGAGCCGCGACGGCGCGCGGCTTGTGTCAGCCAGCCGCGATAAGGCAATTAAGCTCATCGACGTCGCCACCGGTCATCTCGTCGATGACATCGCGCAGCCGCGCGAACCGCTGCTCTGCGTAGCGCGTCACCCGTCGGAAGACCTGGTCGCGTTTGGCAGCGACAACGGCCAAATCCGCCTGCACAAAATCGCGCCGCGCGGAGGACGTCTCGCCGAGGGTGACAACAAGGAAGAGAGCACCGTGCGTGAATTTGAGCGACTGAACGGAGCCGCGCACGCCATTGCATTTTCGCCGGATGGAAAGCTGCTCGCAGCCACCGGAGCGAAAGGCGAGACGCGCATCTGGACGACGGCGGATGGAAAGCGCGTCGCACAAATCCCATCACCGGGAGTCGCGCTGTTCACGCTGGCATTCACAAAAGACAGCGCACAACTCGCGACCGCCGGTGCTGACGGACAACTCCGCTTTTACGACACGAAGACCGGCGCACTCGTGAAAACGCTGGGTGCCGTGCCGATCGAGATGGCCGTAAGATAAAGGGGAACGAGCTGTCGGTTTCCTGGTTCCGCAAGCTCTCGAGCCCAGAAGGATATTTGGAAAGGCCCGCGCTGCCGACCTTTCGGTGGTTGGATTTTCCTACTTGTTGACGCGCTTGAGTTCGGCATCCCGCAGCGCTTTCTTGATCGCGATGACCAGTTTTTCCTGAGTGAAGGGTTTGTTGAGAACGGTCTTGATACCGAGGGTTTCCAATTCCTTGGACGAGGCTTCGTCGATCCGTCCACTCGCGGTGGCCACTTTGAAATTGAGCAATTGCAGGACGGCACGGGTCATTTCCCGAACCGGGAGTTCATCGTCCACAACCAGTACGAATTCTCCATTTCCCATGAAGCCTTCTGCTTTCGCTTCTCCATTTGCAACAGGAGCGGACGAAGCATCCTCGGCCACGGGGAGGAAAATACTAAACGTAGCACCATGTCCGGGGTCCGAGTGTACGTCGATGCATCCCCCGTGAGTTTTCACAATTCCAAGCACAGTGGAAAGCCCAAGACCTGTCCCCTTGTCGGTTGTTTTGGTGGTGAAGAAAGACTCGAACATCCGCTCCAGGACGGCTGGCGGAATGCCGGTGCCGGTGTCGGAAACGCGCCATTCGACATAGCGGCCGGGTCGTGCATCGGGGATGGAGCTGGCGAACGATGCGTCCATTTCCACGCTGTTGGTGGAAAGCTTCAACACGCCGCCCGATCGCAATGTCGCAGGCATCACCGCCAGCATCGGCAGCTTCACCGTCAAAGGTCAGGCGTTCGGCTCCGCGGGCAATACCGGCGACATGTTCGGCATCCTCGCCGAGCAAATCGGCAAAGCGAAAATCGGCGCGCGCACCTTCGCATTCAAAGCAGGCGCTACCAAAGAAGCATTCTTCGCAGCTCCGACGATCACCGGCGCGGGCGCGGAAAATCCCGCGTTCGATTTCATCATCCGCGAATTCGGCTCGACCACGCCGACCATCACCGCCGCCGGGCCAAACCTCACGCTTTCCACCGACAGCAAAACCGCCACATTTACCGACTTGGACTGCGACCTCGTCACCGTGAAGCGCTCGCTCGGCACATTCAGCACCGGCAACTTCGAAAAAACAAACATCACCATCGGCGAGAACAACAACGCCGACTCCGGCATTGGCGCAATCAGCGTAGGCCGCGCGTGGATCGCCGGCAGCATCCTCGCAAGCGCCACCCCGGGAACCGACGGCTTCGCCGGCACCGGCGACGACACCGCAGTCTCCATCGGCATCGACGAACCGGGCCGCTTCTCCACCATCGCCAGCATCCTCATCAAAGGCCAGGCTCTCGGCACCCCTGCCGACGGCGACCACTACGGCATCGTCGCCCAGCAAATCGGGAAAGCACAAATTGGCTCCGTAAAATACGCCTTCAAGCCCACGAGCAATGAAAACTTCGCCGCCGCTCCGACCGGCCCCGGCAAAGGAACCTTCCCATTCGACACGTTCGATTTCTACATCCGCGAGCTCGTGTAGGCTGTTGAAAAACCGGCAAGCCGCCGTTTCTGTCTCATTATCTACGATTGTGAATTTTCAAATGGATTCTCTGGGGGAGAGAAGATGTAGCGTGCGCTCTATGAGCGCTCTGAGAAATCGCTCGCCACACGGCCCATGGAATAGAGGCGATAATCGGCGGGCCAATCGGAAAACTGACCGCCGTTTGTGCAGATGATATCCGTCAAAGTGAGGCATTGCGGACAAAGCAACGCGCCCTGCAAATGCTCTGCCAAGCGCCGAGTCGCGCCCGGCGAACGAGCGGCATTGGAGCAATCGATGGAGGGTTGGGGGAGCAACTGCGCCCTCAGACTTGGCGGGGCGTTTTTTTCGAACGTCCACCGGGTCTGGGGGAGGAGCGGAACGAGAGAGGATCAGATGGGCCTTGTCGGAAATGAACCATTCGACGGTCTCGCCCTTGGGAAACTCCATGGCCTGAACACGCCGTTTTTAATGCATTTTGGAAGAATTGATTCGTATTGATAAACATGATGTGACGTGCGAATAGTAGCGCAGTCGTAAGAATTTAAAGCTCACCATGAACTCATCCCGCATTCTCTCATCCCGTATCAGTCCTGCCCGCTTCGCTCTTGCCACGTTCCTTGGCATCATCGGAGCAGCTCACGCTCAATCGTTCACCGGAGAGTTTTCCGCCGTGAATCTCGGGCAGGCAAATTCCGATGCGCTCGTCGGGCTGAATTCCAGTAAGTCGTTCCTTCACGCGTACAATCTCGGCGAGGCTGTGAATCTTTCGATCAACGGGGTGAACTTCACGGGCGTGGCCGGAGCGAATCCTGCGGTGGCGAGCGTGTTTTCCACATCCGGGCTGGGCTCGCTTTTTGGCGGCGGCGGGACGAATCCGGCGGGGCAACTCGGTGCGCTCACAAACAAGTTTGTGTTTGGCGCGGGCACGACGGCGCAGGTGGTCACGCTGAGCAATCTGACGATTGGAAATACGTATATCTACACGCTCTACACGCGCTCCTGGGAGGCTGCTGCACGCGCGGCCAATATGACTGCGACCGGAGCTTCGGTGACGCCGGGCGGCTTCAGTTTCAATGAAAACATGGGTGCGACCGTGCAGGGCGATTTGGTGATGCTGCGCTACACCTTTCAGGCAACTTCGACCACGCAGACGATTTCCGCAGCGCCTGCTGTGAATGGAACGACGATTCACATGACGGGCTTTACGACGGAGAATGTGTTTACCAACTCGTGGGCCAGTGGTGCGGATTGGACGACTGCGAGTTGGGGTGCGGCGGGCGTGCCGAACAGCGCGGGCGCGAATGCGAACTTCGCCGCGCAGGGTGCGCCGACTTCGATCAATCTGAACGCGAACGTCACGGCGGGGCATGTGCAGTTTGACGGCGCGAATGCGTGGACGGTCTCGGGATCGAATACTCTGAATTTGCAGGCGGATGCGGGCGGCATTTCGACGATCAGTGCGAAGGCCGGGTCGCACACGATTTCCGCGCCCGTCACGCTGGCAAATAATCTCATCAAACTCGGCGCGGGAAATGTGACGCTCAGCGGTGCAATCGGCGGCACCGGCGTACGGAGCATCCACAACACGGCGGGCACGCTCTCGCTTGCGAATAACGCGAACAGCTTTACCGGCGAACTCATCGTGGCGGGAAATGGAATCGTGAATGTGTCATCGCTTTCGGACTACGGAGTTCCTTCCGCAATCGGTGCCCGCACGCTGGCGCAGGAAAACAATACGGTGACCGGAGTGGGCCTGCATTTCCAGGGCGGCACGCTGCAATACACAGGCAGCACGCCGCAGAGCACGAATCGGCACATCCGCATGTTTACAGGGAACAATACCATCGACGCCTCGGGCTCGAACCCCGCGGCGACGCTGAGTTTCACGCAGAGCGGGGCAAACATCAACCTCTTCGACACCGGAGGCACTCGCACGCTGGTTCTCACGGGATCGAATACGGGGAATAATCTTTTTGCGCTGCAACTGACCAATCAAGGCGGCAGCGCGACTTCGGTGACGAAGACCGGCACGGGAACGTGGGACCTTTCTTCGGCAACCAGCACTTACACTGGCGCGACGACTGTGCAGCAGGGCACGCTGAATCTTTCCGGCGCGCGCACTGCGGTGGCAGGGGCCATCAATGTCGGCAATACCTCCGGACAATCTGCGGCGCTGAATATCCAAAACGGCACGTTTTCCGTTGGGACGGTCACAATTGCCGCAGGCGACGCGACGGTGCTCGGCACGGTGAACCAAACGGGCGGAACCATCACGCTCACGGGCACGCAGGCAATCATCGGCAACGGCGCTGGCGGCAAAGGTACGTATAATCTCAGCGCAGGTTCTTTGGTCGGCTCGGCGTCGGCAAATCGCGGCATCATCCTCGGCACAAACACGGGCACGCAGGGGACGTTTAATTTAAGCGGCACGGGAAACCTGAATCTCACGGGCGCTGCGCTTCAGGTCGGGCGCACGGAGAATACCTTAGCCACGGGCGTAACGGGCGTCTTCAATCAATCCGGCGGCACTGCTACGGTGGGGACGCTCGGAGTCGGCGGACTGGTCGGGGTGAACAACGCCAGCAATAGCGGCACGATGAACTTCACCGGCGGCACATTTATCGCGACTGCGATCAATGGATTTGGCGGCGGCGACAACAGCGTGGCGGCGATTAACATCGGCGGCACGGCGCAGGTCACGCTGCCTGCGCTTCCGACGGTTCGGGGTGTCGGCGCGAATACCTCGGTGACGTTTGACGGCGGCACTCTGAGGCCATTTGCGGCGAGCACGACTTACATGGAAAATCTGACGTCGGCGCAGCTCAAAAACGGAGGTTTGAATTTCAATTCCAACGGGCTCGACGTGACGGTGAATCAAGCGCTGACAGACTTCTCCGGGCATACGGGCACGCTGACGAAAACCGGCAACGGCATCCTCACGCTCGGCGGCGCGAATACTTACACTGGCGCGACGAACGTCACCGGCGGAACGCTGCGCGTGAATGGTTCGCTAGGAGGTGGCGCGGTGAATGTGAATTCGGGCGGCGCGATCGGCGGCACGGGCACCATCGCTGGCGGAATCGTCGCGGGCGCAAATGGCCGCATCGCTCCCGGTGCAAGCGTCGGCACGCTGACGGTCGGAACGACGACGCTCAATGCAGGATCGTTGCTCGACTTTGAGTTCAATGGTGCGGCGAATGATGTGCTAAACGTCACGGGCTCCGGCGGGCTGGCGATCAACGGAGGCGGATTCAAATTATTCACGGAAAATACCGCAACACCGTGGACGACGAACGGCACGTACGCGCTGATTGATTACAACACGAGCTACACCGGTTCAGTCGGCAATCTCTCGTTGCTGAATGCGGCGGTCGGCAAATTCTACACCGTCGCCGACGACACGGGTGCGACGGCCATTACGATCACCATCGCCGACGCGACGACTTCGGAATGGAACGGCGTCGCGGCGGACGGTCTGTGGACAACGGGCGGAAACTGGACGGCTGGCAGCCCGGACGGAGTCGGCGTGGTGGCGAAGTTCGGCCTGATTCCGACGAGCGCGACGGCGGTCGCGGTGAGCGGCCCAAAAACGCTCGGCGGCATCATTTTTGATAACGCAAACACCTACACCGTGAGCGGCGGTGCGGGCGACGCCATCACGCTGGCAAACGGGATCGCTACAGCAGCCATTGGCGTGACTTCCGGCTCGCACACCGTCGCCGCGCCAATCGTGCTGAATACGAACCTCGATTCGCAACCGGGTGCAGGCGCGCAAGTGACGTTTTCGGGACCAATCAGCGGCGCAAAAACCGTGGCGCAAAACGGAGCCGGAACTACCGTGCTTGCGGGCGCAAACTCCTACAACGCGACGGAGGTAAATCTCGGTACACTGCAAATCGGCGCAGGCGGAACGAGCGGAACGCTGGGCTCCGGCGATGCGACTGTGGCTGCGGGCGCGACGCTCGCGTTTAATCGAAGCGACGACATCAGCATCGCAACCAATATCGGTGGCGCAGGGACGGTGTCGAAGCTCGGGGGCAACACTGTGACATTCACGGGTGCGAACACATTTGGACTGCTCAATATCGTGGGCGGTTCCGCGCGGCCCGGCAACGCGACGGGCATCCCGACGAGTGCGACCGTGAACGTCGGCGCAGCGGGCACCTTTGACCTGAATGAATTCAACACGACCATTGCGGGCCTCACCGGAACCGGAACGGTCACGGAAAATAGCCTGAACCCCGGCGTCACCACGATCACCGTTTCCAGCGCTGGAAACAGCACGTTTAGCGGCGTGATTATGGACGGATTCGATCGCTCGGTGGGCCTTGTGAAGACCGGCGCGGGTGTCTTTACCATCGACGGCAGTGCGTCCAATTCGTTCTACGGCGGCACCAGCGTCAACGGCGGCTCGCTCGTGCTCGCACGCAACGCGGGCTTCAACGGAATCGTCGGCAATATCACCATCGGCGACGCATCCGGTCCGGACGTTCTCCAACTCGGTGCGCCCGATCAAATCGGCGACGACAGTGTGCTCACGTTCCAGGCAGGCGGCGCAGGCAACAGCGCGTTTTTCCGCATCAACGGAAACAACGAAACCGTGCGCGGAATCACGACCTCGGTGGCGAATGCTGCGGTCATCGAGAACAACAGCGCGGTTGCAGCTTCCACTGCGACGCTCACTGTGAATACGGCGGGCGCGGATTACACATACGACGGCATCATCCGCAACGCGAGCGCAGGCACTTCGCTCATGGCGATTACCAAAGCGGGAGCTGGCACGCTCACGCTGAAAAACACCGCACTCGTCGCACCCACGAACTACACAGGCGCGACCACCGTCACGGGCGGCAAACTCGTGCTGGAGAATCTCGCGACGTTTGCGAGCCCGCTCACACTCAGTTCCGCCGATGCCGACGCCGTGACCTTTGCGCAAAACAGCGTGGACCTCACATACGCCGCTGTCATCACCGGCACAGGCGGCATCGTGAAAACCGGAAACAACACACTGACGCTGTCCGGTGGGAATTCGCAGACAGGCTCGACAACCATCAACGCGGGCACGCTCGGAATCGGCAACAACGCGGCTTTTGGTACGGGCACCATCATCATGAATGGCGGCATCATTCGCGCATCGGGCGCAGGTCGCGTGCTCACGAATCCTGTGACGATCAACGGCAGCTTCACGCTGGGGCGTCTCACCGACCTCACCGGCCCAATCACGCTGAACGCGGACGCAACAATCACCGCGAACAATTTCGACGGACCGGCGAACAATCCATCGAACCTCGCAGCCATCGGCGGCAATTTCCGCATAGGCTTTGCGGAAGGTCCGCAGGGCATCGGCACCGGATCGCTCAACATTACTGGCGTGAATACCAACACCGGCGGCACGCTGGTGAGCTCGGGCCGTGTGAACGTCAACGCAAGCGGCGCACTTTCCACCGGGCCGCTCACGGTGAACGGCGGTCTGCTCAATATCAACAACACGGCGCAAACCGTGTCATCGCTCGACGGCGCGGGCGGCACCATGACACTTGGAGCCACGAACGTCCTTACGGATGCGCAGGATTCCGACACGACATTCAGCGGCATCATCGCCGGTTCGGGCGCACTCATCAAATCGGGCATCGGCAAGCTCACGCTCGCAGGCATCAACACACTCACCGGCACGACGACCGTGAACGGCGGAACGCTGGCGGTTTCCGGCAGTCTGAGCGGCAGCGCGGTTTCGCTGAACGGTGCCACGCTTTCCGGTGTCGGCAGCATCGGCGCAGTCACCAGCGTCGGCGGAACCATCGCTCCCGGCGCAAGCTTCGGCACGCTCCCTCTCGCTTCATTATCGCTGGATTCTGCATCGTCGCTCAACTTCGAACTCGGAATGCCCGGCGTCGTCGGCTCCGGCGTGAATGATTTGCTCAGCATCGGCGGCGCGCTCACGCTCGATGGCACCCTTGCTGTCTCGACCCTCGCCGGGTTTGACAACGGCATCTACCGAATCGCCAACTACGGCGGCGCGCTCTCGGACAACGGACTCGACCTCACGCCGACATTCCTCGCGAACTACCCCGGCTCCAGTATTGATGTCGCCACGGCTGGCGAAGTGAACCTCATCGTCGTGCCAGAACCCGGCTCGGCGGTGCTATTGCTCAGCGGACTGGGAATGCTCGTCGCAGCCCGGCGTCGGCGGAACGGGTAAGGCTGTCGCCCTGCGACGACCAAATTCTCCTTAGCGCAATCTCCATTTCTGCGGACATTGAGCGACGCTCCTTTTTAAAATCCGAATTCACGCCCGAATGAAAAAAACTCTACTCTCGCTCATCGCTCTCGCCACTGCGTCCTACGCGGCGGACTCGGTTCTCGTTTTCAATGAACTCCAGTATCATCCTGCGAACGAACTCACCGAGACGGAGTGGGTCGAGTTGCGCAGCCTGCAGGCGGTGGATGTGGACATCTCCGGCTGGCGAATCGATGGCGGAATCGACTACACATTCCCCGCCGGAACCATCATGCCGGGAGGCGGCTACATCGTCGTCGCCGCAGTGCCCGCGCAGATCCCCGGTGCGCTCGGTCCTTTCGCCGGCCAGCTCGATAACGGCGGCGAGACGCTGCGTCTGCGCAATTTGAACGGCCGCATCATGGATGAGCTCAGCTACAGCGATGCGGGCGATTGGCCACTCGCGGCGGATGGCAGCGGAGTGACGCTCGCTCGGCGCTCGGCGACTGCTGCGAGCGGCGCGGAGGAATGGAGCGCAAGCCTTGATGTCGGCGGCACACCGGGCGGGGTGAACTTTTCCAAACCCGGAGACTCAAATACGCGGACGCGGGTGATCGCGATTGGCGCGACTTGGAAGTTCCTCGACGACGGCACGGCGCCTGCGCCGGATTGGAACACGGCGGCATTTAACGACGCGGCCTGGAAGAGCGGGCCGACGCTGATTGCCGGTGGCGGCGGAAATCTCGGTTCGGTGACGCCGGCGAATTTCCCGAGCGGGCTGCTGGCCTACTGGTCGTTTAATGAAACCAGCGGGACCACGGCGGCAAACAGCGTGAACCCGACATTTAACGGAACGATGGCGAATGGCGCGGCGTTTGTGGCGGATTTGAGCCGGGGGCGCGTGGCCGAATTTGACGGAACGGACGACCGCATGGAGATCATCGATTCCGGCACGGGATTGCCGACGATGACGCTGCTACCGGCGATGACGGCGAGTAACGATTTTACATGGTCCGCGTGGGTGTGGTCTTCGGCGACTTCGACGGCGGTGGACCAAACGGGTGCGGTGATTCTGGGGAATCGCACAAACCAAAACGGGGCCGATTCCACGCCGCGCGAGTTCTTCAAAATGATGCCGACTGCGGCGCAGTATCATCGCAATGCCGCGACGACTAGTCTCGACTACCCGGACCTCGTATCGAACGCGTGGACGCACATGTGCGTGGTGAAGACGGGGCTGAATCTCGCGTATTATCGCAACGGTGTCTTTCTCGTGAACGTGACGCTGCCGGGAGCGATGGTGAATACGCAGATGCCGTTTTACGTTGGCGGCGACCGGCGCGCGACAAACGCAATCAACGAGCATTTCCAAGGGCGCGTGGACGACGTGGGCCTGTGGACACGGGCGCTCTCGCCCACGGAAGTCGCTTCGCTCGGAAGCGGCTACGGAAACGTGCCGACGCTGCCCACTCCGCCGGAGCAAACGACAAATGCCGTGACAGGGACCGCGCCGCGCTACTTCCGCAAGACATTTACTTTTCCCGGTGCGCCGTCGCGCACCTCGCTGGAGCTTTGGCCCGTGGCGGATGATGGCGCGGTGATTTATCTCAACGGCACGGAGATTTGGCGGGCAAATGTTCCGCCGACTAGCGAAGTCACGCAGGCGCAATTCACAAGCGCGCCGATCGTCATTCCCGGCACTGCGCTGGTGAAAGGAACGAACGTGCTGAGCGCGGAAGTGCATCAGTTTAGCGGCGGAAATATGGACTTACTTTTCGGCGCGGATTTGCTGACGGACGAGGTGCCATCGTTCACGCCGGACACTTCGCCGACGCTCGTGCTGAGCGAAATTTCCGGCGCGGCGGATGCGGGCTTTTTCATCGAGCTGCAAAATAAATCCGCCAGCGCGATAAGCACGGCGGGCTGGGTTTTGAAGACGAGCGCCGGAGCCACTTTCACGCTGCCAGCGCAGTCGGTGCCGGCGGGCGGCTACGCGTCGTTCACTGCGACGTCGCTCGGGCTCACGCCTGCAAATAATCTGCGGCTGTTTCTGTTTGCGCCGGGCGCGGTGGAGTTTCGCGATGCGCGGTCGATTACCAATCGCCTGCGTGGGTTACTCGCCGACGGTCGCTGGGGCTATCCGAGCAGCGCGACTGCGGGCGCGGCGAACGTCGCCACGGTAAGCGATGCAATCGTCATCAACGAAATCTTCTACAACGGTGCCGACCCAACTCCGCCTGCGCTGCCGAGCGGCGAGCAATGGATCGAGCTGCACAATAAAAGCGGCGCTGCGGTGGACGTGAGCGGGTGGTCATTTGCGGAGGGAATCAGCTACACGTTCCCGCCTGCGACGCCGCTGATTCCTGCGGGCGGCTACGTGGTCGTCGCGTGGAATCCCTCGACGTTTGCGACGCTGCATCCCGGCATCACTGCGCTTGGCCCGTTCAGCGGCAGCCTCAGCCGCAGCGGCGAGACGATTCAGCTCGCGGATGCAAACGGCAACATCGCCGATGAAGTCCGCTACCACGACGGCGGGCGCTGGAGCCAGTGGGCCGACGGCGGCGGCTCCAGCCTCGAACTCATCGACCCCGATGGCGACAACTCGAAGGGCGAAGCGTGGGACGCGAGCGATGAAAGCAGCAAGTCCACCTGGCAAAACGTGAGCATCAGCGGAGCCGCGACAAACACGCCGACGAACAACCCTGCGAATTGGAACGAGTTCGTTTTCGGGCTTCTCAACAATGGCGAGGTTCTCATCGACGACATCAGCGTGCGGAACGTCACACAGGGAAACATCGAGCTGATTCAAAACGGGAACTTCAGCGGCGGAAACGCGAACTTCTGGCGAATCATCGGCACACATAGCGGTAGCGTGGTGCCCGATCCGACGAACGCCGGAAACAACGTGCTCAAAGTCGTCGCCACCGCGGAGACCGAGCACATGCACAATCACGCGACCACGACGCTAAAGAACGGCGCGAGCTTCCACACGATTGTCGCGACGGACACCTACAACATCACGTTTCGCGCAAAATGGCTGCGCGGCTCCAACGCGCTGCACTCGCGGCTCTACACGAATCGCCTCCCGCTCAAGACTCTGCTGAATCGCCCGACTACGGGCGGCACTCCCGGCGCGGTGAATAGCCGCTTCGTTGCAAACGTCGGACCGACGTTCGACGCGCTCTCACACTCGCCCGCCGTTCCGCTGACTTCACAAAGCGCCACCGTTTCCGTGCGTGTCGGCGACCCGGATGGAATCGGAACGGTTCAACTTTTCACCTCGGTCAACGGCGCCGCGTTCACCAGTGCCGCGATGACCGCTGGAACCGGCGGTCTCTACACCGCGACGATTTCGGCTCAGGCATCCGGGGCTGTCGTGCAGTTCTACGTACGCGCGACGGACATCCCTGGTGCGGTTTCATTTTTCCCAGCCGGCGGCGCGGCATCGCGCGCAATGGTTCAGTGGGAGGACGGCCGCGCCCTGCTCACGCTGCCAAGCGGCGCAAAACCGCACAATGTCCGCGTCATCATGCCGCCCGCCGATGCGACCGAACTCTACAAGCAGGAGAATCTGATGAGCAACGCAGCCACGCCCTGCACCGTGATCTTCAACGAACGCGACATTTACTATCGCGCCGGCGTGTCCCTCAAGAGCAGCGAACACGGGCGGTTCAACATCGTGCGCGTCGGCTACAATATTGAGTTCCCGCCGGATGACCTTTTCCTCGGAACTCACGGCGGCATCGCGCTCGACCGCTCCGGCGGCACCGTAACCGGCCAGAAGGAGATTCTACTAAAATCCCTCAATATCCTCGCTGGCGGCATCCACGCTCCGCAGGACGATTTGATCCGCATCATCCCCGCGCGCGCTCCGAGTCCCACCGGCATTGCGTTCGACGGCTCCGGAATGCTCGGCGCCGCGATCCTCTCAAAGACGCGGCTCAAAGGCGACTACCTCGACAATCAATGGGACAACGGCGGTGACGGAATGATGTTCAAATACGAACGCATCTACGTGCTCACGCAGACGATCAATCCCACCACACGAGTCGTGGACGGCGCGGTCGTTCCGGAGAATCCGAAGATCCCGCAGGACAGCACGTCACCTCCGGGAGTGAACGTCACCAATCTCGGCGCAACATCCGAAATCTATCGCTGGCACTGGCTCGTCGAAAGCGGACGCGATACCGATGACTACACCGGCATCATGAACGTCACGAACGCCATTGGTCAGGCTGCCGGAGCAACTTTCAATTCACTAGTGGAACAACACGTGGATGTGAATTCATGGCTGCGCGGACATGTGGGGTCGATTCTCTACGGAGTCACCGACAACTACATGGCACCCGGCGGAGCGGGCTCGCAGCACAATGTCATGTTCTATTTCCCGCCGGGGCAAAAAGCGGTCGCGTTTCCTTGGGATAACGACTTCCTCAATCAATCAAACACCGCTGCCACGCTGCTCGGTGGAGACATCTCGAAGTTCATCGCGAACCCTGTTTGGAAGAGGCTCTACTACGGCCACATGCTCGACGTGTTGAACCGCTCATTCAATACGACCAAGATGACTTTCTGGGCCACGCACTATTCGCGCTTTGGCACGGATGACATGGTGCCCATGGTTTCCGCATACCTTACGCCGCGGAGCAACTACGCTCGCGACGTGATCCTCGGACAAAACGGCCAGACCGCGCCGATTCCACAAGTCGCGTTTGCCCGCACGAGCGGGAGCCCGGTGACAGTCGGAACCCCCTTTGCGACCGTGACTGGAAACGGCTGGATCAACGTGAATGAAATCCGCCTTCAGGGTTCGACCGAACCGCTTCCGGTAACCTGGACCGGCGAGAGCACATGGTCTCTCCAGCTTCCACTCGTCGCCGGCACCAACACCTACACGCTTGTCGCATACGACACCGCCAATACATCGCTCGGGACCACCACGGTGACCGTCACCGCGACCGGCGGAGTCTTCCCTGCGACGACGAACAACCTCATTGTTTCGGAACTGCACTACAATCCGCCCGGAGCGGATGACCCGACAGAGTTCATCGAGTTGCAGAACATCACCGCGAGCACGCTCGACCTCTCAAACTGCCACTTCGACGAGGAACTCGGTCAGGGCATCGCTTACTCATTCGGAAGCGGCGTGCAACTCGCTCCGGGCGCGCGAATCATCGTGGCGAAAGACCGCGCTGCATTCCTCGCAGCGTATCCGTCCGTCCCGACCGCCCAAGTCGCAGCCGGTGGATTTGCCCCGAGCGCCTTCGATAATAGCGGCGAGCGCATCGTGCTCTACAGCGCGGCGGGAGTTCCGATTTTTGATTTCACGTATAGCGATAATCTGAATCCCACCGACGGCGCTGGACGCTCGCTCGTCCGCGTCGTGAGCAGCACAAATCCGAATCCGCTCGATTACACATGGCGCGCCAGCACAGCCGATGGCGGCAATCCCGGCGGCTCCGACGCGCTCGCATTCTCCGGCAGCGCAAGTGCAGATGGCGATGCAGACGGAATCGCAGCCTTGCTCGAATATGCACTCGGCACAAGCGACGGCGTGAACAACACACTGCCGCTGACTGTCACGCGCGACATCTCCGGAGCGCTCATCGCCGTATTCACGCGCCGCGCAAACGCCGACGATGCCGATCTGAGCATAGAGGCCGTCGCCGATCTCGCGGCAGTGTGGGCACCCGCTACTGCGAACAAGACCAACGACACAGTGCTCGGCGAGATCCGCACCGAGACATGGCAAATCACGCCTCCCGTCGGCGCGACACAGTTCTACATCCGGCTAAAGGCGACGCTGCGCTGATCGGTCTGTGTGAGGCCGGTCCATCTTCATTGTTTCCCACTGCGAGTGCTGTCGTAGTTGGTTTTTCCCATCGCGGCGATTGTCTCATTGGACGCGGTCAAAATCCGGGAACGTCCATGAGCGGAACGCGAGGTTTCCTGAAAGTGTAATATAAAAATTCATACCGGAGGTTTACAAAACTCGGCAGGCTTGGTAGTCCTCACACGGTTCGTCGAATCACGGGCGATGGACCAGCAGTTTTCTAACGACCAAAATATGCGAGGTTATTACAGGCAGACAAAAATCGTTGCGACCGTCGGGCCGGCCACGGAAAGCAACGAGCGGCTTCGGGAGTTGATCGTCAGCGGTGTGGACGTGATTCGGTTGAACATGGCGCATGGGACCGGCGAATGGGTCGCGGCGCTGGTGAAGCGTATCAGGGAAGTTTCGCACGATGTGGAGCGGCATGTCGCCGTGATGATGGACGTGAAAGGGCCGGAGATTCGCACCGGCGTAGTGGCTGAAGCGTTTGAGTTGAAGGCTGGCGATACGTTTGAGTTTTACACAACGACGCCGACCGAAGGAGTTCGTGGAGTGGACGTGAATTATCCGGGACTGGCTAACGATGTGACCGTCGGCGCGACCGTTCTGGTGGATAGCGGACTCATCCGGCTCGAAGTCCTCGAGAAAGACGCGACCCATGTGCGATGCCGCGTGATGACTCCGGGAAGACTTGGCTCCCGCCGGCATATCAATTTGCCTGGTGTGGATGTCAATCTTCCCGCCTTGACGGAAAAGGATGAGCGCGACATCCGCGTCGGCGTGACGTCCGGGATTGATTTTGTGGCTCTGTCTTTTGTCCGCAAAAGTGAGGACATCCTCCAGCTTCGCGCGCTGCTCGACGGTCTCGGCTCCAAGGCCCGCATCATTGCGAAAATAGAAGACCAAGGCGGCTTGCGAAATCTCGCGGAGATTGTGAAGGCCGCTGATGCAGTGATGGTCGCGCGCGGCGACCTCGGCATTGAGATCGACTACCACATTCTACCGCTCGTGCAGACGCAGATCGTCGAAACCTGCATGACGGAAGGGAAGCCCGTGATCATTGCCACGCATCTTCTCGAATCCATGATCACCGCGCCGATGCCGACGCGTGCTGAAATCTCCGACGTTTGCACTGCCATCCGCGAACGCGCCGACGCGGTGATGCTCTCCGGCGAAACGACCACTGGACTTTACCCGCTGGAGTGCGTTGCCGTGATGAAGAATATTGCGAAGAGCACCGAGCCTTCTGTGAAGCGGCGCCTTAACGAGTTGATCCGTTTGAAGGAGCCGAAAGCAATGATGCTGCGCTCCGCCGCTGTGCTTGCGCAGGAATTTGGGAATTCGGGAATCGTGGTTTTCACCCGCAGCGGATTCCTCGCCTACACGCTGGCTGCGCTTCGTGCGGATGGGGTCCCGATTTATGCGTTCACGGATGACGAGGCTCTCTTCCGACAGTTGCTTTTGCCTTGGGGCGTGGAGCCGTTCCTGATGCCATTCAGCGAGGATCCTGAGGAGACGATTTTGAATGCGCTCGCTTATCTCAAGCGTCGCGATTGGTGCGATGCGGGCTCGTGGCTGGTCGTGATCACAAATGCTCTCGCGCATGGAAAAGTGATTGATACGATTCAACTGAGGCAGGTGGAATGAGGTTCGCAAATGGTGAAAACTAGGTCGAATTTTACAGCGCGGCCGCCGGGATTCGCTTGGGAAGATGCGGGCACATTTTAAAAAGCCTGCGCTCAAGTCTTCCCATCGTGCCCGTCACGAGTCACAAAACGCGTTCACCGCAATTTTAAGCAAATCAACCAACACGACCAAAATCATCTATGAGCACTAACAAACGATTCCGCGCCGGCGTACTTTTCGGAGACGAAGTGAAAGAGCTTCTCGACTACGCAAAAGCCAGCGGCTTTGCCCTTCCCGCGATCAATTGCATCGGAACAAACTCCATCAATGCGACTCTTGCTGCGGCGCGCGATTTGAACTCCCCGACGATGATTCAGTTTTCAAATGGAGGCGCTCAATTCTTCATCGGCAAATCGGTGAAGGGGGATAACCAGCTCGGGCCGATCCTCGGCGGTATCGCAGGCGCACATTACGTGGACGCAGCGGCAAAGGCTTACGGCGTGCCGGTGGTGTTGAACACAGACCACTGCGCGAAGAAGTTGCTTCCGTGGGTGGACGGACTGCTCGTCGGAAGCGAGGAGCAATTCGCGAAAACCGGCAAGCCGCTTTACAGCTCGCACATGCTCGATCTTTCCGAAGAGCCGCTGCACGAGAATCTCGAGATCTGCGCGAAGTATCTGGCCCGCATGGCCAAGATGGGGATGACCCTCGAAATCGAACTCGGCGTGACCGGCGGTGAGGAAGACGGAGTGGATAATTCCGGCGTCGAAGAATCCAGCCTCTACACGAAGCCCGAGGAAGTGGCGCAGGCCTACGAGACGCTGCTGAAGATCAGCCCGAATTTCACCGTCGCAGCGGCCTTCGGCAACGTGCATGGCGTGTACAAACCGGGGAACGTGAAGCTCAAGCCGACCATCCTCCGCGACTCGCAGGAGTACATCGAGAAGAAGCTCGGCACGGGACCGAAGCCGGTGAACTTCGTCTTCCACGGCGGCTCGGGTTCGACGCGTGAGGAGATCCGCGAGGCGATCAGCTATGGGGCGATCAAGATGAATCTCGATACCGATGTGCAGTGGGCCTTCTGGGATGGCGTGCGGCAATACGAGGCGAAGAATCACGACTACCTGC
>JAYUSJ010000078.1:0-23461 GCA_043755735.1 Verrucomicrobiaceae bacterium | reverse complement strand
GCGCGCGGAGGAAGGTGAAGATGCGGTTGCGAATTGCGGAGGTGAACGCCTTTGCGTCGCGCGTGATGTCGCGCGCGGCTTCCTCGGCGCCGGGCGGGCGGACTTCCGGAGTCTCACCGCGAGGCTGATAGTTGGGGTCGCGCATCTTCTCCCACTCTTCCAAAAGGCTGGAGTCGATCTGCCGCAGCATGGCGGAAAGATAGACTTCCATCTCACGGAGCGTGTCGTTCTTCGCGGCGTCGGGGACGGTTTGCGTGAGGACTTTTTGGACGCCGGAAAGATGCCGCAGGAGAAGTCCCTCGGCGCGCTGAAGGTCATAGACCTTGATGAAGTCCGCGAACGAGCGGAAGTCCTCGAACATTTCCCGCGCGATGGTCTTCGGGCGGATGTTTTCCTGCCCGACCCACGGATGCTTTGAGGCAAACGCGTTGAACGTGGAGTAGATAAAATCGCGGTTCGGCTTTGGATATTCGAGCTTCTCGAGTTCCTCCATCCGTTCGTTGAATTCCATTCCCTGCATCTTCATTTCCGCGACAGCCTGGTCTTTCACCTTGGAAAGTTGCTTGCGCAAAATGAGCTCGGGGTCTTCGAGGATGGACTCGACGAGCGTGAGAACGACGAGCGCGTAATCCGGCGCAGAGGGATCCATGAGCGGCAGCGTGTCGTGGATGAAAAGCGAGAGGGTCTGGTTCATCGAGAAGTCGTCCTGCAGCTCGACGTTGACGCGCACTTTTGCGCCTTCAACGGTGCGCGGGATGAACTCGATGATCTGCCGCTCGACGAGCGCGCGAAAGAGCTGCCACGCGCGCCGCTTGAGCGCTTGCTTCGCCTTGGGATTTTCGTGCGAACGATTGATGATTCCCAGCATCGCCCGGCATCCGTCGGTCGGGCGGCTCAGGACGTTCAGCAGCATCCCGTGGGTGATCTGGAACTGGCTCGTGAGCCGCTCCGGCGGCGCGTTGATGAGACGTGCGAAAGTCTGCTTGTCCCAATTGACGAAGCCCCGCTCCGGCGGCTTTCGCTTCACGAACTTCTTTCCGCCACCGGCCTGCTTCTGCTCCAGCAAAAGATTCTCGATGGCGTGTGCAGGCGCCTGTGCGACCACCCAGCCGATATTGTCGAATCCTTTTCGGCCCGCCCGTCCGCTGATTTGGTGGAAGTCTCGCGCGCTGAGGATCGCGGTTTTCTCGCCGCTGTATTTGCAGAGCTGCGTGAAGAGCACAGTGCGAATCGGGACGTTGATTCCAACGCCAAGGGTGTCGGTTCCGCAAATGACCTTGAGCAAGCCGCGTTGGGCGAGCTGCTCCACGAGCACGCGATATTTCGGCAGCAGCCCGGCGTGATGCAGCCCGATGCCGTGACGCAGCCATTTCTTGATCTCCGGGCCGTACGGGCTGGTGAATTTGAACCCCTCCATCGCCTGCGCAATCGCCGCCTTTTCCTCGCGAGTGCAGACGTTCGTGCTCATGAAATCCTGCGCGCTCTGCCCTGCTTCGAGCTGCGTGAAGTGGACGACATAGACAGGCCCTTTTCCGCTGCTCACGAGCTCCTCCAGCGTTTTTGAAAGCGGGGTCTCCGCGTAGGAGAACTCCAGCGGCACAGGGCGATCCTTTGATGATACCGTTGCGGTTTCGCGTCCGTTGAGCCGTGTCAGTTCCTCGGCGAAAAACGAAGTGTCACCCAGCGTCGCCGACATCAAAAGAAAGCGAGTGTGCGGAAGCGTGAGCAGCGGAACCTGCCACGCAACACCGCGATCGCGGTCGGCGTAATAGTGGAACTCGTCCATCACGACATCCTGCACATTTGCCTCGGCGCCTTCGCGCAGCGCGATGTTCGCAAGGATCTCCGCAGTGCAGCAAAGGATGGGCGCGTTCCGATTCACAGTCGCATCGCCGGTGCTGAGGCCGACATTCTCGGGACCGAAATCGCGACAAAGCGCGAGCCACTTTTCATTCACCAGCGCTTTGATCGGGCAGGTGTAAATCGAACGTCGTCCCTGCGCGAGCGACTTGAAGTGAAGCGCTGCGGCGACGAGGGATTTTCCTGATCCGGTGGGTGTGCTCAGGATGACATTCTTCTCGTCGAACAGCTCTAGAATCGCTTCCTCTTGCGCCGGATAGAGCGTGTGTTTTTTGCCCGCGACGTAGTCCAGAAAACGCCCAAGCAGTTCGTCGTTGGTCGGGGGCTGTGATTGAGGCGTGATTTGTAAGAGCGATGGCAAGATGCTCCGACGGTAGCAGCCGCGCTTCGAGTTGCGGAGAATTATTCCGCGTGTCGGCGGGCGCGTTGAGCAATCGAGACGTTGCATCTTTTCAAAATATCCGGCTATTCCCGCTGTATCACTTTCACGAAGATCCAGATTTTTTGGTGGCATGTTGCGCGGTATGTCCGGCGACACAGGATGCTGGCGGTGCTCAATGTGCTGAGCATCGCACTCGGCATTGCGGTTTACCTCGCGATCCAGATTGCAAATGAAAGCGCGACGAAGTCGTTTTCGGCGGGTGTGGACATGGTCGCGGGAAAGGCGCATGTGGAAATTCGCGGGGACGTGGATGAGACGATATGGCCGCAAGTGAAACGTCTGCCGGGTGTGGCTGCGGTGACGGGAATTGTGGAAGCGCTCGCGACTTTGCCGGGGAAGCCGGGCGAGTATTTGCGGATTGTGGGCGTGGATGTCATCAGCGGCGCGGACTTTCGGACATTCGAGTTATCGGGCGATGCTGCTGCGGTCGGGGAGCGCTGGCTGGGAACGCCGAACGGAGTGGCGGTGACGCGGGATTTTGCGAAGCGGAACGAGCTGGGATTGCAGAGTGAGATTCCGGTGATTGTGGACGGGCGCGAGGCTCGGTTGGTGGTGCTGGCGATCGTCGAGGATGGCGATGTTCCGGTGCCGGATTCGCAACTTGCGATCATGGATATCGGCTGGGCGCAGGAGCTTTTTCGCAGGCCGGGGAAAGTGACGTCGATCCAAGTGCGATTGGTGGAGCCGCTGAAGATTTCCGAAGCGGTCGCGGCAATCGCGCCGCTTGCACCTGGACTGACCGTGGGGCCGCCCCGGCAGCGCAGCGAGCAAATGGGGAAGATGCTCGCCGCGTTTCAGCTCAACCTTAGCGCGCTCAGCATGGTGTCGCTGCTCGTGGCGGTGTTCCTTGTTTTCAACACGGTTTCCACTTCGGTGGCGCGGCGGCGCACGGAGATCGGGATCATCCGCGCGCTGGGCGTGACGCGCGCGGGAGTCAGGTTGATGTTTTTGGGCGAGGCACTGCTGTATGCGGTGCCGGGAGTTTTGCTTGGCGGTGTCGCTGGCGTGGCGCTAGCGCGGTTGCTGACAGGGGCGGTGGAGCAAACGATCACCGCGTTGTATGCATTGGTGAATGTGGAACGACTGTGGCTGAATCCCGCGCAGTTTGCGGTGGCTGGGGCGTATGGTGTCGCGGCTGCGCTCGTCGGTGCGTGGGGGCCGGCTGCGGAGGCTTCGCGTGTAGAGCCCGTGGCTGCGCTGCGCGGGCTGGCGGGTGCGGTGCGGGAGGAATCACAGATTCGGCGTTGGTGGATGGGCGGAGTAGCGTGCCTTGTTTTGGCGTTTTGCGCTGCGGCCTACGCGCTTGGAAGCGGGCCGGCATGGATGGCATTTGCATGTGCGTTTTTAGTTCTGGCGGGCTTCTCGCTGTTCTCGCCTGTGCTGATTCCCGCAGTGCGGTCCGTTTTTCGAAGACTTCCGTGGCTTCCGCTGCGGCTGGCTGCGGAGCGGCTCCGGCGCTCGCTTCGGCGGAATGCGGTGACGGTCTCGGCGCTGGCTGCCGCCGTGTCGATGCTGGTGGCGCTGATCGTCATGGTGTTCTCTTTTCGGAGCAGCCTCGACGCGTGGATCGGGCGGGGGATTGTCGCGGATTATTTCATCGCGCCCGTTGCGAACGAGTCGTTCGGACTGAGCTCTTACCTGCCGGAAGAAGCAGTGGCATGGCTGCGCGCGAGACCCGAGGCGGAGAGCGTGGACACGTTTTCCGAGCAGCGAGTGGAAGGGGACTTCACGCTCGCCGTCGTGGACGGACGGTATCGCGATAACCTGTCGTTTCGGGGCGTCGATGGGCGCGCGGCGATGGTTCGTGTTTTTTCCGGCGAGGCTGTCGTGGTTACGGAGCCCTACGCGCGGCGGCATGGACTCGCCCCCCTCGAACTGAAAACACCTGCGGGGATTGTGAAGCTGCCGATCGCAGGAGTCTATGCGGACTACTCGCGGGATCGCGGAATGGTGCTCATGGGCGCGGCGACTTATGCGAAATGGTGGGGCAAACCGCAGGCGATGTCGGCGGCGGTGTTTTTGCATCCGGGCGTGGATGGCGCGGCGCTGGAGCGGGAATTTCGCGTGGCGTTCGCGTCGGCGGGGCAGTTCTCGGTGAATACGAGCCGGTCGCTTCGGGACAAGATTCTGAAGGTGTTCGATCAGACTTTTGCGATCACCGAAGTCCTTCGCTCGGTGGCGATCGTCGTTGCGATTGTCGGTGTTTTTTTGACGATGACGGCGCTCGTCGTGGAGCGGCATCGCGAGCTTGCGCTGCTGCGCGCGCTGGGCGGGACGGCCCAGTTTGTGGGCAATCTAGTGCTTTGCGAGGCGGGGTTGCTCGGGTTGTCTGCGGCGCTGCTGGGAATTCTGTCGGGACTGCCTCTGGCCATGGTGCTGACATGGGTGGTGAATCCTGCGTTTTTTGGATGGACCATCGGGTTCGATGTGCCGCTCTGGACGATTGTCGCGATTCCGTTCTGGCTGACTGCGGTGGCGGTGTTCGCGGCGTGGTGGCCTTCAAGGATTGCGCGGCGGGGTAAGATTGCAGACGCTCTGCGCGGAGAATGATGAAAGCGTGGGCCTACATTTCAGCGTTGTTGATTCCTTGCATTGCAGCAGGCGGTGGCTGGCGTGCGGCGGTTCCCGGCTGGAGCTACGAGTGGCCGCGGGATCATCGGGTGCATACGGACTTTAAAACGGAGTGGTGGTATTTGACGGGTAACCTCCGCGCTGCAGATGGTCGGCGATTTGGATATCAACTCACGTTTTTTCGTCAGGGGCTGCGTTCGCCGGGCTCGCCGGAAGTGAAGTCGAGATTTGTAGGTGATGCGCTGAAGTTCGGCCATTTCACGATTACGGATTTATCAGCGGGCGAGTTTCATTTTTCGCAATCGCTGAAGCGCGGTGCATTTGGCGAAGCGGGTTTTGCGGATGATCATCGTCTCGCATGGCTCGGGGATTGGTCGCTGGAACTGGCCGCCGATGGAGCGTTCCTGGCGCGCGCGACGGACGGCGCTCGTTCGCTTTCCCTGCGTCTGGAATCCTCCAAACCGTGGGCGGTGCATGGCGAAGGCGGAATCAGCCGGAAGGCGGAGGAGGATGGTCACGCGTCGCATTACTACTCGGCGACGCGGATGCGCTCGGCGGGCACTTTGCGCATTGGTGGAAAGGATGTCGCCGTGGAAGGCGAGAGTTGGTTCGACCACGAGTGGGCGACCAATCAACTTGGGCGGGGACAGGTCGGCTGGGACTGGTTCAGCGTGCAGCTTGACGATGGCTCGGAGCTCATGATTTATCAGCTTCGCAGGAACGATGGGACGGTGGACCCGGCTTCGAGCGGCTCCTGGATTTCTGCGGACGGAGCGGTGCGCCATTTGCGCAAAGACGAGATCGAACTGACTCCGCAGCGATTTTGGAAGAGCCCAAAAACGGGCGGCAATTATCCGCTCGCGTGGAGCGTGAAAGTGCCGTCGCTCAAGCTCGAACTGAATGTGAGCACTCCGCTCGATGCGCAGGAACTCGTCCTGAAGCCCGTGGTTTACTGGGAGGGGCTCATCGACATCGCGGGCAGTCGCGAGGGGCGCACGGTGAAAGGTCACGGGTACCTGGAACTTACCGGCTACAGCGGCGCGCTCGTGGGGCTGTCGGGGCCGTAGTTACGGCTGTGGCTGGAGCACCGTCGAGCCGCATGCATCGAGGCCGCGGAAGAATCCCCATCCGGTGCTTTGCTTTTGGCTCACGATGCCGGCGAACTTCCGCTTGCCTGCGACGGGATGAAGGAAATTGCCGGAGAAGCGTCCGTTTTTTGGGTTCACAGTGAGCTTTAGTCCGGTGGGTGTCGGGGTCTGAAGTTGCACGCGGTTGTCGTTCCCGACTGCGAGCGGTTGTGTGATTTGCGTGTCGATGTTGCCCTCGGCGAGGAGGAGGTTGCCGCGATTATCCTGCGTTTGAAAATCGATGAACGGAGTTCCAACGGGCGGCTGGATGTAGCGCGATCCGGAGAGCGCGTTCTGGGTCGTGAATGCCTGCGGGTAGCATGGGTCGAGGAGCCGCTCTGGCTTGAACCAGCGGATGCTCCCGGTGATGTCGTCGGTCGCGGTGTCCACGAGCGATGCGTTGCCTGTGACCGCTCCCGTATTGCCGAAGAAGCGCGCATGAAGAGGAATGCCGCCCGCTTTGGAAACGATCGAACTCGCTGTGAATGTGCGACCGTCGGCCAGCGCTCCTGCGATGCGGACTGCGCCGAATTCATCGATATTCAGCACCGCGTATCCGCTTCCTTTGGGCGCGTCGGGAGTGGTGTCGTCGGGGCTGATGCGCGCGGTGAGTCTTCCGGGTTCATAGTTGCCTGAGGGCAGCGCGCTGCGGTCGGCGATGAGGCCGGTCAACACTCCGGATTCATCGACGGAGCCGGTGATTTGCTCGGAGGTGCCGGTGGTGTCGAGATTCAGGGAAAGTGTGAGCGGGCTGCCGATTGTACGTTTGATGAGCACGCTCGCGCTACCGTCGGAATTGAAGGTGCCGAGCACTGCATAGCCGAAGTTTGCGTAGTGCAGCTTTCCTGAGAATGCACCGGAAGAGCCGACGTCCACGCGGAGTTGTCCCGTTTTCGAAAACTCCGGTCCGGTCAGGACTCCTTGATAGCGGCCCCGCAGGCTCCAGAATGGATTCGGAATGAAATGCGCTGTGAACGACAGACCTTCGACCATCGTAAATGTCTGGGTTTTCGCGGCGGGGTTGGCGCCGGAAGGAAGTCCGTCCCAGTGGCTGAAGAGCGCGCTTCCGTCGTTCGGACTCGCTGAAATCGTGTAGCGCACGCCGACTTCCCGGTTGGTCGTTCCGAGGAAGCCCGAAGATATGCTCCCAGCACCATCGAGGGCCACGGTGAGCGGGCGCAGAATCACCCAGCGAACCGTCCTTGCGGTTTCTGCGAGGCTGGTTCCGGCTGCAGAAGTGGTTTTCAGGCGGACGGTGTTCGCGCCCAGGGTCAAGCCCGCGACGTTGACGCTCCACGTTCCGATCCCCGAACCACCGGGCAATGCAATGGTTCGCCATGCAGAATTGCCGGCGGAGTTTTCGAGACGATATTCGAGCTTTCCGACGACCG
This sequence comes from Verrucomicrobiaceae bacterium, assembly GCA_043755735.1. GTDB lineage: Bacteria > Verrucomicrobiota > Verrucomicrobiia > Chthoniobacterales > Chthoniobacteraceae > SXWH01. The sequence goes on along the minus strand of JAYUSJ010000078.1, from coordinate 16,070 downwards.
TGCTTCCGCCGACCGTGCCGGTGAATGTGGTGTCATCGGTTCCGACGCGGGCGTCGCTTGCGGGAGAGGTGAAGGTGAGTGTGGATTTTGCACGAGGAGGAGCCGTGAGGATGACAAAGTAGGCTCCATACTGGGACGAAGCGTCCTGGTAAAAGCCGATTCCGTAAGACGTCTGCTCCCGGTAAAACGAGTCCGTCGCAAGAAGGTGCGTGCGGTGCCCCGGCGAGTTCATGAGGGCATTCCATGCGGAGGATGCAGAGGAGTACCCGGCGCTCAGCGATTCCACGGTGTTGTTGGATTTTGCGGTCCCATACCAAAGGGGAAGGGGATACCCTGCACTGCGGATGGCGTGATTCGCGCCGACTCCGTCAGGGGTGACGTGGTCAAAATAGCGGCGGGTGGCCATGTCCTTCGCCTTCGCCCGGGCGACTGCGGAGAGCGTCGCGTCGAGCAGCAACTCGTCGCGGTCCCGTGTCTGTCCGGAGCTGTTCACAAGAAGGTTTGCCATCGCCTGTTCCTGAGAATTGAGAATGCCGGCGACTGCGCCCGCCGGCAGAAACAGGCTCGCTGCGATCGCAAGGAGAACGACTGCAAAAACCGATGTTTTCGCGCTCGGAGAGCTCGGGTTTTTTCGAAATGTTGGTTGGCCTGATCGCATACGGGGTATTGGTTAGCGATTGGTGTGCCGAAAACGGCTGATATTATGGAAATTGTGAAAATCGATATTAATTCCAAGTTTCGAGTGGTGTTTTCCGATGGTATGGCTCCGATGTTCCAGCGCATTTAAACGAGCTATCCCGTTTATCAACAAAGAGAAGCGCCGTGATTGGCTCGCTTTCGCGGCCAATCACGGCGCTTATCGAATCGGTTTGGCTCAGGGACGTTAAGCCTGGTCTGGAATCGTGAGTTCGATCAACCCATACGCCCCATCCCGGCGGCGTTGGACGATGTTCAGCTTGTTGGTCTTGGCATTCAAGAAGACCACAAACTGTTTGTTGGCAGTCATTTCGAGCTGCAGAACTGCTTCATCCACGAAGAGTTGCTTTACGACCGTCTGCTCGGTGTGGACATGCTTTGGCTCGGATTCGGCATGTTCCTCGAAGGCTTCATCGACATGGAGGATATGCTCGTCGAAATGCTGAGGCTCGGTGCGGCGCGGACGGTGGGTCCGCAGCATCTTGGTCTTGTACTTTCGCATCTGGCGCGTGATTTTCGAAATCACCCCGTCGATCGCGGCGTACATATCTTCGCACTCGTGGTCGGCTTCGATGGTGATGTGATTTGCGCAATGGAGCACGATTTCGGCGAGGTGCCGGTGCTTCGAGACGTCGAGGATGACATGGACTTCGATGATCCGCGGATAGTCGAGGTGGATGTGCTCGACTTTACTCTGGGCGTATTCACGAATTGCATCAGTGATGCTCATATGGCGCCCTGTGATGCGGATTGGCACGTTTACGTTTGCAGTTTGCATGGTGTTATTTTGTGTTTCTCCTGTTTTTTGTTTTTTTTGTTCCGAGGTGAGATTGGTTACATTGAGAAGTTTTCGCCGAGGTAAAGGCGGCGGGCTTCCGGGCTTGCGATCAGATGTTCCTTTGTGCCCTGCATGAGGACGCGGCCTTCAAAGATGAGATAAGCACGGTCCACGATACTGAGCGTTTCGCGCACGTTGTGGTCGGTGATGAGGATGCCGAGTCCCGTCTTTCGCAGGTCGCTCACGATGGTCTGCACGTCCTGCACGGCAAGCGGGTCCACGCCGCTGAAGGGTTCGTCCAGCATGAGCAGGCTGGGATTGGTCACGAGCGAGCGGGCGATCGTAAGCCGGCGTTTTTCACCTCCGGAAAGTGTGAGAGCCATTTGCTTCCGGACGTGGGCGATTCCGAATTGCTCCAGCAACTCGTCGCACCGAGCCTTGCGCTGCGCCTTGTTCAGTTCCGTGGTCTCCAGAATGGCCATGATGTTTTGCTCCACCGTGAGCTTTCGGAAGATGCTCTCCTCCTGCGGGAGGTATCCCATGCCCATCCGTGCGCGCTTGTACATCGCCAGATCCGTCACATCGCGATCATTGAAAAACACGCTCCCCGCATTGGGGCGCACAAGGCCGACCATCATATAAAAGCTGGTCGTTTTTCCTGCGCCATTCGGGCCCAGGAGTCCGACGATTTCACCGCGATGACAATTGATGTCCACGCCGTTCACCACATTGCGTCCGCCGTAGGTCTTCACGAGTCCATGGGTCTGGAGCATGGCCTGCCCTTTTGGGGCGGGTACTGGTTCGGTCGATGCGGCGACGGTCATCATTCCTTGTCTTTTTCCTTCCCGTAAAGAATCACCTCGGCGCGGCCTCCGTCAAATAACATATCGTTGGACTGAAAGAGAGTCACTTTCGTGCTTTCTTCAAGTGCATTCGTTTGTTTGATCGGCTTTCCGTCGATCGACTCCAGAATCTGAGGCCAACCCGTGATGACGAGCGATCCATTGGCGTTGGTGAACACCGCCTTTTTTCCCTTCGCGAGGTATCGGGATGGCGGGGCTCCGGCTTTTCCGGGCTTCATTTGCGTGATGATCACGTTGCCCTCGGCAATGGCTTCATCGATGTTGCCCATTCCACCATCATCCGCCTTGTCATCCGGTGCCGGTTCGGCGGGAGTTTCTACGCCAGCGGCTGGCTTCGGCTTCATCTTGATTCGCAGCCGGTCGCACGAGATCTCATACTCGGGTCCCTTCACATTCACTTCGCCTTTGAATTCCGCAGTCTGCGAGCTGCTTTTGAAAGCGCCCTCGCGGCTGGTGATGATGGTCGGGCCGCCCTTCTTCTTCGGCTTTTGCGCGGCGGGCTTCTCTCCCGGGACAGCGGGCACCGCGAGCTTCGCGCTCTGGCCTGGCTTCACCGCTTCGGAGAGATCCAGTTGCGCGAGCGCGGTGGATGAGATTGCTGCGATTAAAAAGAGGAGTTTCATTTCTTGGTTGGTTCGTCGTTCAGAGGTTCAATTTTTATCTCGGGGCTTTGTTTCTTTTTTCCTGAGCCCAGAACTGCGTCGGCGTCGAAAATGGTCATCGTCACACCGCCGCCAAGCGTCGCGATGCTTTCCTTAGCGCCGGTCTCCGTCTTGGCACCCATATCGTAGGTGAGCGAGTTTGCGGTGATTTCAAATCGCTCGTCGCGGATGAGGATTCGGGCATTTGCAGTGATGACATTGGTCGGCACATGCAGAACAGCGTCGGGCAATTTCACCACGTATTCCTCCTTCCCTTGCTCGTCGTAAGTCTGGAGCTCCATTTCCTTCAGGTCGATGTTCTCATCGTCATCCCGCCATGTCGCGACACCGATCCGGTAGTAAGTCCTCTTCTTTCCGTCCGGGCTATAAACGGGGAAGCGGATCTCCTTTTGCGGCGAGCCTTTTGGGATGGGGAGATCGCCGAGGCCCGCTATGCCCGTTTTTTTTGGCTCCACCGCCGTCACCGGCTTTTTCAAGGCAGGCGCAGGCTTCTTGGGATCCTTCTTCTTATCCTGCGCGATGGTCGCCGAAAGCGGCGCGAGGGCAACTGCAAGCAGGAGAAAAAGCGTAGGCCTACTGAACGAGTTCATGGATTTGAATGAGAGTCTTGAGCAGCGGCGCGATTTGCGCCAGCGGAATCTGATTCGGCCCGTCACTCATCGCTTCTGCCGGATTCTCGTGCGTCTCGAGAAACACCGCATCGCAACCGGCCGCCATGGCCGCGCGAGCAAGCACTGGAGCCAGAATGCCGTCGCCGCTCGTCTTATCGCCGCCGCCGCCGGGGCGTTGCACGCTGTGCGTTGCATCAAAAACCGTCATGTATCCCAATTCACGCATCCAATAGAGCGAGCGCATATCGGCCACGAGATTGTTGTACCCGAAAGTCGTGCCGCGTTCCGTGAACATGAATTGCTTGCAGCCAAAAGCCGTCAGCTTGTCGCCGATGTTTTTCACATCCCCCGGCGCGAGGAACTGCCCCTTTTTCACGTTCACCGTGCGCCCCGTTTCTGCGGCCGCCTGGATGAGATCCGTCTGCCGGCAAAGGAACGCCGGGATCTGCAAAATATCGATATACTCCGCCGCGATGACCGTGTCCTCGGGCGAATGCACATCGGTCGTCACCGGCACATTCAGCTCCCTCCCGATGTCCGCGAGAATCTTGCAGCCTTCACGCACGCCCGGCCCGCGGAAGCTCTTGCCGCTCGTCCGGTTTGCCTTGTCGTAGCTTGCCTTGAAGATGAACGGCGCGCCGACTTCCTTGCAAATCGCGTGCAGCGACTTTGCCATCCGCCACACAAATTCCTCCGACTCAATCACGCACGGGCCGAGGATGAAAACCGGCAGCTTTCCGCCCCACAACACGTTTCCCACCGAAAACTGCGGCCTCATTTCGTGGACTCCTTCGTCACTTCCACGAATGCGTTTTGCAAATGCGTGATCGCATTGTTCAGCGCGTTCTTTTCATCCGGGTTCAAATTCCCCTCGGTCTTCCAGCGCAGCATGATGAGGTGATCGACGAACACCTTCCCAAGCTGGAGATTCGGCGGCGGAGCGCCCGCCGGGCGGCTCGGATGTTTACCCAGCGCCAGCAGCGCCTGCTGCGTCTGCATCATGATAAACTGGAGGAATGTGTCCGTTAGCTCGGACGATTGGTTTGTGCGTTGAATCTCAGCCATGCCGCCAAGCTACGCACCGCGACCCCATGTGTTCAACGTTTTGTCTTTGGAGTGCGCGAATTTTTCTGTAAGGCCGTGCAATCATGTCCGGATACGACCCTTCTCGTCTTCTCAATATCTCCCGCCAATTCCACATCTACGGTGAGCTCGCGCACGCCGAGCCGTGCAAGGTCGGCCACATCAACGAGACCTACACCGCCACATACGAGCAGGGCGGAAAAAACGTCCGCTACATCCACCAGCGCATCAACCACGAGGTGTTCAAAGACCCCGTCGGCCTCATGGACAATCTTCAGCGCGTCACCAACCACCAGCACCGCAAGCTCGCCGAGCGCGGCGTCCGCGACATCACGCGCCGCTGTCTCACCGTCATCCCCACGCGCGATGGAAAGAGCCACTACAAATCGCCCGACGGCGAGTTCTGGCGCACATTCGTTTTCATCGAAAACGTCCGCACCTTCGAGGCCGTGGAAAGTGGCGAGCAGGCCTACGAAGCGGGCAAAGCGTTCGGCGAATTTCAGCATCAGCTCGTCGATCTTCCCGGCGACCGCCTGCACGACACCATCCCTCACTTTCACAACACCCGGAAGCGCTTCGAGTCCTTCCAAAAAGCCCTCACCGAAGACCGCGTGAACCGTGCCGCTTCCGCCCGCAAAGAAATCACCTGGGTCAATGCGCACGAGAAATTGTGCGATGTCATTTTGAAGTTGATGGCCGCCAAAAAAATCCCCGAGCGCATCACCCACAACGACACGAAGTTTAACAACGTCATGCTCGACATCGAAACCGGCCGCGCCATGTGCGTCGTCGATCTCGACACCGTCATGCCGGGCTGCGCGCTCTACGATTTCGGCGACCAGATCCGCACCACCACCAGCCCCACGCTGGAAGACGAACTCGACCTCAACAAAGTCGAGATGCGCATGCCCATGTTCAAGGCACTCTGCCGCGGCTACCTCGAAAGCGCCGGCGCATTCCTCAACAAACAGGAGCGCAGCCTCATCGCATTCAGCGGAGCGCTCATCACATTCACCATCGGCCTCCGCTTCATCACCGATTACCTGAATGGCGACACCTACTTCCGCATTCACCGCCCGCAGCACAACCTTGAGCGCAGCCGCACCCAGTTCCGCCTCGTCGAAAGCATCGAGCGCCAGCAAGCCGCGATGCAGAAATTTGCCGACAGCCTGTAAACGTTTGTCGTCAGTGTCCGCGACTAAGCGCGGTCGTTCACTCACGGGCAGCACTCGCAAAAGAATCCAAAACCAATGGCCACCGAAATAGAGCGCAAATACCTCGTCACGTCGGATCGCTGGAGGACGGGCGCGCCGGGGCGACGCATCACTCAGGGATACTTGTCCCGCGACCCGGACCGCACCGTCCGCGTCCGCATCGTGGGCGATGAAGCCTTCATGACGGTGAAGGGCCGCACGACGGGGATTTCCCGCACGGAGATTGAGTTCCCACTGGCGCGCGACCACGCCGAGGCGATGATGCAACTCTGCATCCAGCCGTGGATCGACAAGACCCGCTACGAAGTGAGCCACGGCGGAATGATTTGGGAAATCGACGAGTTCCACGGCCCGAACGAAGGTCTCGTCATCGCGGAGATCGAGCTGCCATCGGAAGACACCGCCATCGTGCTCCCCGAATGGGTCGGGCTGGAAGTGTCGAACGATTTTCGATACGCGAACTCCAGCCTCTCAGAGGTTCCCTTTAAGCAGTGGCGGTGAGCAAAGTCCGCGTGGGATGATCGTGTTCAAGCGGTCCATCTGCGCAGCCGTCGCGGTGCTTTTCGCGGCGTTAAAATAGGCGATCTTTAGGATTGCTAATGCGTGGCGGGGCTCACAGCATCCGCGTTCGTAATGAAAAACGCCTTATTCATTTCGACGCCTCGGACAAAACGCACTTGTGTGGCTGGGCTGTGCATTAAACGGGTCGGCATCCGCGTTCGCGGAGGACAGCGGGGAATGAAAAGCGGGAGCCACCCGAAAGGCTCCACCCACAAAATGCGATGCAGCGGGGATGTACAAAATCGGACAGCCCATCTCAGCGCAGCGCCTTTTGTGGCTAAAAACGACCACGTTACCCTCGGTGACGTGTATAAATATCCCCAGAACCTCAACTCCTTACCCATAGTTGCTCTTCCGGATATCCGGAAGCCCGACTCCTTACCCGTAGTTGCTCTTCCGGACATCCGGAAGCTCAACTCCTTACCCGTAGTTGCTCTTCCGGATATCCGGAAGCTCAACTCCTTACCCGTAGTTGCTCTTCTGGACATCCGGAAGCTCGACTCCCTACCCGTAGTTGCTCGTTTGAGCCCTTTTAAACTCAGCCGCCCGTAAAACCAACTTTCACCACAAACCAAAAACTACAAACACACCATGAGCACCGCTAATTCCACATACGCAAGCAACCAAATCGAAGTCGCCACCCGCGACAACGCCACACTCCTCAGTGAGTTCGCCGCCGACGCCATGTCAAAAGTCGCCGCCGCAACCGTCACCCACTCGGGATTTGCCCCCGTGAACGGCGAACTCATTTCTACGTACGCCCTATGGGGAGCCGCCGAAACCATCGTCGCCAACGCTGGAGCCGGGCAAATCGGCGCGACTGCCGCCTTTGAAGACTTCATGGCCAGCCTCACCCGTCGGCCCAACATCGATACGAAAAGCCCGCTCGAAGACTGGGATTACATCATCAACGGTGTCTATCCCGCCGGCAGCCCGTCCTACAAAACCCTCCTCCCCCAAGGCCGCGAGACCGTGACTGTGGGCACCTACCAACAGCGCCTCGACGCCCTGCGCGACTTCGGCATCCGCCTTACTGGTGAAGCAGGCAAGCCGACCCTCATCGCCCTCGGCACCGTCGTGACGACCTTCTACAACACGGCAAATACAAAACGGAACTTCCAGCTTAACCGCAAAACCGCACTGGACAATGGGCGGGTGGATATGGAAGCCGTCCGCCTCCTGTTCTGCGGCAAGTTTTACAAAATGATAGGCGTGGCAATGGGCGTTTGGGAGCAACAGCCCGAGCTGGTCGATACCGTGTGGGACGTCAACATCCTCCGCGAACCCGCCCAAGTCATCCCCGCCGCCCCCGGCCTCCCCGTGTGGGATCCCGCAACGCGTACCCTCACCGTCCTCGCCCTGCCGGAAGGGGCGACGCGCCTGGAGTTCTGGCGCGAAGGCCCCGGCGGAATGCCCGAGCTACTCGCCCTCGGCGAAAAGGGTGCGCTGAGCGTGCAAATCGCCGCCGCCATCACGTTCGACGTAGGCGACCTCTACCAACTCTGGTTCCAAGCCCGCAACAGCCGAGGCAGCAGCCCCGCCAGCCCAAAAGTAAACTGGTTGGCGACGTAGCCCTGTGGTTTTCCACACTGCGCCGGGGCCAGAGCGATGATTGTCGCGATAAGAGCGGGGACATTTCTCCAAGGTCTTACCCCGCCCGCCGCCAAAGAATCCAAAATCATATTGCACGAATCCACCATTTGCGCCTAAAGCAACACGCATGAACGCCCAGCCCTGTAATCGTCCAATAAATCTGTCGCCTACAAAGGCGGAGTACAAACAAACGGATTTGTTCGTGGTCCAGTCGTTAGGCCACATGACATCTTTTCCACTATGAGCACATACGTACTGAAAAACGATCAACAGACCGGCCCTTACGAGGACGCCGACATTAGGGCAGGCCTGGCTTCGGGAGCTTTCTCCTACGACGACCGTGCTTGCCGGGAGGGTATGGCCGAGTGGCAGCCTCTTAGTAAACTCTATCCACCACCGTCCAGCACGCCGAGGGTTCCATCAGGACCGGTGCCAGCCGCCGCCGCCCGCAAGCCTGCACTCTCCTGTCAGACTTGCGGCCAGGGCGCACTCGTGAAACGCAAGAAGTATCGCATGAGTGTTCCGGTAGTGCTCATTGGATACATTTTGCTCGTCCCTTGCGTCATCGGCATGCTCTTTGGTGTCATGCTGCTATTCGCCAGCGGGTCCGCGGGCACTGCCGTCTCATCCGCCGCAGACAAGGAGACTCGCAGACTGCTGGAGGCGCAGGCGATACCCGAATCCATCATCCAGAAGGTTGTCTCATTCAAGCCCATCACTACGGGCGACCGTTCTACTTTGAGTGCCTCCCAGAAATCGCTGGTTGACGAGGCGACGCTTACTTTATCGGCAGGCAAGATCGGAGCCGGGGCGGGAGCGGTTATAGGCGGCGGCCTTTCCATCTTCCTCATCATTTCCTGTTTTGTCGGTGGCCTACTTGGTTGGCTTCTCGTAATGAAGAAGCAGGTTCTTCAGTGCAACCAATGCAGCGCCACTGTCGCGGCATCCTGAAACGGCGGGGACTGAAACGGCGGGGACACACCGATTATTCTCCCACGAACGAAAGCACAAACCAAAGCACAATATGACCAACACCGGCGAATCCTTCCCACTTGATGACGATAGCAAGATTTTACAGATTAACTCCCCGAGGGCCAATCTGTCTGGGCCCCACATCGTCGTCTTCAAAAACCTTACGGAGCGATGGGCTATCGTTGCGATCGAATGGGATGAGGAGCCGCGACTGGCCATTCGTTGGTTCTGGGGCGGCGGTGGCAACCCGTTTTCCAGCGGGAACGGAACTTGGCTTGTCGTTCCACCCTCACTCAGCCGGAGTATGCTTTCCGGCCTTCCGCTTGAACACGCATTCAGCAGACGACTGGATGATTTTCTCAGCGGCGTTATCCCAGCTTCCCAGCTCAACGGTTAATCGCAAACGGCCGAGCGATAATGAACCGAGCGATAATGAACCACACTCAAAGTAGAACTGCATCACTGTTGCAATCGAACGCCCTCGTGGGCCGGGTCTAGGCGTCGCTACGCGCACTGTGTAATCGAGAAGAAATATGGAACCGACCAAACACCGCTTTGAGAAGGGCTTGCTTGTCTTCACGGCATTCATGACCGGGCTTGCCGTCTTCGATCTCGTTTGCTCTCCCCGTTCCGGAATATCGTTCGTTTTCGCGATACCTTGTGCGGTGGTCGCGTCTTTTCTTTACGTTCTCGCTGCCGCAGCAGCCGCGAACGCCGTCATAGAGCTACGCTCTTGGGCATACTGCGGCAATGTCACTCGACCTAGCGACGATGAGATCATCCTTGTCATCGGCGCTTTTTGGCCGTTCGCTCTCTTTTTTGGCGGGCTAGTTTACGTATTCATCGGCACCATCAACCGCATCTTCAAATGACCGCAACGCCTAAACTTTCCTGAAGGCATCCGGGTGGAGCCCCGGTGCCATCAGGGGTTGAACCGGTCCGGTTCTCTCAGCGGGAAACGGCGGGGACAGACCGATTATTCTCGTTGAGGTTTGGTAGTTAGTTACGCCGAAGGCGTTGCATCATTCAGCCCAAGGGTTGATGCGAGGAACGAGCATCTACCTTGGGTCAACGCGCCACGCTGCATCTACCCCGCAGGGGTTTCATCTCGGGCGCACGCGATTTGATGGAACCCCTGCGGGGTAAATATCCATCGGTGCGTTTCCCCCAAGGTAGCTCGTTCCTTGCAACCTTGGGCTGAATGATGAAACGCCTTCGGCGTATAGGCGTGATATGGCCGGGAGCACGCGAGAATCCCGCCCTTTCAGGGCTCGTTCCGTTTATCACAGGTGACCCAGGCCTGCGCTCCTTCGCCGCTTTGCCTGGGCTATCACATTGCCGGGCTTTCAGCCCTGTATCTGGATAACCTCGCTTGGCGACGGAGCGTGGTAAATGGGAGCAGGCGTAAAGGAGCGGCGAATTGATTCGCCGTCTTGCACAACGCGAAGCGTCCAATGCGATAGCCGCGCTCATCCGAGCGCTACACCCATTCGATTGGGCGCTGCGCGCGTGGAAGGTCGGCGAATGAATTCGCCGCTCCATGACGCGCCTTCGTTTCGGTGCGGCTACCCACATACGTCGTCCGGCTGCCTTTTGACGGCAACTTTACCACACCCGATGGCGGTGGCGCGTCAGACCTTCCGCCCGAACTTCTTTTCGAGCTCGGGGTAGCTGAGCTGGATCATGGTGGGGCGGCCGTGGGGGCAGGTGTAGGGGAGGTCGCAGGCGAGGAGATCCTGGATGAGGCGGAGGCACTCGGGCTCGCGGAGGACGTCGTTCGCTTTCACGGCGTGGCGGCAGACGGTCTTGGCGATCATGTCTTCGCCGAGGCGGAGCTTGCTGGTTTGCGCGGAGGTTTCGCGCAGGTCGTCAATCATGTCGCGGAGCATTTGCGAGGGATCGTCGGCTTTGAGGAACTGGGGGAGGGCGTCGATTTTGAAGGTGCCGCCGCCGAAGGGCTCGAGGCCGATGCCGGCGCGGTTCATGACTTCGAGGTTTTGCTCCAGCCAGTCGGCGTCCTTGGGCGGGACGTGGAGGGTGAAGGGGAGGAGGAGGCGCTGGGTGGGGACGCCTTCGCTCTCCATGCGGCGGCTCATTTCCTCGAAGAGGATGCGCTCGTGCGCGGCGTGCTGGTCCACGAGGACGAGGCCGGTGGCGTTTTCCATGATGATGTAGAGCTTGCCGAGGACGCCGATGATTTTGAAATCGGACGAGGGGCGGGGCGTGGCGGGCGGTGTGGGGACGGGCGCGGCGATGGGCTCGGGTGCAGGCTGCGGGGCGGATGGGGGGAAGGGCATGGTCCATTCGCGGCGGAGTGCGATGTCGTCCACGGGGAGGGGGAGCGGGACGGTGTGGTCCTCCATGATGACGCGGCGCGGGGCGGGGGCGGTGAATGTTTTTGTCCAGCTCGCGCGGTCGGTTTCGAGGGTGCGGCGGGTGATCTCGACGATGACTTCGCGGACGTGTGCCGGGTCGCGGAAGCGGACTTCGCGCTTGGCGGGGTGGACGTTCACATCGACGGCTGCGGGGTCCATGTCGAGGAAGAGGAAGGTGAGGGGGTGCTGCCCTTTCATGAGGGCGGTGTGGTAGCCTTCGCGGAGCGCGAAATTGATGGTGGAGTTCTCCACGGGGCGTCCGTTGAGGAAGATGATTTGCTGTTGCCGCGAGGAGCGGCTGACGCCGGCGCGGCCCATGAATCCACGGACGCGGATGCCGGCGATTTCTTCCTCGGGGACATCAAGCAACTCGGCGACAAGTGCCGCGCCTGCGAGGTCGCGGATGCGCTCGCGGAGGGTCTGTCCCGGCGGGAGCTGATAGACGAGGCGCTCGTCGTTGAGGAAGACGAAGCCAATGTGCGGGTGCCCCACGGCTTGCAGGTAGAGGACGTGTTCGACGTGGTTGGCCTCGGTGTTTTCCGTGCGGAGAAACTTGCGTCGCGCGGGGAGATTGTAAAAGAGCGAGCGGACTTCGATCTGGGTGCCCTCGGCTTCGCCACAGTCGCGGACGGCTTCGATTTTCCCGGCGTTCACGAGGACTTCGGTGCCGGCGAGTGCGCCGCGTTCGCGCGTGGCGAGGCGAAAGCGGGAGACGCTGGCGATGCTCGGCAGGGCCTCCCCGCGGAAGCCGAGCGTGCTGATGGCCATGAGGTCGGCGCCTGTCTTGATCTTGCTGGTGGCGTGGCGTTCGAGGCAGAGGAGCGCGTCGTCGCGGTCCATGCCGATGCCATTATCGACGATGCGAATGGAGCTGTTGCCGCCTTTGCGGATGAGCACTTCGATGCGCGTGGCCTGGGCGTCGATGGAGTTTTCGACGAGCTCTTTCACGACGCTGGCGGGCCGCTCCACGACTTCGCCTGCGGCCACCTGGCAGGCGACGGCTTCGGATAGAAGAGCGATTCTAGACATGGTCGAATGACGAACCGGGGTGCTTCGTCGCTGGTCCGTTGTTCAACTCCAAAGCGTATAAAGGCACGTGACCACGAACGCGGCAAAGACGCGGAGCGATACGCGGCGGTTGGGTTCGAATAGGAATAGCGGCATGGCTACCGGTCTGAGTGCTGGTTTTTTGGGATGCGGGCAACTTTTTTCGTGCGGCACACCGGCCCGACCGACTAAGGATGGCTGCGTGAAACACACCGCACTCGCATTCCTCGCAGCCTGCCCATTCGCTTTGGCAGATGTCACCGTCACCGAAAAAGCCGGAGCCGTGGCCATCGCGGTCGATGGCAAGCTCGTCACCGAGTATCGCTTTGGCGATGCGCCGCACGTTTACTACTACCCGTTCATCGGGCCGGGCGGGGTGAAGATGACGCGTGATTATCCTATGGCGAAAACGGAGGGCGAGGAGACGGATCATCCGCATCATCGCTCGATTTGGTTTTCGCACGGGGATGTGAACGGCGTGGATTTCTGGTCCGAGCCCGCGAGTCACAAAGGAACGCCGAAGCATCCAGTCGGAAAGATCGAGCATGATGGAGTGGTAAAGGCGACGGGAGGAAAAGAGTCGGGCGTTTTGGAGACGAAGCAAAAGTGGACCGCGCCCGATGGCAGCGTGCCGGTTCGCAGCACGCAGGTTTTCCGCGTCTATTCCGGCCCAGCGACGGAGCGGGTGGCGGATTTTGAAATCACGCTGACTGCTGGCGACAAGGATGTCGTCTTCGGCGACACGAAGGAAGGCACGGCGGCGATTCGCATCGCAGAGAGCATGAGGCTGAAGCAGCCGAAGTCGCCGGGAAAAGGGCGTATCATTAACAGCGAGGGCGACGCAGACGGCAAGGCGTGGGGACAAAAGGCGAAGTGGGTGACGATGAGCGGACCCATCGGCGAGAAGACTTACTCGATCACGATGATGGACCATCCATCGAATCTCCGCCACGCGACCCGCTGGCACGCGCGCGACTACGGTCTGTTCGCGGCGAATCCGTTTTGCGCGGCGGAGATGGATAAGACGGCGGCGAAAGGCTCCGGCGCTTACACGCTGAAGGCCGGACAATCGTTCACGCTGAAATACCGCATGGCATTCACCGAAGGCGACGCGGCTGCGTCAAAAGCAGCGGAGCGTTTTGCTGCGTGGAAGTGAGATAACAGGCTTTTACTTTTTCCCGTCTAATGGCGGGCGGTGGCGGTGCGTGTGGGCATTTGAAACTTATGCACACGACCACCACAGAACCACTGCTATCCAGAATCCATGACGGGCTTACCCGGTCGAAAGTCTTCACTCTATCGCTCGCGCTGCACACGGCGATCGTCGTCATTCTCGGCGGCATCGTAATCGTGAAGAAAGCGATGCCGGTGGAAGACATGACGTCCAGTTCGGGCTACACGTTGCCGGACGAAACGCCTCCGCCGACGAAGACGGAATCCACGATCGAACTTCCGCCGGAGAAGACTTTAAGCGCTCCTCCTGCGGCGACGGTGCCGAAGTTCGATAGTCCGCAGCCTTCCGTGATTGTTGTGAACAGGGCTGCGCCTACGGCGATGCCCAAAGTGAGCGTGACCTTGCCCGGCACTGCCATGCCGACAGCGATGCCCGCGGTTCCTAAATCGCTGGGGGCATCCAACGCTGGAGATATGGGTCTTCGTTTTCAGCACGACGCGAAAGGGCGGATCATGACGAGCGGAACGTCCGGCACAAAACCCACCGACCAGACCGAACAAGCCGTCCTGCGCGCCCTCGCGTGGCTGCGCAAAACGCAAAACGCCGACGGCTCGTGGGCCGAGCGAAATCGCGGCGCGATGACCGGGCTCGCGCTGCTCTGTTTCCTCGGCCACGGCGAATACGGGCAGTCTCCGGAATTCGGGCTCACCGTGAATCGCGCGATCGACTGGGTTCTCGAAAACGGCACGGCTTCCGGCAGCCGGCTTTCGATGACGAAGGATGATTGGGGCACCGGGAACTCCGGCGTCTATGAGCACGGCATCGCGACTTACGCCCTCGGCGAATACTACACGATGACCACGCTCGCTGGGAAACCGGACGAGCGGGTCGTGGAGCTCTTTCGCGCTGCCGTCGGGCATATTGTGGAAGGGCAGGGGATCGACGGCGGATGGATGTATTCCTTCAACAAAACGCAGAGCGACACGTCCGTGTCCGGCTGGCAGGTGCAGGCGCTCAAAGCGGCGCATCTCTCCGAATTGAAAATCCCCGGCGTCGAAAAAGCGCTCGACCGCGCAATGATTAACTTCAATCGCGTGCAGACGGACAAAGGCGGATACGGCTATCGCAAGGCCGAGGATCGCTGGTCGCTCACCGGCGTCGGCGTCCTATGCGAGATGTTCTGGCGCGGCGCACGAGACACCGGCTGCAAGCGCGGCGTTGACTTCATCATGCGCGGGCTCGACGAATTCCCAGTGCGATACCAGCACGAAAAAGCCGACCTTTACGCGTGGTATTATCATACCCAGGCGCTGCTCATGTTTGGCGGGAGCAGTTGGAGAAAATGGAACGATCTATTCTCCAACGAGATCGTCAAAGCCCAGTCCCCGGACGGAAGCTGGCCCATCATGCGAAACCCCGCGCACGGAAATTTGCAGACCGAAAGCAGCGCGACCGGCGCGACCTATCGCACCGCACTCAGCGTGCTGATGCTGGAATCCTACTACCGCTATCTTCCCGCGAATAGGAACTGATCCTACTTGATTTCCTTGATGCGGATATTGCGCCAGCGGATTTCCTCGCCGGGGTTCTTCCCTTTGCCAATACCGTGGACTTGCAGCGCGATGACACCCTTTGACGTCAGACCGTCCTTGAGCTCCGCAGCTGGCACGCCATTGATGAAAGTCTTGATGGAATCGCCCTTGCACTCGATGCGGGCAGCGTTCCAATCGCCCTGCTTGAAAGCCTTTTGCGCGGGCTCATTTCCCTTGAGGTCCTTCAGCCATCCGCGACGCGCTTCGTCGAAGATTCCGCCGGTGTAAGCGCGGGGCGACGGGTCGATTTCGAACTGGTAGCCGTGGACGCGGTCGGCCGCGAATTTCTTCATCTTGCCGCCAATTTCCAGCTCCGTGTCCTTGGGGTAAAACTGGCTGCGAAACTGCACGCCCGAGTTCATGTCCTTCGCGACTTTGAATTCGAATTCCAGCACGAAGTCGCCGTATTGCTCTTTGGTGCAAAGGAACGAGTTGCCGGTGCCGAGCACCGTTTTGCCGACGACCGCGCCGTCTTCCACGCGATACTCCGCCTTGCCGCTGTGCTGCTCCCAGCCGGTTAAATCCTTGCCATTGAAGAGAGGCGTGAATCCTTCTTCAGCAAATGCAGTGGCTCCGGAAATGGCGATGGCGGCGATGAGATATTTCATGTGTGCGCGCACAGAATGGGGAAAACATCCGCGCCATGCCACAAAGTTTTCCGTCATCTGATTCCGGGGTGGCCATGGACTTATTTCGCACACCGCGATTTCCGAGCTTGCGTCCCTGCGAAAACCGCACACTCTACGTGGTCTCAAACGGATGGGTGGCAGAGTGGTCGATCGCGCCCGCTTGGAAAGCGTGTTAGGTCTTAACAACCTACGAGGGTTCGAATCCCTCCCCATCCGCCAC
>JAYUSJ010000077.1:0-6945 GCA_043755735.1 Verrucomicrobiaceae bacterium | reverse complement strand
TCGTCCCTTTCAACGGCAAAGGCCTTGCCGGCTTCCTCCAAAAGCCATTCACATTCACCACCCTCAAAACCACCCTAAAGAGCGTCCTCGATAACAACGCCGCCCCCGCATCCGGTTCCTGATAATCCCATTGGCATCCCGAGAAAGACGGGTAGAATGTCGGAAACCTATCAACAAAAAATGAACACACTCGCCAAAACAATTCTCGCCCTCATCGCCATCGGCTTCACCGCACACACCGCCCTCGCAGGCGGCGGCCCCGCAGTGCCCAGCCTCAGCGCTGCACTCAAGCTGCCCGCCAGTAAAGCCGTCGCCTATCGCCCCGTGCGCATCGGTGGCGACACCTCGCTCAACTTCTCCCACATCCGACTCGGCGACGGCAGCGTAAAGCCCGGCGCAAAAAACGGAGTCATGCTCGTCGTCTATGCCGCAAAAGCGGACCTCATGGGCAACCACCAAGTCCTCTTCAGCGACTTCCACGAATTCACCCCCGCCGCCTCCCCCGTCCTCAACTTCGCCCCTTTCAAACCGCGCGATCAAAACGTCAGCCTTGATCAAGGCGACGGTCGCGTCGGCATCATCGCCATCCTCATCGGCCTCAACCAGGCCCGCAACGGCACATGGGTCCCCTCGCCGCTCCCGCCGCTCGACAGCATCTCCGCCGAACTCACCCCCGGCGACTCATCACTAATCGGACTCCTCCTCCCCGCCGTCCAAAAAGTCCGCGCCGCCGCCGCACGCCTCTAACGTGAGCGGGCGGCTCTATTGAGCCGAAACATATGTGACGGGACACCGATGCGCTTGTGGAGCGCACGCTGCATCGGCTCGCGTCTGCAAATCATTCTTGGCAATCGCCAAAGGGCATTCGCCCAGCGGGTGACTGTCTTGATCGCAGCGAGTCCTTGGCATTTATTTCGTCCTCCTCGTGGACCCAACTGCTTTTTTCAGAATGATTCACAGCGACCATCCCATCGTGGTCATCCGACTGTTGTCGGCATAAAAAAGGGACTCAAACCGAAAGGCTGAATCCCACTCGACGGACCCGAAACTAAACGGGCAATAAAACCCCAAACCAGCATAACCTGACGCACCCCAAGGGGACAAGGGGATTCACTCCCCTTCGGTCCTTACCGCCGCCCCATAACCTCCGCGCCTCCGACTACGCCGACCGGTCGGTTTCGATGACCTTCCTGCGCCGCGAAGCGGGCCTGAATGAGCGACTGAAAGTCGTCGATCAGCCCGCTTAGCGTCGCCGAAGATAAAAACGCCGATCGTAGATTTCAATCTACCGGCCCGTCAGTTTCCCATCGCGTGGGAATCTCACTGGCCATCGGCGCTCATGCTATTTGAAAGCCCTATTAGAGCGGCTTCACGTTCTCCGCACGTGGACCTTTTGGTCCCTGTCCTTCTTTGAAAGACACCTTCTGTCCAACTGTAAGCTGGTCGAAGGTAGTGCCTTCCACTGAGGATTGATGGAAGAACAAGTCCACTTTGGATGAACTCTCGATGAAACCGAATCCTTTATCGGTGATGCGTTTGATGGTACCTTCTGACATTTGCGTTTACTTTATTTTGTTTGTTTTTGATTCCTGCGCTGTTTTCAAGCTGCCGGACATTGTGATTCGACTCTCATACGAAAGCGAGCCACTCTTTATGCTCTTAATCCCGCTTTTGTCAAAGCAAAGGTCGCCAAGTATTTATTTCCGGTCGGTTTTCGCGAGCTGCGGAATGCTGAATTACCCTCGTGAATTCGCCTGAAAAAAAGGGTGTTACCGCAAACTCTCTTCGCGAGAACGCTCCGCTCGCGGACGCCCCTCATATTGCATAGAAGAAGGTAATATTGATTAAACGGAGCGGTTTTATAGATAAAACGGAGCGGGCTTCCCCTGCCGGAGTGCCTTGAGGAAAAGCCTGCGGAAGGGTTCCGTGACGCATAGGGCGCCGACCGGCAAAAAACAAATCGTGGTCCGGCTTGCAATGGGGGCACGATGGCCCGCCGCTTCAACCATGCATCTCATCGTGCGGCGGAGGAATCACGGTTGATGTTACCTTGGGATTTGATCACGGTCGCGCGATGAAGCTTTCATTTTGGTTTATCTCTCTCGCGGCGGCAGCGCAGGTTTTTGCGGAG
This sequence comes from Verrucomicrobiaceae bacterium, assembly GCA_043755735.1. Lineage (GTDB taxonomy): Bacteria > Verrucomicrobiota > Verrucomicrobiia > Chthoniobacterales > Chthoniobacteraceae > SXWH01. The sequence goes on along the minus strand of JAYUSJ010000077.1, from coordinate 4,814 downwards.
GAGCCGTTTGTTTTTGAAAAGACGCCGGGCCGGTTGCCGAAGGATGTGATTCCGCGGCATTATGCGGTGCGGATTGTGCCGGATATTGAGGGCGCAAAATTCGCGGGCTCGGTCGATGTGGATGTGGAGGCGACGAAGGCGGTGCGCTCGTTTGTTTTGAATTCAAAGAAGCTGGCGATTGCAAAAGCGTCGGTGGGTGATGTGGCGCTGGCGGTGAAGGTTGATGATGCGGCGGAGTTGCTCACGCTGTCTGCGCCGGGCGATTTGGCGGCCGGGAAACATCGGGTGCATATCGAGTTTTCGGGTGTGCTGGGCGAGGCGCCGGAGGGGATCTATTTGACGCGCTATCAACAACCGGGCGGCGCGTGGCACAAAGCGGTGGCGACGCAGATGGAGCCGACGGATGCGCGGCGGATGTTTCCGTGCTGGGACGAGCCGGTTTTTCGTTCGACGTTTCAACTCACGGCGGTCGTGCCTGCAAAACACACGGCGCTTTTTAATATGCCGGTGGTGAGCGAACGCCCGCTGGAGCAAGGAATGCGGGAGGTGGTATTCGGGACGACGCCGCCGATGCCGAGCTATCTCGTGGCGTATGTTTCATCGGAACTGGAGGAGTTGAAGGGCGAGAGCGCGGGCGTGAAGCTGGGCTTTTTTGCGACGCCTGGAAAGAGGGAGCGGCTGGCGTTTTCGATGGCGGTGACGAAGCAGGTGCTGCCGTATATGAATGAATATTTTGCGGTGCGCTATTCGTTGCCGAAGCTGGATCAAGTGGCGTTCCCGAGCGTGGGTGCGGGCGGGATGGAGAACTGGGGCTGCATTATCTATGCGGACTCGGCGCTGCTTTTTAGCGAAAAGGAAAACGGCTTTGCGGCGCGGCGCGGAGTGTTCGGGATCGTGGCCCACGAGATTGCGCATCAATGGTTCGGCGATCTGGTGACGATGGCGTGGTGGGATAATTTGTGGCTGAACGAGGGATTCGCGTCGTGGATGGCGTCGAAGGCGAGCGCGGAATTTAATCCGTCGTGGAAGGTGTGGACGACGGCGGCGGGGTCGAAGGAAGCCGCGATGCGGCTGGATGCGCGGGCGACGACGCATCCCATCCAGCAACCGGTGGCAAACGAATCCGAGGCCGGGGCGGCGTTTGACGAAATCACGTATCAAAAGGGGCAGGCGTTTTTGCGGATGCTCGAAAACTGGCTAGGAGAGGATGTCTTCCGGGACGGGATGCGGCTGTATTTTAAACGTCATGCGCTGGGAAATACGACGACGGCTAACTTGTGGGCGGCGCTGCACGAGGTGTCGGGCAAAGACGTGCGCGCAATGGCAGCGGGCTGGACGGAGCAGCCGGGATTTCCGGTGATCCGGGTGCGCGCAAATGCGGCCGGGGATGTGACGCTGACGCAGGAGCGGTTCACGATTCACCAAAAGTCCCCCGCCCCGCTGACGTGGAGTGTGCCGATCACGATGAAGTCATTTCCCGCAGGCGAGCCGTCGGTGCAGCTCGTGGAAAAGGCACCGCTGAATCTGCAAAAGCAGACGCTTCCACTCGTCGTGAACTCGGGAGCGGCGGGCTATTTCCGCGTGCAATACGAAGGGGAGGCGTGGGAGCAAATAAAGCTGAATTTGACGCGGCTGCCGGAGCTCGATCAAATCACCATCGCGCAGGATACATGGGCGCTGGTGCTCGCTGGCCGCGCGCCGCTGGCGCAGTGGCTGGAAGTGGCGGAACTGCTGCGAAATGAGGCAACACCGCTCGTGGCTCTGGAGCTGGTGCGACCGCTGACGTTTCTCGATTCGCTGATGCGGGGCAGCGAGAAGCGCGGGGATTTCCGCGGCCGCGCCGTGAAGCTGCTGGAACCCATAACCCGGCGAATCGGCTGGGACGCAAAGCCCGGCGAAGAGCCCGCCGCGGAGTCGTTGCGCGTGCAACTAATCGAGACGCTCGGAGCATGGGGCGTAAGCTCATTTCGCGCGGAGGCGCAGGATCGCCTGACGAAGTATCTGGCAAATCCCGAGGCGCTGAATGGTCCGCTGCGGGGTGCCGTTTTGGCCGTGGCAGGAAGGTTTGTTTCACCGGAGGTTTGGGAGCAATTGCACGAGCGTGCGAAGGCGACGCTCGAGACGGATCACAAGTCGGAGCTGTATCGCGCGCTCATCACGACGCGCAGCGAACCCATCATCAAGAAGGCGCTGGCCCTCGTGCTCAGCGGCGAGCTGCCATCGAGGCAATCCACGCGCCTTCTCCGCGACATCGCCGGCGGCGAATTCCCCGAGCTGGCGTGGACATTTGCGCAAAAGAATCTCGGAGCGATTCTCGAAAAGCTGACCGCAAACGATGCGAACCGCTACGTGCCGTCGCTCTTCCACGCATTCGCCGAAGAGGCGCGCGCAGTGGAGCTGGAGGAATTTGTGAAGGCAAACTTGCCGCCCACAGCAATGAAGGCCGCAGCAATCGCTGCGGAAGATGTGCGCTTCCGTGCGGAGAGCAAGGAGCGACTGCTCCCGCAGCTCGCAGCCTGGATGAAGTAAGGCTCCGACAGGCACGCGAAGGGATCTAAAAAAGCGACGAGGTTGCTACGGTTTTGCAAAGCTCGCTCTCATTTCCGCCATCGCCGTCCTCCACTGCATTTCTAATGTGAACGGCCCATGCACGAAAGTGCCGCTCACCCTTTCAACTGTTCCGCAATAAACGGCATCGCACTTTCGCCATGCAACATCATGTAGAAGCCGAGCATTCGGTTCAGTTTCTCCCGCGTTCCGACTCCGCAAAAATGCAATGCGCCTCCGCTCAGGAAATCCTGGATTCTCATCCCTTGGCATTCCGGATAGTGGACCTTCCATTCTTCGCCGAGCGGCTTACATCCTTCCTTCCAATCTAAAAGCACCCGCACGAACGCGGGCTGATCGTAGCACAGTTTGTAACGCAGCGGCGCAAGCGAATCAGTCTTTGCCCACTCGGTAGAAAAATCCAGAAATCGATCTCCACGGACCGCAAAGATGCCCGAGTTGATCGCCGTGCGTCCGCACTCCCTCATCTCGGATTCAGTCAGATACGCGTTGTTCACCGGGTCGGTAATTTCCCCCCACGGCTCCTCGGCGAAAATGACATCAGCGTCCGCGTTGAGCATCGCCTCTGGACTCCGAAGCACGAGGCAATCACTGTCGAAAAATATCACCCAATCGTATCCGGTGGGCAACACGGCTGCGGCGAGATATTTCGCTGAATAGGGAGCAGACGCCACGTCGATTCGGATTTGTTCGACGCCTTTGCGACCGTTCGGAAAAGGCTCGCTTTCCGAGTTGGTGAGCAGTGCGATGTCGCCTGTATAGCCCGAGCGCTGCAAACTGGAGATGAACATCGTCGCCATCCATTGGTGATACGGCACAGGGCCGAAATCCAGAGCGACGGTATAGACGAGCACTTTCACGCCTTCCTCCAGGTGCTCGTCATCAAATGGGAGCCGTATTTGCCGAATTGAAACCACCACGGCTCCCCGCTCGAAAACGATGGCTTTGGCTCCTTCGGTTTGTTTGTCCCCCGCAGCATTGTCACTCCTGCGCACAAGTCCGCGCGGTGGCGGCTATAGACGGTGCTGAAAACATCCGGCCCGGTCGCAAACAGCACGTCGTCCTGCGTGCATGTAGATGGCGTGATTGTCTCTGCGCGGCGGATCATTTCCTCGATCACCTCGTGGAGAAACCAGTGGCCTTTCTCTGCTGCAAATCCGTAGTTGCCCGTCTGGAAAAGGTCGCGCTCATCCCGGAGTTCGGAGCGATGCCGAACTTCGTAGTTTTCCCGGCTCATCTTCCATTCTTCGGTGAGGACAAGGCCGGTATTCCTCAGCGGGTCGAGCCGCTCGTGGAGATGGATGTCGAGGTCCAGATAAAAGCCGCCGAGTTCATGCACGGCGATCACGCGAAACAAATCCGAGCGCATCACCGGGCGTGGGTAAAACTCATACAACTCCAGCAAATCGGGCCGCCGCTTTTCAATAAACGCCCGACACTCCGGGTCGGAGAAAAAGCGATGCTGCCAGCGTGGATGCAGCTTCTTCATTCGCTTCATACAGTCCACAAAGACAGGCGGGAACAAATACGCAGAGCGATACGTGGTGATGATGCGGGCAGGGATCATGGGCGATTGCGGAAATCGGATTGCGGAAATCGGAGAGAAAGGTGGCACGCGCAAAGATGCTCGCTCGCGTCTTTCCGCAATCCGCAGTCCGCTCTCCGCAATCGGTTCATCGGTTCCACCCGCATGGCATCACGTCTTGCACAGTCACCGAGCGTTTTTCCTTCTTCGCAAACGCGTGCAGGAACACCTCGAAGTTGCGCTCCTTCTTCTCCGCCGAGAACGCCTTCGTTGCGCGTTTGAGAAATGCCACATCGAAGAGTGTCGCGGGCGGGCCGAGCTTTGGCGTTTTCAGCACCTTCTTGCCGCGTCGCACAAAGCACCATCCGGCGGAAGCATACGCGGCGGACTGATCGGCCTCGCGGTAAAACAACTCTGCGCCCGGAACGGGTCTCATGCACGGGTCGAGATACAGCAGTCGCTTCGTCTTACACCGTGCTGCGGCAGCGATGATTGCCTGAATCCAGTATGCCTGATCCGCTAACTCGCGCCGCACTTTCTCGGTTATCAATAATGGGTCCACGGAACACACGGAAGGACACGGAATTTTTTCGCGAATTTTAGCGTCTTTAGCTGACAAAAGTTCGGCACCGTCAGCTAGAGGCGCGAGAGGCCGCGAAAGGGCTTCCTCGTCCGTGTTTGTTTCCGTGTCTTCCGTGCATTCCGTGGACAAAAATCGGCG
>JAYUSJ010000076.1:0-23598 GCA_043755735.1 Verrucomicrobiaceae bacterium | reverse complement strand
CGTCGATGGCGATTCCGCCCACGCGGGCCTCCGTGCATTCGAGCGTGATGCCGAACTTCTGTTGCACAACGGCGAGGACGCGATGCGCCTCAGCCATGACTTCCGAGCCGATACCGTCGCCCGGCAAAACTGCGATTTTATACGTGGACATAGGGCGCGGGAACGTAGGGATTCAGGCGCGCTTGCCAAGCGGAGAGTGGAGGATTCTCGCTCATGCTCCGCCCCTATCGGGACCGGACCATTGCCGCGAGCATCTCGCGAACGCGGCGGATCGGGAGCGAGAAATGCGCTTCGTTTTGGGGTTGGACGCTTCGCGTTTTGCAAGACGGCGAATGAATTCGCCGCTCCTTTTCGCGTATGCGGCCGAGGGGAGGCGGGTTTTAGGGCGGCGAGGGGTGTCTGTTTTTATACACTTCGGGGAAAATGGACGTTTTGGTGGTCAAATAGAGACTTTACTCAGAGCCGGAACGTTCCGGCAACGCCGCTGGGTCTCCGGGATTGATGCCGGAACGTTCCGACGACGTTCCCGAGCCTCCGGGATTCATGCCGGAACGTTCCGGCATCAATCTTTTGTCTGAATTTATACAGCCGGAACGTTCCGGCAACGCCGCTGAGTCTCCAGGATCAATGCCGGAACGTTCCGGCGACTCCCCCAACCCTCCGGGATTGGTGCCGGAACGTTCCAAGGACTCCGCTGAGCCTTTGGATCGATGCCGGAACGTTCCGGCAACTCTCCCGAGCCTGCGGGATCGATGCCGCAACGTTCCGAGGACTCCCCGTAGCCTGCGCGATTAATGCCGTAACGTTACGGCAGCTCCGTTTAGCCTGCCAGATCGGTGCCGGAACGTTCCGGGAACTCCGCCGTGATGCGGTCGGGCTCCAATGATGGGACGGGGAAAGTAGCGGTGTCGTCCCGGCCTGCGCACGTATGGGTTTTTCTCCGCAGTCTCTTAGTTCATCCGATTTATGAGTGTGCGGCTTGGCGGGTGCGGGGGCCGGGGCACGATCACGGGTGGGTGCCCGAGCCACATCGAGCGGGTGCATGCCGCATTTCTTCACACCCCAACGAAACCGTTAAGGTAATGTCGTTTGCGCTTGGGGGGATTTCGTGGGAGAAGGGGACTTCATTATGCGTCTTCCATTACTCCTGGGCACTCTTGCTTTTTCCATCGCTTCTTTATCCGCGCAGGCGGCGGTCTCCGTCACCGGCATCGCGGACAAGACGAAATACAGCAACACTTGCAGTTATACGGTCGTCGCCGATACGACGGCGGGCACGACGACGACTGCGACGCTGGATGATGTGCCGACGCTCGTGGGCAGCCCGGTTACTGTGACTTCCGTGCGTTACCACGAATTGCGCGCTGAGAGTCGCGACGGCGGCGGCGCGCTGGTGAGTTCGCGGGTGGTGCGCTTTATCGTCACGAATAGCGCCCGCGGCGGCAGTGAAGATGGCATCCCGACACACACGCCGTTTAAGTCGGTGCAGGACGCACCCTCGGCATTTGCAGGGAAGACGTTTAAAGCGATCGCGCCTTCTGCCTTTCCCGTCGGAATGCCGGTGCCGATGGCGTTCAAGCTCGTGGACGGAGCAAATGAAACCGTGCGCCTCAACGGCATCGTTGCGATGGGCGGATTTCCGGCGACGAAAGTGCAGATGCGCCGCGGTTGGGGCTCGGTGAACGCACCCGCCGCGACTGCCGCCGGTACGGTGAATGTAAATGCCGTGTTGAACGGCCTTACGGCAAATCCCGCGATCAACTTTGAAGCTGCGCCCGTGTTCACGGCTGTGAGCGGCACCATCGCTGCGGATACCACGTGGCCTGCGCACTCGCGCATCCACGTCACCGGCGGGCTCACCGTCAGCCCCGGCGTCACCCTCACCGTCGGCGAGGGCACGGTGGTGAAAGTGTATACCGGCACTGCGACAAACGGTTCCGCCGCGGAGATTCGCGTGGACGGCATCATGAATGTGAACGGCACCGAGGCAAACCCGGTCGTCTTTTGCGCGGACACCCCCGGCCAGCCATGGGGCGGCATCGAGCTTCGCAACGCTGCCGCGCAGGTAAATGCGCAGTGGGCGTTTTTCACCGGCTCCGGCGAGGACGACAACTGGTTCGGCAACAACCCCGGCATCGGAGGTTCGACGCACCAGAACGAGCAGGTGCTCTTCCTCGTCGCGGGCGCAGGCACGGCACCGGGAATCGGCGCACAGCTACATCTCACAGACTGCTTCTGCATCGATAACCAGCAGATCATGAACTCGCGGAACAACACGTGGATCGATCTCTCGCGGACGCTTTACCAGCGCGCGATTACGAGTGGTGAGTTGAACAACAGCAAGGTGACAATCGACCGGTCGGCGCTCATCGAGTTCCCCAGCGAGACGGGCAATTTCGTCGATGACGACAACGACGGGCTTTATCTCACAGCGGGCGATCTTTCGATCACAAACACGGTGATCGGCTTTACGAAGGACGACGGCATTGATTCCGGCGGCAGCGGCGGCACCAGCCCGTTCAATACCGTGGACCCGGACAGCGGCACGACCACCACGCGCTTTAACTCCACGAACAACTGGTACGAGGGCACCTACCACGAAGGCAACAGTCTCTCCGGCCAGCGAAACGTCTATTTCACGGGCTGCGTCTTTATCAATTGCGGCCAGGGCGTCGAGGCAGGCTACAGCAACAGCGGCACATCCGACGGACCACACACAAAGGTGGACGGCTGCCTATTCACCGGCAACATGGTCGGCGTCCGCTGGGGCGACAATTACGGCAGCGGCTACAGCTACAACGCCGCCGCCGAGGTAAAAAACTCCATCATCCTCAACAGCATCTTCCGCGACGCGTTCAGCGGCCAGTGGCACCCCACTCAGGCTAACGCCTGGATTTACCAGACGACGGACCTCAATTCATTCGGAAACCCGTATTTCAACGTCCGCGACAACCTCATCTCGCAGCCCGATTCGCGGCATCCCGCTAATACCACGTGGAATCCGGCGAACCCCGCGCACGCTGCGCAACTCGCTGCATTCATGCCCGTCCCCGGCTCGAACGTCGGCATCGGCATCAGCACCTACCAGACGGCCACCGACACCGCGAACTACGCAGGCACATTTACGGTGCGGCTCAGCAGCTTTAGCTCAAATGTCGTCTCGTGCGGCTGGGCAGTCTTTGGAAAAACGGACGCCGCCTCCGAGAGCGAGACCACGCTCGCCAGCGGCACGCTCACGTTCCAGCCGGGCGAGACGATCAAGACCTTCGCAGCCGCCGTCGCCACGCCCGGCAACTACGGTCTCCTCCGTGTCGCGCTGGGCAATCCTGTGAACGGCGAAATCACAGGCGAGCAGGTGTATGTGAAAGCACCTGCGAGTAATCCTGTCCAAAACTACACCGTTTACGGCACCGGCGGCACCGGTCTAGCGGGCGTGACCGGAACTGCGGGTTCGCTCTGGCGCGCGAAGACCGATTTCACTTCGGCCTCGCTCGCCACTTTCATCAGCACGGTTGGCTCCGCCTGGAAAGATGAGGGCTTCGACGATTCGTCGTGGACGACCGTTCGCACCCACACAGGGTTTGGCGACAACGATGAGAATCAGACTTTCGTCAATGTGGACTATGATGCGGGAACCACGAACACACAAAGCGGGCCATCGTTTCTCTTCCGCAACACGTTCACCATTTCCGATACAGCCATCATCGCGAGCGTGGCCGGCGAAGTTACCAGTGACGACGGCGCTGTCGTGTATGTCAACGGAACGGAAGTCGCACGGAGCGCGAACGTCAATCCCGCGGGCACCCTCGCGAGCTATGCAAACTTCAACATCACCAGTGCGCCCGCGGACAACACGAAACTCGCCTTCACCATCCCGCTGGCGCTGCTCCACAACGGTGTGAACACGATCGCCGTCTCGGTGCACCAATACAACAATACGAGCAGCGATTTGTCGTTCGATTTGCGCCTGACGGGAACGCCGGTGAACGAGTTCCCGCTCAAGCTGAACCTCTCCAAATCCGGCGGCCAGCCCGTGCTATATTGGTTCGGTAGCGGCGACATCCTTGAGCGCTCGTACGACCTCATCAATTGGTATCCCGCGCCCGTCTCCGGCAGCCCCGTGAGCATCACGCCGAGTGCGCCGAAGGAATTTTTCCGGCTGAAACGATAGTTGATTTTCCGCGAGGAAATTGCGCAGGTGAGTGTGTATGACACATGAACTGGCGCTTAGCCCGGCAGGGCGGATTTGGGTCGAAGAGACGGATGGTGACCGCGGGGGAGTGCTCGCGTTTCAGCCGGACTTTTCACGCTCGTCCGCCGACGGATTGCTTGCGCTTGCGGCGGTGCGCGGAGCGGTGTCGGGCTGGCCGGCGGGGGCGGTGTTCTGGCGGGAATTTGCAAACACGTTCCTCCACGTTCTCGCGCAAGTGCCGGAGTCGGATGATGGTGCGCCAATCAGCGTCCCGCCACCGGACGGGCTGTTCTTTGGATTGCCCCTGCGCATCCCGGCGATGCGCGGTGCGGAGTATGCGAGCCCGGCTGTTTTCGAAGCGTTGTGGCGCGAGTTGGAAACGACAGTCGCCGCGCTGGCGAAGGCTGCGGGCGGGCTGAAAGCGTGGCTCGGGAAGATCAATCCCGCGCTGCATTTGCTCGGGCGCGTCACATTTCACCTCGCGGAAAACAAGCGCTCGCCGGAGACGCCGTTTGCATTCATGGCCACGTTTACGCACCGGCTCTCCGCGCAGGACAAGCCCGTGCATCTGCCGCTCGCGAGGGCGCTGCAAGATTACGCGGGTGCGAAAAACCAGGCTGCACTCCGCGCGCTGCTGGAGCCCGTGCAGCGGGCATCCGAGCGCAGTCCGTGGGCGCGGGAGATGATGGAAAGCCGCCGCATTTTCCAGCCGCAGGCGTGGTCGCCCGCGCAGGCGCACGCGTTTTTGAAAGAGGCTCCGGTGATGGAGGAATGCGGCATCGTCGTGCGCATCCCGAACTGGTGGCGCGGCGGAAAAGGGCCGCGTCCCGGCGTGAGCGTGACCATCGGCGGAACGACGTCCGGCGGCGTCGGTGTGGATAGTCTGCTCCAGTTTCGCGCGGCGGCGGCGCTCGATGGCGAGGAACTCACCGATGCCGAATGGCGGGCGCTCATGGCATCCAAGGAAAACCTCGTTTTGCTGCGCGGCCAGTGGGTCGAAGTGGATCGCGAAAAGCTGAAAACCGTGCTCGCGCATTGGAAGCAAGTGCAGGCCGACTCCGGCGATGGCGTGAGTTTTCTAAAAGGGATGCGCATGATTTCCGGCGTGCGGGAGACAGGCGGCGGCGAGGAAGAGGCGACGCTCGCCGACTGGTCGCAAGTCTCGGCCGGCGGCTGGCTGCGCGAGACTCTGGAGAGCATCCGCAGTCCCGAGCGAGCCGGAAAATTTGATCCGAATTCCGGGCTGAACGCGTCGCTCCGGCCTTATCAATCCAAGGGCGTGCACTGGATGTGGTTCCTGCAAAGCCTCGGGCTCGGCGCGTGTCTGGCCGACGACATGGGCCTCGGCAAAACCATCCAGGTCATCGCGCTCCTGCTGCAACTCCGCCGCGAAAGCGCCCCGCCAAAAGCAAAGCCCTCGCTGCTCGTCGCGCCCGCCTCGCTGCTGATGAACTGGCGCAACGAAATCGCGCGCTTTGCACCGGCGCTGCGCGTCGTCACCGCGCACCCATCGCAATCGCCCGACGGCGCGTGGCGCGAAGAAAAAACGGCCGCAAAATGGATGGCGGGCGCGGATGTCGTGATGACCACTTACACGCAGGCCGGGCGGATCGGCTGGCTGGCGGACCGCGAGTGGCGGCTCGTCATTTTGGACGAAGCGCAGGCCATCAAAAATCCCGGCTCCGGGCAGACTAAGGCTGTGAAGAAACTCAAGGGCGCGGCCCGCATCGCGCTCAGCGGCACGCCCGTGGAGAACCGCCCCGGCGACCTGTGGTCGCTCTACGATTTCCTGAATCCCGGACTGCTCGGCAGCGCGCCCGAGTTTTCCCGCTACGTGAAAGCGATCCAAAAAGCCGAGCCGCCCGATTTCGCCCCGCTGCGCCGGCTGGTGCAGCCCTACATTTTGCGACGGATGAAGACGGACCGCAGCATCATCGCCGACCTGCCGGACAAGACGGAACTCACCGTATCGTGCGGCCTCAGCCGCAAGCAGGCCGCGCTTTACCAGGAGAGCGTCGGCGAACTCGCCGAGCGCCTCGAAGACGCAGACGGCATCCAGCGGCGCGGGCTCGTGCTCGCGTTCCTCATGCGCTTCAAACAAATCTGCAACCACCCCTGCCAGTGGCTGAACGACGGCGAGTTTGCGCCTGCCGATAGCGGGAAATTTGGACGCCTCACCGAGCTTTGCGAAGAGATCGCCAGCCGCCAGGAAAAGGCGCTCGTCTTCACCCAGTTTCAGGAAATGACCGCGCCGCTCGAAGCTCATCTCCGCACGGTGTTCGGCCGTCCGGGGCTTGTCCTCCACGGCGGCACGCCCGTGAAGGAACGCGCAAAACTTGTCGCCGAATTCCAGCGCGACGACGGCCCGCCATTCTTCGTCCTCTCGCTCAAAGCAGGCGGCTCCGGCCTCACGCTCACCGCGGCGAGTCACGTCTTTCATTTCGATCGCTGGTGGAATCCCGCCGTGGAAAATCAGGCCACCGACCGCGCATTCCGCATCGGCCAAAAGCGCAACGTGCTCGTGCATAAATTCGTCTGCCGCGGCACGCTCGAAGAACGCATCGACGCCATGCTCGCCGAGAAGCGGGCGATGGCCGAATCGCTCCTCGGCGGCGAGGGCGGCGCTGAAACGCTGCTCACCGAAATGGACAATGCCGAGCTGCTGCGATTCGTCTCGCTGGATCTCAACAGCGCGGGGGAGTGAATGACGGGCGGGACGAATTACGAATTACGAATTACGAATTACGAATGACGAATGACGAATGACGAATGACGAATGACGAATTCGCAGGCGGAAAATCATTCTGTAATCATCATTCTGTAAACGTCGATCGAAGTACACTTCAGTCCGTGAGCGTTGTTCGGCTATCGAAGCTCCAGAAAACAGAATGATGTTCACAAAATGATATTTTGAACAACCTCGGGGTTCGTCATTCGTCATTTACCCTCCCGCTGCGTTGCGCGCTGTGGGCGGAGGGCGGACGACAGGCCTATTTATTCTCGACGTTGCAATGATGGCGCACCATTTTTCGCGCATGTCATGGAGTCGTTATTCTCACTTTGCCCCTTACGTACCGGTCGCCAAACGCCGCGAACAGGCTGCGAAGAAGGCAAAGCAAATGGAGAAATCCGGAAAGAAACTTGAGCCTGTCGATATTTCGGGCCGCAAGATCGCGGCGACTTTTTGGGGGAAGGAATGGTGCGAGAATCTGGAGTCTTATAGTGACTACTCGAATCGACTCCCGCGCGGTCGGACGTATGTGCGGAACGGCTCCGTCATCGACCTCAAAATCGCTGAAGGAAAAGTCACTGCACTCGTGCAGGGAAGCTCGCTTTACACCGTCACGATCAGCATCTCGGCGCTCGCGAGTTCTGCGTGGAGTGCGTTCAAAAAACGTTGTGCGGGAAAAATCGCGAGCCTTCTCGATTTGCTGCAAGGGCGGCTGGACAAAGGTGTGCTGGAGGAAATTACCAGCCGGTCCGGCGGTCTTTTTCCGGCACCGAAAGAAATCAAGCTCTCGTGCTCCTGTCCGGATGGTGCATCCATGTGCAAGCATGTCGCAGCAACGCTCTACGGCGTCGGCGCGCGGCTGGATGGCAAGCCCGAGTTGTTCTTCACCTTGCGCGGGGCGGACATGCAGGAGCTCATCACCGCAGCGACTGCCGACGCCGCAATCGCAGATACAGGAGCGGCTGCTGCGGGGCTTGATGTCGATGACCTCAGCGCGATTTTCGGAGTGGAGATCGAATCCTCCGTGGTGAAGAAACCCGCAAAGAAAACGGCGCCCAAAAAGCCGGCCCGTAAGGCAAAAGGAACCACTGGAAAAACGCCGGCCGGGAAAGCGCCTGCGAAAAAGAAGAAACCGTAGTGCGATGCAAAAACTAAAAACCGCTGGTGAACTTTCCGCCATCTGCACTGCGATGGGTGCCGGGGGGAAGTCGCTCGTATTCACAAACGGATGCTTCGATATTTTGCACGTCGGGCATGTGCGTTATTTGCAGCAGGCGCGCGCGCTCGGGGATGCGCTGGTGGTGGCGGTGAATGGCGATGAGAGCGTCCGCGCGTTGAAGGGGCCGACACGTCCAATCAACAGCGAGCTGGATCGCGCGGAGGTGCTCGCCGGGCTGGAGTGCGTGGATTTTGTCGTGCTGTTTCACACGGAGCGCGTGACGGATTTGGTGCGCGAGATCCGCCCGCATGTTTATGCGAAAGGTGGCGATTACACGGTCGCGACACTCGATCCCGGAGAGCGCGGGGCGCTGCAGGAGGCGGGTACGCGAATCGAGATTCTACCGCTCGTGCCGGGGAAGAGCACGACGGCAACGCTGGCAAAAGCCGCGGCGGGTTAGTGCTCTGGCAGTCGTCGTGTGATGGCATGCCGGCGTGTTTATCGGCTGTGATTTGTGACTCGAGAGTGGTGATTAGTCGCAAGCGGGAAAACCACGCCAACACACGCTTGCGACCAGTCACCACTCACGAGTCACAAGTCACCGCCGGATTGCTCGAGCGGATTACATTAACCTCACGACTGACAGAGCACTAGTCCGCGCTAGAACGCGAATCCGAAACTAAAGTGCATGGCGCCGATATCCTCGCCTTCACGGCGCGAAGGATTGTAGCCGAAATCCAGGCGCATGGGCCCGATGGGAAGATTGTATCGCACGCCGGCACCGATACCGAGACGCATGTCTTCGAAGGCGGGCGTTGCTTCGCTCGTGAGGTTTCCGGCATCCACAAAAAGTGCCCCGCCGAATGCGTCTGTGAGTGGGAAATCCCACTCCACATTTGCAACGGTGTAAAATGAGCCGCCGAGCGGATGGCCGGTGGCGTCTTTCGGGCCAAGGTCCCGCTCTGCAAAGCTGCGGACGCTTCCACCGCCGCCGTTGAAATACCGGAGGTCGATCGGCACATCTGCCGCGTCGCCTACGGGAATGTTCCACCCGAAGCGGACACCGGCTGCGATCAGCGATTTACCGATGGTTCGGTAATAGGAGTATCGGGCGGACACGCGGCCAAATGCCAGTTGCCCGTCGAGCGCATCCAACTCGAGCGAATTTGAGAAAACGAAGCCGCGGCGTGGGTTTAGCGGATCGTCCCGGTAGTCGAATTTTTGAGTCAAGCCAACGGCTGCGAGCGTGTAGTCGAGAGGACCGAGCAAAGCCGGGTCGATATCCACGGTAGTGACCGTGGTGTATCCGAACTCGGTGAACCCCGAGACCTCCCAGCGGGACGTGAGTTTGCGGCTTGCTTCCACACGAATTCCCGCGCCTTTGTGCGAGTATCCTTCTTCATCGCGGAACTGCGAAAACAAGCGGGTCCGCAGGGTCCAATCGGACTCGAGAAACCAAGGATCGATATGCAAAATCTCTCCTTCAAATCCGCGTTGCGAACTTTGCAATTCGACTGTGAGGGGCCTGCCCGTGCGGAGGAAGTTTCGATCGCCCGCCCGGAGGATTGCAATCAATCCGTCGTAACTTCCAAATCCGACCTCGAAGCCGAATTCCTTCTGCTTTGCTTCCTCCACCCCAATATCGAGCGTCAATTGATCCGCCCCTGTTTTTCTCGGAACGATCCGGAGAGTCCGGAAGAGCCCAGTCCGAAGCAGCTCGCGATACTTTTCATCCACAAGTGCCGGATTGTATTCCGCGTCGGTGATCTTCTTGAAACGCTGAACCAGAAACTCCGGCTTCACGCGATCCAGCCCGGTTTGGCTGATTCCATTCACGCGGAATTTCGGACCGGCACGAACCTCAAAACGCAAGGGAACCCTTCCAGAAGCTGCGAGAGTGACATCGGCCTCCGCCATGACTTCTGCGGAAAAATGCCCGCGGCCCCGCAACCATGAACGCAGCGAGCCTTGCATGACGTTCACCAACGCGGGATTGAACGGACCTTCCGGCTTCGCGCCGAGTGCTGCAATGAGGTCGGGGACTGGATATCGAGTGTCCCCGGCGAAGGTGACTTCGCCAAAAAAATAGCGGGTCCCTTCGATAATCTCCACGACGACATCGGCGGCTTTCCCGTCGCGGGAGACACGCGTGCGGCTAGTCTCGGCGGTTGCATTGAGCCATCCTTCGCTGACGTAATAGCCTTGGACGCGCCCGGCCCCTGCGGTGACATCGGATTCGTGATAAGGGAGATTCGCAGTCGCGATTTCGGACTGCGGCACGCCGGAGAAGAACTTCGAAAGCATCGCCGCATCGATGTTCTTGTTGCCGACAAATGAGACGGAGCGGAGCACCGCCCGCGGTCCTTCGGAGACCTTGAGGACCACGGTCGAGCCGCGAAGTTCATATTCCACGGTGGCGCGAGAATAGCCCTGCTTGTGATAGAAGATCGTGAGGAAGAATGCGGCGTCGTCCGCCCGCGCCGAGGTCGCTCCTTTGCTCTGAATCTCCTGCAACTGCTCGGCTACGGCTTCGAGGAGCACCACATCGGGAACGTCTTTCGCGCCGGAAAATCGCACTTCCGCACCCGCTGCGTGCGTGAGGAGCGCGAGCCACGTCATGCAGACGAGCGAGAGGAAACGAACGGTGAGTCTGGAAACAGCGAGCGTCATCGGAAGCGGAAAAGATATTTTACCCGGCCGGAGAAACCGCCACCGAGCTCCAAGTCACCGATAAAATAGAGACGTTCGGTCACCCGCAGTTGGGCGGTGGTTTCGTTGCGCCCGGTCTTTGGGTCCACTGCGCCGAAATCCACTTCGAAACGATCCATCAACGAATCGCCCCCTTCATTGCCGCCAAGCGGGAAGTCCTTCTTGAAAACCTTCTTGTACCATCCCTTCACGACGAGCACCGCAGCGCGGGTGGCCATCGCGGTGTTGTTCGCGCCGATCTCGCCACTGAGCGATCCCGTGGAGAGCAGTGAAAGGATTTCCTGCTGGGGAAGGGGAGGCTCGCTCGTAAGTTCGAGTCGCGGTTTGCTCGCCGGGCCATCGATCCGGATGATGACGGTGTATTGCCGGATTCTCGATTCGGCTTCGATTTCTACGCGCGGCTCAAACGGCGCGTCTTCGCTGAATGTCACGAGCCCGCGGCGGGTCGTGAGTGTGCTCAGCGGGAGAGTCGCAGAGAATTGGTCGATCGTGGCGGCACCGACCAAATACGGATTTTTTCCAGTGCCTGCGAGTCGGAGATCGACGGTGACTTTTCCGCGCGCGAGATTGCCCCGGACAACAAACGGATCGTCGGCGCGGGTCTTCACGGATACGTTGAACGTCCAGTCGCGAAGCGGTGGCTGGGGGAATGAAACAACCCTCCGTTGTGCCACAATCGCTGGCACCGGCTGAGGTTTCCCGGGGAGGGCGAGGGGAAGAATTTCGATCTCCTTATTAAACCGACTTTGCACGATATAAACCGTTCCGCTCACGTTTGCAGTGTTCAGCGGCCCGCGCACAGCCACATCGGTTTCCGCGCGAATGAGCACGGTATCATCCCGTACCAACAGCACGTCCTTGGATTTGAAAACGAGATCGAAAACGGGCTGGGCGATATCAGCGATGTTGATCCCGCCTGTTAGCGCGAAACGTCCGCCGCCTGCTTCGCCCCCAAATTGTGTGATAGTGATACGATCCCCGGTGGAATCGATTCGGGCCTTGAAAGCGGTGAGCGTCGGGATCGCGGTATCAACGAATCTGACGACTTCAACATCGAGTGTGACACTTCCCTCGATGACGGGCTTTGCGACCGAGCCGCCAATTCGCACGGAAGCGCTCGACTTGCCGATGATCTTTCGGATGGCTGGAACAAAATCCGGAATGAAGTCGATCGGCGAAGGTGGAATGTTGACTTCCGCCTTAAGCGGGATTGCCGAGAGGTCAGGGAATTTCCCTGCCAAAAGCGCATCCATATCCGCCGTCGTACTCGCGGAGAATGTGATGGGCTGGACGAGCGGCTGGCGGATGATGCCCGTGATTCTCAACTCCGAGCCCTCAAACGTCGCGCGGGTGTCGAATGTGGTCAGGGGAATCGTATCCACTCCCGCTACACGCATCCCTTCTCCCTTCACTATCACGACGGCTTTTGGCTTAGCGATCGTGCCGGAAACATCCACGGTCGCCGACATCTTCCCCGATGCGGAGGCAGGCTGCCCCAGCGACGCGAGCAGCTTCGCGAGGTCGAGTTCGCGGGCGACAAGACTGGCACTGACCGGCTGGTCGAACGGCACCGGCTTCGGCCCGTGCGGCTGAAAAGGCGCGGAGAGCGAACCGGCGAGGACGTTCTGCCCATCGAGCCGGACATCGATATCCGAGACTGCGACCTGTCCGTCTTTCCATGCCGCCCGCGCTGTGGCGCGAATGGTTTCGTTCGTGAAAAACAGATCGCTGATTTCTGCGGAGTCGTTGCGCACGACTGCGTTCACACGGGCTTCGTTGACTTTGAGGGTCCCGAACTTCACGGCCTTGGCGCCGAGCGTGATCACCGCTTCAGGCTTCCCAGATTCACCCTTTCCATCCACAGCGAGATCCACGCTGCCAGCAATGGGCCGCTTTTCTCCAAAGGCAGCGAGGATTGATTGGAATGCAGAGAGGTCCGGGATCTTCAAGGCGAGTTTTCCAGCGAAAGCGTTCGGCAACTTCAAGCCGAAGCGTCCGTCGGCGACAATGGACGCTTTCCCCGGCAACTCCACGACACACTTGTTTGCCACGACTTCGCCGTCCGCGATGCTCGCCTCGATATCTATGGTGCCGGCGGGGGCGCTTCCAATTTTCAAGTTCTTCCCGTGCAGGCTGAGGCGTCCTTTCGACGCATCGATGGGCCGCCCTAAAGTGAACTCGCCCCCGCCATCGAGAGACCCCGAGAGCGGCGCTCCATTCACGGCGATTCCGAAATCCGCGATGGAAGGAATACGAATGGTGAACTGGCCCTCCGGAGTTCCGACGAGCGCACCTTTTTCATCGATGACCGCGTTGCCGAATGCAGTGATGATGCCCGTTCCGCGCTCGATGCGGAGTTCCTTGATTGCAGCGCGAAGATCGCGAAATTCCGAGAGGACGCGCACTTTTTCCACGCGGGCCGCTCCTGCGTTGATATCGTTGATCGTCAACTCCGACGTGACCACGAGGTCCTTCAGTTTTGCATCGAGCCGCGCGGGAATGCGGGCGTCGATTTGAAGGGTGTTGTGAGTCACTTTGTAGCTATGGGCTGCCACGCCGTCGCCCGTCGCGGTCAACCCGAACTTTACTTCGCCGCCCTCGATAACCAGGCCGCCGTGACCCGTCAGCTTTCCGGTGAGCGGGACCGGCAGAAATGCGGAGGGAACGGACAGATCGTTCGCTTCGATGTCGAACCCGAATGTGCCCGTTTCCGGCAATCCGCGCCTGTCCTTTTGCGAGAGCAGACCGCCGAGCGGCACCTCTCCTTTTCCGCGAAACGTGACGCCCGCAGAGTCCACGTTGAGCGCGTCCACTTTTAGAACGAGATCCTTCACCGACATCCGCATCTCCAAGCGGCCACTCGGGATGTTCGCTGCTCCGGGCGTCAGTACGAACGCGTTCACCGTGCTGTTCCATGTGGAAGGCTCTTCCGGGATTCCGTCGAAAGATACCACGATGTCCGGCACCGTGAGCGCGATGGGCAGCTCCGCGCCGAATTGTTTTCCGAGCGCCTGCGCATCGAGCTTCTCAATCTTCACATCGCCGTGCAGACGACCGCCTTTGGGGGCTGGCGCGACCTGCGCGGAGAGGCGGCTGCCGAGGATGTTGAGCTCCGCAGTCAATGCGCCGTCCTTCGCCGCGGCGAGTAGGATGGGCGCGCTCGGAGCGCTCACGACAAGCCTCCCCGCGCTGAACTGGGTTGCTGCCTGAAATCCGGGAATCGGCGGCTGTCCGGGAATCCCGATCGCATCCCATGCGAGGATGCCCGCGGTGTCCGGCAACAGACTCAGCCGGAAATTCTCCACTACGACGAGCCCGCGAAGATCCACCCGCTTGATGGATAAGATGGGCGTCGGCAAGGGCTTGGAAAGCAGCGCACGCAATGAGTCGGCGAGTGGCACCGGTTGTTTCTCCGGGCGTTTTTTCGGAGTCGAATCTGCGCGAAGTTCCGCATTGAGCGTCCCGACTTCCACGCGCTGAAGGCCCGATAAGTCGCCGCGGATGAGCTTCCATATATCATAGCCGACTGCGACGCGGTCCAACGTGAGCGTCTCGATTGCAGCAGATGCGGGCACGATTCGGGTGGCGCGGATGCCGCTGACTTCCAGCCCGCTCCATAAGTTGCCATCGATCTTCAAATCGAGCGCGATGTTCTCTTTCTTCGCGAAGTAGATCGCAGCTCGGCGCCCTCCGTAGTAAACGATGGGCCGGTGGAAAATCGCCAGCAGAAGTAATGTCCACAGTCCCGCCCGCAACGCGCGGAGCCACCACGGGCGATGGGCGCGTGTTTTGGTTGTCGGAATGGTCGCGTCGGGCTTCAAAAGCGAAGATGATACGAACGAAGGAGCATTCCCGCAACTACCAGACGATAGTTTGGAGATAGAGCAGTTGACTGGTGTGATTGAAAGTGAAGCAAGCGAGCGAAAGGTCTTGGTTCATCGTAGCTCGCGCGAACGGCGGATGTAGCGTAGGCTCTATGCGCCACCTTCCAACCCTTGCCCAAATCCGCTTTTGATCACACCCGACTCCGAAATTTTTGTCAGCATCGCTCCTTGAAATGGTATATCCAGGACACATGCGCTCATTTCTGCTCTTGGTCGTCTCCCTGTTATCGTTTCTGCCGGCATTCTCCGCTGAATCCCGGCGACCCAATATCGTATTTGTGTTTGCGGACGATTGGGGTCGTCACGCCAGCGCGTACGCGAAGCTCGATGGGCCGGGAGGGATGAACGATTTGATTCGCACCCCGAATTTCGACCGTGTCGCCGCCGAGGGCGTTCTTTTTCGGCGGGCGTTTGTCTCTGCGCCGAGCTGTACGCCGTGCCGCAGTGCGCTGCTCTCCGGGCAGTATTTCTGGCAGACGGGACGCGGAGCGATTTTGCGCGGGGCCGTGTGGGATGGGTCGAACCCGGCCTACCCGCTGCTCCTCCAAAGCGCGGGTTATCACATCGGAAAGATGTATAAAGTGTGGAGCCCCGGCACGTCCGCCGACGCACCGTATGGCGGACAAAAATTCGCATTCGAGAAGGCCGGGCGGCGTTTCAATAATTTCTCGGAAACCGTGACTAAATTGGTCGCATCGGGAAGCACTCTCGAAGCGGCGAAAGCAGAGTTGCTCGGCGAGGTCGGCGCAAACTTCGATGCGTTCCTCGCGGCCCGGCCTGCGGATGCGCCGTTCTGTTTTTGGTTTGGTCCCACGAACACGCATCGCAAGTGGCAGAAAGGCTCGGGTAAAGCCCTTTGGAATCTCAATCCCGACGAGCTGAAAGGAAAACTGCCGCCGTTTTTGCCCGACGTGCCGGAGATTCGCGAGGACGTGGCAGACTACTTTGGTGAGGCAATGGCGCTTGATGCGGCGCTCGGTGTCTTCCTGAAAAAACTGGAGGCGATTGGCGAGCTCGACAACACGATCGTCGTAGTCAGCGGTGATCACGGCGCGCCCGGTTTTCCGCACGGGAAGTGCAACCTCTACGACTTCGGCTCCAGCGTCTCGTTGGCCATCCGGTGGGCGGGAGGGAAAGGCGGACGGGTCGTGGATGATCTCGTTTCGCTTCCCGATCTCGCCCCGACTTTCCTTGAGCTGTGCGGTGTCAAAGTCCCCGAAGCGATGAGCGCCCGAAGCCTTGCAAATATCCTGCGGTCCGAAAAATCCGGCGTCGTCGAATCATCGCGCGATGCGGTTTTCATCGGCCGCGAGCGCCACGTGGAGAACGCGCGGGACGGCTGGCTCCCGTATCCGCAGCGGGCGATTCGCACGAAAGAGCATTCGCTCATCATCAATTTTCATCCCGAGCGCTGGCCTCTCGGCGAGCCCTACCGGCTTGATTCTGCGACTCCGCCGGCTGCGGGAGAAATCACCGAACAGACGCGAGTGACGCTGCCCGACGATGACGCGGGCCCGACCAAGGCGTGGCTCGTCGGCAAGCGCAACGACCCCGAGTGGAAGGCCGTGTATGAAAGGGCTTACGGCAAACGACCGCGCTTCGAACTCTACGATATGGTGCGTGATCCGCACCAAGTGAACAACGTCGCTGAAGACCCTGCGTACGCTGCCATTCGCGCAAGTTTGGAAAAGCGATTGCTCGACGTGCTGCGCAGTAGCGGCGACCCGCGCATGGTGGAAGATGGAAAGTTTTTCGAGACTCCGCCGATGGCCGGCCCTGTCGGCGGGCCGGACAAAGATGGCGGCGGTGTCAGCCCCGAACAGCTCCGCAAAGGCGCCGCGAAGTAATCATCCCAGCGCGTGGATGGTTTGTGCGGCTTGTGCGGCGGCGCGGGCGTTGTGGACCCGATAGATTTGCGCGCCGCGCAACATTCCCGCGACCAGGCACGCCACGGAGCCGGGATCGCGCTCGGGCGCGGGCAATCCGAGGACGTCACCGATGACGGTCTTGCGTGAGACGGGCAAAAGAATCGGGCGCTGAAATCGGTGGAGCTTTTCGAGCTCGCGGTAGATGCGCAGGTTGTCGTCGCGCTGCTTGGCGAAGTCGATGCCGGGGTCGAGAATCGTGGCGTCGCGGGGCACGCCTGCTATTTCAGCGAGCGCGAGCTTTTCGGAAAAGAACTCGTCGAGCCGCGCCATGATGTCGTCGTAGCCGATGTGGGTATGCGGAACTTTCGGCTGACCGATCGTGTGCATGATGAGCAACGCCGCTCCGGTATCGGCGCAGATGCGGGCGTTTTCATCGGTCGGGAGCGCGCCTATGTCGTTGAGGATATGGCCGCCGCGAGGCAGCACGGCGCGGGCGACCGCAGGCCGCCAGGTATTGATGGAGAGCGGCACGGCCGACTCCCAGCGCTCAATGAAACGCACCAATTGCGCAGCCTCCTCGTCCTCGGGAATCGCAGCGCGGTTGGTGCGCGCGCTCTCGGCCCCGATGTCGATGATGTCCGCACCGTCGGCTACCAGCGCGTGAGCTTTGGCGAGCGCCGTCGCGATGTCGGTCGTGCCGTCGCCGGAGAAGGAATCCGCGACAAGATTGATGATGCCCATAATAAGCGGGCGGCGGGGGAAGGTGAACGTGTGGTCGCGGGCAGTGAGGATCATTTTATGTCGCGAATGAACAGCATCGCTACCCACTGCACTACGGCACCGCCTTCGTAAAGATCGCCGTGTTCTCGTCCGTGAAAGTCGCCAGCCACGCGATTAGCGCTGCGTCGTCGGAAGCCCTGCACCACACCCGCGCAGTCTTCGAGCTTCTATTGAGTGTGGATCGCAGAGATCTTCGTAGCACTCCGTGTCGGAAGAAAAACTAACTGTCTGTCCCTCTGGGCGCTGTCCCTCTGGGCGCTCGGTCACGCTACGCTCGATTCAATCACAAATACTCTGCTGCGATGCTGTCTAGGTCGAACGGAGTTGTGCCAGTATCCACGCTGAAGACGTGCTCCGCCTCGGCGGGAGTCGGCACTGATGAGCCGCGAGCTTTGATGTGCAGCGAGAAAAGGCGGTGGAGCGTTGTCTTCTTCAAACCCAACATTGCACGCAGCATCAGCGACACGCCGGAGAGATTATTCGCCACGTTGTTCCAGTACGGGCTGCCGCGCAGCGCGATGTCCGTCCAGATGACGCGTTTTTCCACGAGGTCAAACACCGCAGGCAGGCAGACACTTGTGTTCGAGGCGATGTCCACTTTGTCCTGCACGGTGCGCGGTTCAAAGATTTCGCCCGAGTTCGGCTGCTGCCGCGCCATCCATCCAGCGAAGCATTCTGGCAGATCGCAATAGGGCTGCATGGTGAAGCTGTTGATGGACATGACGATGTAGCGGACGCCGTGGGCCATAGTTTTCCCCACATCAAGGTCGATGAACTCCGCCGCTCCCTGCGGCGCGTCCACGATGTCGCCGCTGTGACAGCCGCCGAAGTTCTTCAAGTTGTAGTAGGAAACGACGTCCACGTATTTGAAGGCCGCATCGTAGAGCGCGGCGGAAAGGTCAATGTCGGCACGAGCGGTGCCGTTGCGCCACCAAATGAAAAACCGAAGCACTGTGCAATCGGGCAACGGGAGTCGGCTGCCACGCACCAGCGTGCGCAGCGCCTTCGACGCAGAGCGCTGGGAAAACGGGACGAGGTAATCCGCAAGTTGCGGATCGAGAAAGCAGCGGCCCAACGGCGGTAGTTTCGCAAAGCGCGTGACCAGCGCCGTCTCGCAAATCTCGGCGACCGCAGACGCCACGCCCAGCGGCAGGGCAGGCAAAGCATTCGGGACCGCTTGCACTTTTGCCACATCACCTTTCGGGAAAAAAGTTCGCAGGTCACCCAGCTCATCGCGCTTCTCAAAATGCGTCATCGCTTGCAGCAACACCGAAGTCGAGACGCCCGCTGCGTGCTGGCGAAACGCAGAAATCACACCTATCGGCTCCTTGGCGGTGCGAAGCAAATGGTCGAGTCGGCGAGTGAGTTCGCCAGGACGCGACTGCAGCAATGCAACAACGGCGGCACCATCGCCGGAAATAATCTGGCGTTCGACGGAGGAGTTGAACGTCTCGAAAACCGAATCGTTTCTGAGCACGTCGAACGCGGCCCACGCTTTCGGATAGCGTTCTTTGTAGTCGCCCGCATGCAGCCGCTCACCGAGCCGAATCCAGCGACCTTTCCAACGCAGCATGTCTTCCGTGGGATTCGATTGCCGCTCCAGCCACAATAGAAAAAGGGAGCGTTCACTCCGTGTAAATTTGCCGAACTTCACCGGCTCAGCGAGCGATACGTCGCCATCCGCCAGCGCCACGGCCAGTCGCAGCACATCCGTGGCAGTTTTCATCCGCTCCGCAAGCCATGCGCGACCGAAACTCGTCCCGCGCAACAGTGACGAGCCAAGCACTGCGAGGTTTTCTTTACTCGGAATCTCCGCAGGAAGCAGGCGGGCAATGTCGTCGCGATACTGGCTCACGAACCAGCGAACATCAGCCTTGTCCTGCGCGGAAATCGAAGTCTTCGCCGAAACCAGCAGCGTGAAAATCCGCTCGAAATCCTCACGAGAGCCAAGACTGATGACCTTCGGCTCGGCATCATCAAGCAGCGGAGCACGCTCGCGTTTCGCGAACGATAGAAGGCGGTTCGTGCAGTAGTGGACGATGGCATTCCAATAAAGTCGCGCCTCGGACGTCTCCATCACCTGCTCCGGGAAGTTCGGATACATCGGGCGAAATTCGCGATGCGCCCCGACCATCTCGCGCAGTCCGGCTACCAGTCCTTTATAAAACGAATCCGTTTTCTCCACCGGCAGTTTCTCCAGCCGCTCGCACACTTCGGGCGCGAGCACGAAGCCGAGATTCGCGACGTTTTTCTGCAAAGCAGCGATGACCCGAACAGGCGTCTCGCCGTTTCCAGCGGGGACCGTGACCTTCAATCGGCGGCGTAGATAGATGTCGTTCATTTTGAAAAAGCCCACCCGTCTGCCGTCGCATGGATCTGCGCCGACAGACGGGTGAAGTGGCGGGAAGCGAAAGCCCTATTTTTCAGATTTTAGAAGGAAGGACCTTCATAGCCGCCGAGTTGGAAATATCCACTCCGAGGTTGGCTTGCAATCAGCGATTCGGAGGAACCTCGCGTTTGCTCACCTGTCTTGCCCACACACCGAGAGGCCGAATTTCCAGGTATCCACTGCCTTATTGCCAAACTGCCGCCATGACTCGTAGCAGCGCATTCAAAAATCTCACGCTCGGCGCGAGCGCGTCGCTGCGGAGAGCGCGGGCGTGTTGCCGCTGCGTATTGTATCCGTGCTAGCAAAGCAACGGGAGCGATCCGAATCACATCATCCCGGCGGCCCTTGATTTGTGGGAAAGGGGGAAAGGGGGTCAGGCGATAAAAACGAAATAAATCCATCAGTAGTCGCGACAATGGGACGGACGCATAGGAGCACACACTGAGGAGAGTGTGATGAGAAGTGAATAGCTGACTTGCGGAGGCGGCAGGCAACGGCGCTTGCGAACGTAGTCCGCGACTTTAGTCGGCCAAACCGCATTAAAGAGTAGAGGGGAACGCTTCGCAGAATGCCGCGGCTCGGAGATTGGAGGGCTCCACTTCTTGCCGCGCCGTGCCGACTCCTGACTACTTTGCGCCCACCCCGTTTGCTTGATATTCCGATCAATTCAGCCGAGGGGCATGGCGGTGCGCTGGCGGCGGTGGAAGCGGAGGGTGCTGGTGTAGCCTGCGTTGCGGGCGAGGGCGGCGGCTTTGGGGAAGTCGGCGGCGACGTCGCCGGGAGTGTGGGCGTCGCTGCTGATGAGGAGCGGGATGCTTGCGGCGTAGGCCATCGAGATGAAGTCGGCGGCGGGGTATTGCTCGGCGCATTCCTTCCGCCAGCCCGCGGTGTTAATCTCGAAAGGCGTGTTCGTTTCCGCGAGGGCGGCGATGGTGGGCTCGTAGAAGCGGCGGAGGTCGCCGCCGGGCCGGATGCCGAATTTTTTAGGAAGGTCGGGGTGGCCTACGAAATCGAACAGGCGGCTGCGGATGCATTGCTCGTACGTTTGCCAGTAGCTGGCCCAAATCTCGTCGGCGCTGTCGGTGTGGCGGCTGATGTATTTGGGGTGATCGACTTCCCAGCCGCCGGGGAGGTAGTGGACGCTGCCGATGAGGTAGTCCCATTCGTGCATGGCGGCGAGCTGCTCGATCCACTTTTCGTGGCCGGGGAGGTAGTCGCATTCGAGTCCGATTTTGATGTTGAGCTGGGGGAAAGCGGAGCGGGCTTCCTGGACGGATTCGATGTAGCGGGGCAGTTCGCCGATGAGCATCCGCCAGTCGTCGAAGGGCTCGGGCATGGGGTTGTGGTCAGCGAATCCGAGTTCGCCGAGGCCGCGCTCGGCGGCGACGCGGGCGAGGTCGATGGGCCAGCCGTCCGCATGGCGGCAAAGCGGCGTATGTGTGTGGTAATCGGCAAGGCTCGCAAGCATGGGAATGTCGATATATGAAAATTGGTCGAATTGACACGGGGGATTTCCCGTCGAAGTTGTCTGACTATGAAAAGATCCGCATTTTTAATCGCAGCCGCCCTCTTCGTTTGCGCCGTCCAGGCTGACGACCGAATCCGCGATGTTCAGGCGGAACTCAAGACGCAGGGCTTCTATTACGGCGAAGCCGACGGCAA
The DNA here is from genome assembly GCA_043755735.1 of Verrucomicrobiaceae bacterium. GTDB lineage: Bacteria > Verrucomicrobiota > Verrucomicrobiia > Chthoniobacterales > Chthoniobacteraceae > SXWH01. Next base: position 2,224 of record JAYUSJ010000076.1, on the reverse strand, counting down.
GGCGTCGGAGGAAATGAGTGCGGCGCTGCGGAGATTCCAGATCCGGAATGGGCTGACGGTAACGGGCAAGGCGGACGATGAGACGATCGAGGCGCTGGGGCTCGGTGGGGCGAAGCCAGCTCCGCCCGCGGAGGCGCCCGCGCCTCCGGCGATGAAGAAGGCTCCGCAGGTGAACCCCGAGCCGCCCGAAGAAGATGGGCCCCGGCCGCAGACGAAACCGCGCGATTTACTCCTCCGCGAACGCGAGCCCGATGCGGAGCGCATCGAGCGTGGCGTGCGCCCGGACCCCGCAGTCGTGGAGCCGCCGCGGTCGATTCCAAATGCCACGTATGATCCGAACTCATCGATTTTTCGCGGCACGCCTTACGCCGTGGCCCCGCGTGAATTGCAGGAGGACACAATCGCGGCTGCACAGCGCATCTTAAAGCTGGAGCGGGTCTATCGCGGCGAAGTCGATGGCGCGGCTGGTCCGATGACGAGCGAGGCGCTGTTTGGCTTTCAGCAGAAATACAACCTGCGCGAGACCGGTCGTCTGGACCTGGATACGCTCGCCAAAATGAGGCTGCTGCCGCGCGTCGCTCCACCGCCGGGGGCGCGTCCGTTTTATAATCCGAATCAACGCCGCGATCGCTCGGTTCAGCGGGATATTTGGGTGCGGTAATTATTTCGGGAAGTCGCGCCAGAGCCAGCGGAGCGCGTCGGGCAAAATCGCGCCGCCGTGTTTGCCGCTGTGGGAGCCGGTGCCGAGTTCGAATTTGTAATCATACCCGGCGAACTTGAGCGCTGCGGCCATTTGCTGGTTCGAGAGCGGCCAGTTGCCGTGGAGGTTGTCGAGGTCGTTTGAGCCGTCTTGAAGGAACACGCGGATGGGCTTCGGCGCTGCTTTCGTCTGGCGGATGAGGCCGGGGTAAACGTGGCCGCCGCGGATGTTGGTGAAGCTGCCGATGAAGCTGATCACTTTGCTAAACGACGCGGGTTTCTCCCACGCGACGGTGAATGCCGCGATGCCGCTGCTGCTGATTCCTGCTAGGCCCCAGCCGGACGGGTCGTCGGTGAGTTTCACCTGCTGGCGGGCGAGGGGGAGGATTTCCTCCATGAGAAACCGTGCGTTTAGATCGCCGAGGGAATCATATTCGTAGCTGCGGTTGCTGCGTGCTTTCGCGCCGGGCTCGGCGGCAGGCACGGTGCCCGGAGCGATGAATATGGCGACGGTGACGGGCATCTCTTTTTTCGCGATGAGATTGTCGAAGACGACGGGCACGCGGAATCCGCCGTCCGCTTTTGCGTAACCGGGACCGTCGAGGAAGACCATCGCGCAGGCGGGTTTCGCGGCGTCGTATTGCTTTGGGATGTAGATTGACCATTCGCGCGTGGTGCCGGGGAAGGCTTTGCTGTCGGCGAGTTTGAAATTGCGCACCTCGCCCTTGGGGACGCCGTCTTGCGGCTGGGAATCTGGGCCGAGGACGTAGTCGGAATCCGCAGCGTGGCAGAGCGTGGCGGCGAGTAAACAGGTGGCGATGATGCGCATGGTTGCTGGCTAACCAGCGGACACCGGATTTGAAAGGATGCATTTTCCCGCTTTGCACTGCGGGCGGGAATGCGCTTCTGTGGGTGTATGTCGGATCATTGCTGTGCATCGGATGGCGCTATCGCCGGAGCGCTCGAAAAAATCCGCGCCAGCGGTGGTCGTGTCACGGAGCCGAGGCGCGCGATGCTGGCGATCCTGGGGAAAGAGCACGGGCCGTTTTCCGCGGAGGAGTTGCACAGGAAAATCGGCGGTGCCGGTTGCGATGTGGTGACGGTGTATCGGTCGCTTCAGGCGATGGAGGAGATCGGCGTGGTGCGGAGGTGCGATTTTGGCGACGGGACTTATCGCTACGAGTTCAACGACGGCGAGCATCACCATCATCACATCATTTGCCGGGTATGCCGCAGTGTGGAGACGCTCGATGTCTGCGTCGCCGACGGTCTGGAGCGTATGGCGCGGCAAAAGGGCTATCAGAAGGTGACGCACACGCTGGAAATCTTCGGTGTGTGCCCGAAGTGCGCGTAGTGCTCTGTCAGTTGTCAGGAGATGATGGTAAATCGCCGTGTCTCTCGGTTGTGAAGGATGATTTGTGATTGGTCGCAGGGCGTGGGGCGTGGGTCAGGACATGGGTAACACATGTGGTTCAGGACATGGGTAACACCTGCCGTGGACTTTGGTTACAGTTTCATGGTTGGT
>JAYUSJ010000075.1:0-58219 GCA_043755735.1 Verrucomicrobiaceae bacterium | reverse complement strand
GAAACAAAGATAATTATGGTCGTCATCCGACTTCGCCGCGAAGGCACTAAAAACACACCTTACTACAAAGTTGTAGTCGCAGATCAACGGAGCCCCCGTGATGGGAAGTTCATCGAGATCATCGGCAACTATGATCCGAGAAAGCCGGGCCTGAACTCCAAGATCGACCTCGATCGCGTGGAATACTGGGTCAAGAGCGGTGCGCAGCCTAGCGACACGGTAAAGAGCCTGATCAAGCAGATCCGCCGCGCCAACGCCGCAACTGCCGCCTAAAGCAAACGGCTCCCGCCGTTTCACTGAAGAAATTTCAAAACCGAGTGCCGCAAGCAGGTTCATTCCTGCTTGCGGCATTCGGCGCTTTACGAACTCCATGCCGGTCAGGTAGTAAGCAAATCACCATGGAACGCTTCCTAGATTACGTCCTTCGCCAGCTCGTCGATTTCCCCGACGAGATGGTCATTTTGAAAGAAGAGGCCCCGAAAAGAACCACTTTCCGGCTACGTCTCGCCAGAACTGATGTCGGAAAAATCGTCGGCAAAGGTGGCTCGACGATTCAGGCACTTCGCAACCTTCTGTCCGCTGCTGCGGCCAAGAAAGGCGAGAAGGTATTCCTCGAGATCGAGGAAGAAAGCGGCCGATAAGCAGCCGGGACCTACCGGATTTTCTGGTCCGGCAGTTCTTTCTTGATGCCTTCATCGAGCGGCATCCTGTCTTTTTCCGGAGTCAGGCCGGTGCTGATGAGCATCGCGCTCAATTGCGCACTGAGCTTCGCAGCCTGCTCTTTTTCGGAAAGGATCAGGTTCTTGGTCTCTCCCGGATCACTCTCCAGATTGTATAGTTCCGCCAGATGTTTATCCGGCGAGCCGTCGCCGTGCGGGTATCGGACGTATTTCCATTGGTCCGTCCGTAGTGCGCGGACGTTTGGTGTGTAGGGGAATTGCTTCTCGTAGTTGTATTCGTAAAACCATGCTGACCGCCATTCGCTATCGCCGGTGCGGGCCAGCTTTACCCATGATTTCCCATTGATGCCTTCGATGGCCGGGGCGCCGCACAACTCCAGGATACTCGGCGCGATATCGAGGGTGAGTACCTGCTGGGCGATCGACTTCGCCTGGGCGAGCTTCGGGTAGCGGACGATGAGGGGAATCCGGATGCTCGGTTCGTGGGCGGTGCGTTTATCGACCATCCCGTGCTCGCCTTCCAGCAAGCCGTTGTCGCCCATGAAAACGATCACGGTTTTGTCGAGCTGGCCGCTGGCTTTCAAGAAATCGACCAGCCGCCCGATCGAGTCATCCACGCTCAGGACGGTGCCCCAGTATCCGTGCACCATCGCCTCGAAATCGCGCACCGCCCCGGGCCGGTCATCCGGGAAAACCTTTCGCCATTCAAATAGCGGACCGTAGATCCCGTGCCATGTCCTCAGCCGGTCCTTCATCCACGCGGGCTTGTCGTCGAGCATGAAGGACGTCGCGGGATACGGGACGCGCACGGCGTCAAAAACACGGGCGTATTTTTCCTCGGGCGTGTAAAAGCTGTGCGGTGCCTTGTGCCCCACGCAAAGCGCCCACGGCTTCGCAGAATCCTGCTTTTTCACCCATGCGAGCGCCAAATCCGTGACGACGGACGTGTAGTATCCCGGTATCGTCTCCCGCTTCTTGCCGTTGAGGTTCCACTCGGTGTCGAAGTATTTCCCCTGCCCTTTGTGCGTGACGAAATAATCGAAGCCCGGCCGCGGCTCATCGTTGGCTTCGCCCATGTGCCACTTGCCGACGTAGGCTGTGGCGTAGCCGCTTTCGCGCAGCTTCGCGGGCCACTGCGGGACGGCCGGGAGCTCGGTAAAATTGTCGCGCACGCCGTGTCGGTGCGCGTAAAGCCCGGTGAGGATACTCGCGCGACTCGGCGAGCAGAGCGACGTGGTGCAAAAGGTGTTTTTGAAAAGCACACCCTCGCTTGCAAGCCGATCGATGTTTGGAGTTTTGACGTGTTTCGATCCGTAGCAACCAAGGGCGTCCGGGCGCAAATCGTCACAAAGGACGAAGATCACATTGGGACGCTCCGCAGCGTGCGCCGCGACGATGGAGAGAAAAAGAATGAGGATACGTTTCATTCCCGCAAAACTGACAACTCACACAAAGAGTGCAAGTCTGCGGATGCAATTACCGCTACGTTTCCGAGGACTCGGAGATTCACACTGCGATACCATGAAAACTCTTTTCGCGCTTATCGTCCTTCCGTACCTCGCATTCGCCCAGATCAAAGCCGGGTTTGCCGACCGCGAGGTCGTTCCGGATGCGGGAATGGAGTATCCCGGCAACTACGGAAAATCCATCGGGACGGTCGTCCACGATCCGCCAAAGGTCCGCGCGGCGGTCTTCGACGATGGGAAAAAGAAGATCGCCATCGTCGGCCTCGACGCCCTCGCCATCCGGCGCGAAACGGCCGAGACTGCGCGCAAACTCATCCAGGAAAAGACCGGCATCGCACGGGAAAACATCCTGCTCACCGCGTCGCATTCCCATACCTCCGGGCCTACTGTAATGGTGATGCCGGGCGAGTATGATCACGCCGATGAACACACCCGGATGCTGGCGTACGAGAAATCATCCGGGGCCGACCCGAAGTATCTAGCCCGCTTCATCGCCGGAATTGTTGACGCGGTCACTGCTGCGAATGCGAACGCCGCGGACGTCGAGCTGTGCTTCGGCGTGGGCAAGGAAGACAAGGTATCCTTCAACCGCCGCCAGCGAATGAAGAACGGCCTCAGTTTCTCGCACGCCGGTCGAGGTAATCCCGACATCATCGGCTACGCGGCGCCCATCGACCCGGACGTAAGCGTCATCGGCGCGTGGAGCAAGGAGGGCAAGCCTCTCGGAGTCATCGTGAACTTCTCCTGCCATGCCACGACCGGCCCTGCTCCGTTTTCGGCAAACTGGGTTTACTACCTCGAAAAAACAATCCGCGGCGGACTCGGCGCGGACATCCCGGTCGTCTTCCTCCAGGGCGATAGCGGGGACATCACACAGGTGGATAACCTCGATCCATTCGCTCCAAAAAACGGCGACTACTACGGGCAACTCATCGGCGGAAGTGTCGGCGCTGAAACATTGAAAATCCTCTACCGCGCGGACCGGAGCGCCGGGCCATTCACCGTGGATAGCGTGGGCAAAACATGGCGTATCCCGCGCCGCGCTCCCGACCCTGCGAAGGTCGAGCGCAGCCTTGCGATGACAAAGAAGTCGCCGAAAGAAGTCGGAACGACCGAATGGATCTTCGCGAAAGAGATCGTGATGCTCGACGCGCTGCTTAAAAAAGAACGCGACGTCGAAGTGGAAGTGCAAGTCATGCAAATCGGCCCAGTTGCTTTCTTCTCTACACCGGCGGAGTATTTCGTGGAGTTCGGTCTGGAGTTTAAAAAAAAGTCCGGCTTCCCGATGTCGATGCCCGTTGAACTCACAAACGGATGCGTCGGCTACGTACCGACGGAGGAAGCATTCGGCCCGAACGGCGGCGGCTACGAGACCCGCCTGACGAGCTACTCGAATCTCGAGATTTCGGCAGGACGACAGATGCTCGATGCGGGTCTCGAACTCGCCCGGAAACTGACTCCGATGCCGATACCGGCGGGCACAAAAGCACCACCGTGGAAAGAAGCGTGGACCTACGGCTCCGTGCCGCCCGAAATCAAATAGCACTTACGCCAAAACGTCCTTGATGACGTGGCCGTGGACATCCGTCAGGCGACGGTCAATGCCGCTCTGGCGGAAGGTGAGTTTTTCGTGGTCGATGCCGAGAAGGTGAAGGATCGTCGCGTGTAGATCGTAGCAATACGTGACGCCCTCGACAGCCTTGAACCCAAGCTCGTCGCTGCTCCCGTGGGCGAATCCGCCTTTGATTCCCGCGCCCCAAAGCCACGTGACGAACGACCCGCCATTGTGGTCGCGGCCCAGCGAACCTTGCGCGTACGGCGTGCGACCAAACTCGGTGGTCCAAACAACGAGCGTATCGTCAGCGAGGCCGCGTGCTTTCAGATCATCGAGCAGGGCAACGATGGGCTGGTCCACGCTCACGGCCATCGGCGGGAGTTCGGTCTGGATGTTCCCGTGGTTGTCCCAGTTTTGCGTAGCGCCCTGCGGACCGCTCCACACTTGCACAAAACGAGTGCCGCGTTCGACGAGGCGCCGGGCCAGCAGACAGCGTCGCCCGAAGTCTTCAGTTGCCGGAGCGCCGAGTCCGTATGCGGTGCGCGTGGCCGCAGTTTCGCGACCGACATCGAACGCCTCGGGCGCGCTGAGCTGCATTCGAGCTGCGAGCTCATAGCTGGCGATGCGGGCTTCGAGCCTCGTATCGTCGGGATGCGCGGCCGCTTGCCGGCGGTTCATTTTCTGCAAAAGCGCTAGCGCATCCCGGTCGGCTTCCGGGCCTGTGAACACGTGCTTCTTGTCCGCAAAGAGATTGGGCACGGGCGGGACGGCGGCGGCGTTGATGATGGTGCCCTGATGCTTCGACGGCAGAAAACCGGCGGAGAAATTGGCCTTTTGATTGTAGGGCAATCCGCGCGGGTCGGGCAGAACGACGAACGTCGGGAGTTCTTCCGAAAGACTGCCGAGCGCATAGGAAATCCACGCGCCCATGCACGGAAAGCCGGGCAAAATGAAGCCCGTATTCATCATGTAGCTGCCGGGGCCGTGCACGCTCGTTTTGCTGGCCATCGCCATCAGGAACGCCATCTCGTCCACGCGCTTCGCTTGATGTGGGAACATCGAACTCACCCATCGCCCGCTCTGCCCATGCTGCGAAAATTCAAACGGACTCTTCATCACCGCGCCCGCCGCGGCGGTCTGGCCCTCGGGCTTGTCCTTCGGTCCGCTCATTTGCCCGTGCTGTTTTGCGAGCTCGGGCTTGTAGTCAAAGGTGTCCATCTGGCTCACGCCACCGTTCATGAAAAGCTGGATGATGCGCCGGACTTTCGCGGGATGGTGCAGCCCGCCTTTGAACTCCGGCGGACCGGCGAACGTCTCGCCTGCTAGAATATGCGAAAGAGCCACGCTCGCGATTCCGCCAGCGCTGTTGCTCAAAAAATCGCGTCGCGAGATGGGATGCATGGTCAGTTTAGAAAGAGGAACTCGTTGCTGTTAAAGAGCACCCGCAGAGCTGCGGGCAGTCCGTGCTTGTTGGCGAGGGCTGTGAAATCGGCGACTTCCTCAGCGGTCGCATCGCGCTGATATACGAGACGGAATGCAGCAGCGATGCGTTGCTCCATCCCGCCGGAAGCTTCGAGCCTCGCTGCGAAACGCTCGCAGTGATGAAGCACGAACTCATTATTAAAAAGCGCGAGGGACTGGAGCGGCGATGCAGAAAAGCTGCGCACGGGCGAAAGCAACGCCAAATCTGGAAAGTCGATTGCGTCCATGAATGGGTCCGCGATTCCGCGCCAAACCACTCGATAAATACTGCGTCGCGCGGCTCCGGGTGTGTTCCAGTCGAAGTTCTCGTAGTTGAGCGTCGGCGTCGTTTGCGGGCCGGGCTTCGACGTGAAATGAGGTATGCCCGGGCCGCCCATCGCGAGGTCAAGGTGCCCGCTGATTGCGAGCACACTGTCGCGAATTGAATCGGCATCGAGACGCGAACGATTCATCCGCCAGAGCAGGCGATTATCGGGATCGATTGCGGAGGCCTCAGCATTTGGGGCGGACGATTGCCGGTAGGTCCCGCTGGTGACGATCAGCTTGTGCAGTGCTTTCAACGAGCCCTTCGCGTCATCGCGAAACCAAACAGCGAGCCAGTCAAGAAGCTCGGGATGCGAAGGAGTGCCGCCCATTTTTCCGAAGTCGCCCGGCGTGTCGCACAAGCCACGCCCGAAATGATAGTGCCAAACACGATTCACGATACTGCGCCATGTGAGCGGATTCCGATCATCGACGATCCAATCTGCGAGCGCCGCACGACGGGAGGCTTCGTCGTTTTTGTCCGGCAGGTCAAATCGGGCCTTCAATTCGCTGATTGCCGTGAGCGCGCCGGGGCGCACCTCGTCGCCGGGCTTGTCGAGATCGCCGCGCTTCAGCACCCGAATCGCACGGGGCTCGGCGACGGTGATGACGCCGCGCTCGTTCTTCGCCGTGCGTCCCGCGGCCCATACCTGAATCATAGGCGGAAGCTTTGCCAGTTCGTCCTCCGCTTTCACCCGCAATACAAAAACGGCGACCGATATTTTCTGCTCCCGCGTGCGACTCGCTGCGGGCGCACGCAAAGCATTCTCCACATTTACCGGCACCGCGAGCAACGAGACGGACGCAGCGGACGTCGCCGATAATTTGAGCCGCCCAATGAGGTGACTGCCGCCCTGCAATTGCCTCAGGGTGACGACCAGTTTCGCGCCCTCCACGAGCTTCAACGGTGTGCGAAGTTCATACACCGCGAGATGCGGCGCACCCTCGTTCGGGTGAATTGCCCACGAGGATTTCAAGTCCCCGTCGATGGACTTGGCGACATCGTATCCGGTCTGATCGAAGTCCGACGTCGCGCGGCGAAACGGCACTTTCTCCGGCTTCGCAGGTCCGGGAGGAAACACCTGCAATTCACATTCCGTGAGGTGGACGTTTCCGTTTGGCGCACGTCCGGGTCCCTTCAACGGAAGGGAATCGTCCGTCAGTAAATCGAGACGCAGCGCCGTCAACTCACTCAATTTCGTCGTAGCGGTGATCGTGAGTGTGTCTTTGTCCGGCGCTGCACCACTCGCGAGGATCGAACCATCCGCGAGCCGCTGGAGTGTCGAGCCATCGGCGGACATAAATGTCTCGGCGACGACTGGCATCCACGACTCTGCAGAGCCTCGCGCAGTTTCCCACGCATCGACAATTGCCGCGTTCTCCGCAGTGAGCAAAATGGTCGCGTCTTGTTTCGTCGCAGCATCCTTGAGGCTTTGCCAGTGCCGCCGCCGCGTTGCCACCGCGGGATCTTCGTCGTAGTTCACATCGCCTTTTCCAACCCCCGCAAAGACCGCCTGGAGCGCGAAGTAGTCTTCCTGCGTGACGGGATCAAACTTGTGCGCGTGGCATCGCGCGCAATTCGCCGTGGTGCTCACAAAGGCCGCCATCGTCTGGGTGACAAGATCATCGCGATCGAGATACTCAAAGCTCATCGGCGCGGTACCGGCCGCGCTGGAATCATACGTCCCCGCGCCCAGGTATCCGAGAGCCGCCGTGAGCCGTGTTTCCGCGGGGAAGAACACATCCGCCGCAATCTGCTCGCGAACAAACCGCGCCCAAGGCGTGTCGCGATTCATGCTCTCGACTACGTAATCGCGGTAGCGCCAAGCATTCGGGCGCATGTCGTCATGTTCAAATCCATGCGTGTCCGCAAAGTGAATCGTGTCGAGCCAGTGTCGCGCCCATCGTTCGCCGTATCGGGGCGACGCGAGCAGACGATCCATGGCTTCAGAAAACGGCGTGTTATCATCGGGCACCGGCGGCAGACCCGTGAGATCGTATGTCACACGCCGCATCAGCGTGCGGCGATCCGCTTCCGGAGATTGAGCGAGTTTCTTCTCTCCGAGCTTCGCCAAAATGAACGCATCGATCGGATGTGCAGCTCCTCCGGGCACGGCAGGCTTGACCAGCGGAGTAAGAGACCAATGCGGCGTGAGGTCCCTCGCCCCCGCAAACTCATCCGGCCATGCCGGCCCGGCATCGACCCAAGCCTTCAACGTCTCGACCTCGTCCGAAGTAAGCCGCGGTTTATCGCTCTTTTTCGGGGGCATGAGCTTCTCCTCATCTTCGCCACTCACGTAGCGAATGAGCGGGCTCTTCGCTGCGCTGTGCGGAATAATCGCGGCATCGCCGCTCTCGCCGCCCTTCAGCGCAACATCGCGCACATCCAGCCGGTAACCGCTCTTTTGCTTGTCGGGGCCATGGCATCCGAAACAGCTTCGCTCCAGAATCGGACGTACGTCCCGCGCGAAGTCGGGAGCTGAATACGCACTATCACACAGCGAGAAAATACTCGCGCAAAGCGGAATGCCGAATGTCTGGCGGATCGTCACGGGACTGTTTACCCGACAGACGCCCACATCTTGGAACTACTACGCCGTTTGTTGTCCCTGCCGCCGCATGAATTCCCGCAGCCCTGCATATCCGACCATCTCCTGGCGCTCTTCATCCCAGAAGCGATAGCCGAGCGATTTCAGGCTGCTCAGCAGTGTGATGGGCTTGATTTGCTGGAAGAGCGGGATCTCGTTATGGCAACGCTCAAGGTTGTAGTTCGCGATGCGGGGGCTGAGATGATGGATGTGATGGAACCCGATATTGCCGGTGAACCATTGAAGAAGACGCGGCAGTTTATAAAACGAACTGCCTTGGAGGGCCGCTGCCGTATAGTCCCACTCCTCGGCCCGCTCCCAATAAACGCCCTCATATTGATGCTGGACGTAAAACATCCAGACGCCCGCGCCACCTGCGACGAGCATCGTTCCGACGACCAGCAGCAGGTAGGTCCCAAACCCGAAGATCGACCCCATGATGAGCGCCATGAGCGCAATCCCGATGTTCATGAAATGCGCAGAGTGCTTCTCTTTCACGCTCGCCTTTGGCGACGGAAAGCGCTGCCAGATGAGGAAAAGATAAAGGGGCCCAACGATGAAAAGGATGATCGGATTACGCGCCAACCGGTAGGAGAAGCGCTTCCAACGCGATGCTTCGAGATACTCTTGAAGCGTCATCATCCACACATCTCCCGTGCCCCGTTTGTCGAGATGGCCCGAGCTCGCATGATGGACGTTGTGCTCCCAACGCCACTGACCGTACGGCGTGAACGTGAGCATCCCGGTAATGTAACCCACGATTTGGCACGCACGGGGCGACTCGAAAAACGAACCATGGCAGCAATCGTGGAAAATGATGAATGTGCGCATCGTCAGCATCCCGAGCAGGACGACGAGTCCTGCGGTCAGCCAGTACGAATACGACAGACTAAAATAAATCGCCACCCAAGTTGCGGCGTATGGGACGAGCGTATTGATGATCTGCCAAACGGCGCTCCGGAGCGACGGCTTTTGATATTCGGCGATCAGTTTCTTCCAGACGGAAGGCGTGAGTGGTGCATCTGCGACAGGGGCGGCGGTGTTCGGATTCGGGCTGTTGTTCAAAGTAAAATTCGAGTGTACGTGTTCTGTTTAGCTGATTTCGGGCCGTAGGCCCTTGTGATGGATCAATTCTTTTACAAGATTAGTCCGGTAGTAGTAGCCACCTTCTGGAAAAAAGCGAACCACTATTTTTTCCGGACCGATGTGCTCTTTTCTCGCCAGTCGCCCGCGCCCTCCCTACACCGCCGCCCGACCAAATGACTTGGGACTACCTTATCGTCGGAGCCGGATTTGCCGGCAGCGTGCTCGCCGAGCGCCTCGCCAGCCAGCGGGGAGCCCGGTGCCTCGTCCTCGACCGCCGCGACCACATCGGGGGCAACGCCTATGACAAGTTGGACTCCGCCGGTGTCCTCATTCACCCGTACGGCCCCCATTATTTCCGGACGAACAGCGACCGCGTCATCGCATACCTCTCCCAATTCACCGAATGGCACCGCGTGGAATACCGCGTCCTTTCCTGGACCAACGGCCAATACTGGCAATTCCCCATCAACCTGAACACCTTCGAGCAATTCATCGGACGCTCCAGCACCTCGGAAGAAATGACCGCCCTTCTCGCAGAGTGGCGTGAACCCATCGAATCGCCCCGAAACAGCGAGGAAGTCATCATCAGCCAGGTTGGCCGGCCACTTTACGAGCTGTTTTTCAAAAACTACACGCGCAAGCAGTGGCGGCGCGACCCCAGCGAACTCGACCCCAGCGTTTGCGGGCGAATTCCCATCCGCACCAACCGCGACGACCGGTTTTGCGACGAGAAATTCCAAGCCCTCCCGAAAGACGGTTACGCGGCGATGTTCGCGAAAATGCTCGCCCACCCCAATATCGAAGTCCGCCTGAAGACCGACTACCGCGAAGCTCGGCATGAAGTTCAGTTCCGCCACCTCATTTACACGGGGCCTGTCGATGAATACTTCGACCGCTGCTACGGCGCACTCCCCTATCGCTCCCTCCGTTTCGAACCGGAAACACTTCCCGTGAAATATTTCCAACCCGCTATGCAAGTGAACTTTCCAAACGACCACGCGTTCACCCGCATCGTCGAAATGAAACACGCCACCGGCCAAAAGCTCCCGCACACAACGATCGTCCGCGAATACCCCCAAGACTACGCACCAGGGCTGGAACCCTACTACCCGATACCCGCACCCGACGCCCGCGCGCTTTATTCCCGATACGCCGAGCGGGCTGCGGGGGAAAAAGGAGTAACCTTCGTGGGACGCCTCGCCACATATCGCTACTACAACATGGACCAAGTGATCGCATCCGCGCTCGCCGAGGCGGATAAATTGCCCCTTTTAAACGAAAAATGAACGAATATCGGGAGTTGATAGTCCCAAGGGACTACGCTTTGGTGCGTAATAATGGAGTTTAATCGTTTCTCTCAACGTCTCACCGTCATCGTGACGGTCGTAATCGGCCTGATTTCAGCCGTCGTGCTCGGCAAACTGGCTGGGCAGGAGCGGCTTGGGCCGATCTTGATGGTAGCGCTCGGAGGAGCGGCGCTCGCCACACTGCTGATCCTCAAAGAACGTGTGTGGATCTTCCTGCTTTTTACGTGGCCGATGACAGGGCAGATTCGGGCACTGAATATTCCTTTTGGAGTCCGCGATATCGCAGTCGCGTATGTTTTTGTGGGCTACCTGGCTCTCGTAGCGTTCAAAATCATCAGAACGCGAAATAGGATGACGCTTACGGATTTGTTCATGATCTCCGTGTTTTTAATGCTCGTGATCGCCTTCATTCGCAACCCAGTCGGCGTTGAAGCACTCGGTTCGGAACGAGTTGGCGGGCGGCCATACTTCAACATTGTGGTCGCGGCGCTCGCTTGGTGGATCCTATCTCGCTCCCAACTCAGCACCGTTTCACCGACTTGGCTTTTCATTGGCTTACTTTCCGGCAGATGCGCAGACGGGGTTCTAGCAACGCTGCTTTACTACTTCCCTGCTTCAGAAATTTTTTTCGCGGATTTCTATTCAAGTCCTGTCATGACTTCGGGCATGCAGGAGGATAGCGCAGCGGCCATACTTTCAGAGTCTTCCGAGCGATTAGGCTTTTTCGGCTTTTTGGTGTCCCCGATCTTAATCGCGATGCTTTCATTGGGCCGGCCTTTGTCCTGGCTTAGTGTTTATAAGCCATGGAAACCCCTGCTTTTAGTCGTTCTTACTTTCCTTCTCATGAAGTCTGGTTTTCGATCCGCGCTGGTTGTGATTGGGGCCGTGGCACTCGTCGCTGGATATCTTCGAGCCGGACGCAAGGAAGTCATCAAAATGGCGGGAATAGGAGTTGTGCTACTACTCTTCGCTGCAACATTCCAAAACGTGCTGTTCAACTTGCCCAAGAGCGTTCAACGAACGCTCTCGTTCCTGCCGGGCAATTGGGATCCCATCGCAGTGGCAGAAGGTAGGGAATCGACCGAGTGGCGTTTATTCATGTGGAGACAAGCTCTCTTCACTGACCGATATATCGAAAACAAGATTATTGGCGACGGCTTTGGAATCAAGAAAACCGATTTCGCCATCATGAGTTACTTCGCACAGCACGGCGCAATGGAAGATTCCCGCGAAAACCTGATGATCGTGGGGAATTTCCATAGCGGTCCGGTCACGACCATCCGTTACATCGGCTATGTCGGTCTGGCCCTGTATATGGTCATGATTTCACTACTCGCTCGCGAAGGGTGGACGCTCTGCAAGAGATTCCGTGGATCACCGTATGAAGCGTTTTGCTACTTCCTCTGCCTCCCGGTCATCGTTGAACCGCTCATTTACGTTTTTGTGTTCGGCTCATTTGACAATGCTATGCCCCAGTCCGTTCTCGCACTCGGCACCCTGAAGCTGCTGCGTTCAGCATTACCAGAAAAAACACCCACCCCCGATCAACTCAAATTACCTGAGCCTTCAGAACCAAGGTATTCGCGTCCAAGGATTCCCCGCTCCCCACTTACTTTACAGACAAAATAAGGCGTAGCGATTGCGCGGCTCCCAAAACTCCACCGGTTCATCAAACGACCAATTCAACCCTCGGTGAAGCACACGGAAAAGCCGCGTTTACGAGGGAATCGGGATGCGCTTAGCTGCGCCTCGTGAGTAAACACATTCTTATCGTAGGCGGCGGTGTCATCGGGCTGAGCACGGCTTATTTTTGCGCGGAACGCGGGTTTCGGGTGACAGTTCTGGATCGCAATCCTGTGCAGCGCGATGGCTGCTCGTTCGGGAATGCGGGGATGATTGTGCCGTCGCATTTCGTTCCGCTCGCAGCACCGGGAATGGTCGCGCTCGGCATCAAGTGGATGTGGAATCCGGAGTCGCCGTTTTACATCAAGCCGCGTCTCGACTGGGAACTCATCGCGTGGGCGTGGCGATTCATGCGGTCGGCGACGAGGGCGCATGTGAACGAGTGTGCGCCGCTGATTCGCGACCTTTCTTTTGCGAGCCGTGCGCTGTTTGAGGAATTCGCGGCGTTGCCGGGGAATGACTTCGGGCTGGTGAAGCGCGGACTCGTGATGCTGTGTAAAACCCAGCATGCGCTCGATGAAGAAGCGGCTGCCGCGGTGACGGCAAATGCTCTCGGCGTCCCGGCGCAGGTGCTCGATGCGCGCGGCGTTGCGGAACTCGATCCCGGTGTGACGATGGACATCGCGGGCGGCGTGTTTTTTCCAAAAGACTGCCATCTTTCGCCGGGGCGCTTCATGGCGGGTCTGCTCACGGAGTGCGAGCGGATGGGCGTGAAATTCCATTGGGCGACGGACGTGACGGACGTGATTTACAACGGACGCACCGTGGAGGCCGTGGAGACGACGGCGGGAGAAATCGCGGCGGATGAGTTCGTGCTGTGCGGCGGTTCGTGGTCGCCCGAACTGGTGCGGGCGCTGCGCATCAGCCTGCCGATGCAGGCGGGAAAAGGCTACTCGCTCACGGTGCAGCAACCGCGTCAATTGCCGGAGCTGTGCTCGATTTTCACTGAGGCGCGCGTGGCGGTGACGCCGATGGGCTCGACGCTACGCTTCGGCGGCACGATGGAAATCGCGGGGTTGAACGAGGACATCACGGCGCGCCGGGTGAAGGGAATCGTGAACGCGGTGCCTCGCTATTTTCCGGAGTTTTCGCCGAAGGATTTCGAGGGTATCAAGCCGTGGCGGGGCCTCCGCCCTTGCTCGCCGGACGGGATGCCCTACATGGGGCGCTTTGCGGAATACGAGAATCTCTCCACCGCTTCCGGCCATGCGATGATGGGCCTCAGCCTCGGCCCGGTGACGGGGCAACTCATGAGCGAGCTACTGAGCGGCGAGCCCACGTCGCTCCCGCTGACGCTGATGAATCCGGACCGCTTCCGGTAAATCGGTGCGCTACTCGCGCGTGATAACTTCGTCGAGGTTCAGCAGCACGTTGGCGGTGGCGGTGTAGCTGGCGAGTTCGACGGGATCGACTTTCGTGTCCGCTTTCGTCGCACCGACCGTCAGGAGTTTCTTCGCTTCGTCGGGCGTTTGCTGAAAACGTAGCGCACGTCTCGCGAGTCCTTCGGCGAGCACTTTCACCTCGTGCTCCGTTGGCTTACGACCGGCGGTGCGGCGAAAGGCCCAGTCGATTCGCGCTTCCGGCGTAGTGCCGCCTTCGAGGATCATTCGCTGAGCGAGCACGCGGGCGGCTTCGACGTAGGTGACTTCGTTCAGCAGCGCGAGCGCCTGGAGCGGAGTGTTCGTGCGGCTGCGTTTTACCGTGCAGATTTCGCGATTCGGTGAATCGAAAAGTAGCATCGATGGCGGTGCGGCGGTGCGTTTCCAGATGGTGTAAAGCGTGCGCCGATAGAGCCCCTCGCCGCCGTCCTCCTTGTAACCGCGGAGGTCGCCGTATTTGCTCGTCTCGTCCCAGACGCCGTCGGGCATGTATGGCCTGACACTCGGCCCGCCGATTTTTTCCACGAGCAGACCGCTTACCGCGAGAGCCTGGTCGCGCAGTGATTCTGCCGAGAGTCGGAGCCGTGGCGCGTGCGCGATCAATCGATTCTCGGGATCCTTTGCGAGCAACTCCGGCGTCACTTTTGACGACTGCCGGAACGTCGCGCTCATCACGATTTCCTTCTGCATCGCCTTCATGTCCCACTTGAGCCGGACGAACTCCGTCGCGAGCCAGTCGAGCAATTCCGGATGGCTCGGCCACTCCGCCTGCGAGCCGAAATTCTCCGACGTCTTGACAATCCCCATGCCGAAAAACTTCTCCCACGCACGATTCACCCAGACGCGCGCTGTCAGCGGATGTTCGCCATTCACGAGCCACTGCGCGAAGCCGAGGCGGTTGTTCGGCGCACCCTGCGGAAGCGGCGGCAACGCAGCAGGGACTGCCCGCACGACTTTGTCGCCGGGCTTGTCGTATTCACCGCGCTTCAAAACGAACGCATCGCGGGCTTTCGCAGCCTCTTTCATTACCATCGTCGTGAGCACTGCGTTGTCCGCCGTGTCACGCGCCTTCTGCGCGGCGGCCAGCGCTGCCTCAGCCTTTTTGGCTTCGCCGTCGCCGGTGGAAGCGAACAGAGTTTCCAGCTCCTTCTTCTGTGCCGGTGTGCGTTTCGAGGCTTCGACAAGCAATGCTGCGCGGATGCCGGGCGGAACTCCCCCGCCGTCGAGTTTCACCATTGCAGCGGTGACTGCCGTAGTGGAAATGCGGAAGCGACCGACGTTGTGCCCGCCGATCGCATCGTGACGCAGGGTGATTTTGATCGTCGCGTTCGCCGGGATAGTCAGCGGCGTCGCGGCGACGAAAAGCGCCTTGTTCGGCTCCTTGCGCGTCGGCCCATCGACCGCCCATCCCACCGTGTTTTTCGCGCCTTTTCCGCGCTTCGGCTTTCCGTTCACGATGCCGGCGACGGTGTATCCCTTTTGCTCGTAGAGCGCCTCAGCCCGCGTGAACGATGCTTCCAGCGGCTTCGCAAGACCCGGCGCGGAAATCTCCGCATCCACGTCCGTGAGCACGAAGTTTCCGTTCGGGTAGCGACCGAGACTTTGCTCCGGGAGCGAGGGGTCCGGCAGCGTGTCGAGAAGGACTCCCGTGAACTGGCCCGCCGCGATCGGCGCGGTGATGACGTACACATCGTTCTCCGGATTCGGCCCGCTCGCGAGCCAGCTTCCATCGGCCTGCCGGGTCAAAATCGCGCCGCCTTCGCTCTTGGCCGAGTCGTTGGCAAGCGGCGTCCAGACAGGAGCCTTGGACGACGCCTGCTCGATCATCTTCGCCTCCCAAGCTGCGGCGCGCTGCGGCGCGGTCTTCTTCACCTCCGCGACTTTCGCCTCTGCGGTTTTGATATCCGCATCCGCTTTCGCAATCGCCACCGTCTGCTCCGGGGTGGGCATCTCCACCGTCGGCGCCGCATTCCCGCCCGAGCGATTCGTGCCGCCGCGGATGCTGCCGTTCTCCTCCACGGAGTTAAAGAACGCGAAGAACTGGTAAAACTCCTTCTGCGTAATCGGGTCGTATTTGTGGTCGTGGCAGCGGCAGCAATTCAGCGTCAGCGCCATCCACGTCAGCCCCGTCGTCTCCACGCGGTCGATGACGTTTTCGATGAACCATTCCTCGTCGATGATTCCGCCCTCGCCATTCAGTCGATGGTTGCGATGAAAGCCCGTCCCCACGATCTGCTCCTTCGTCGCGCCCGGCAACATGTCCCCCGCGAGTTGCTCAACCGTGAATTGATCAAACGGCTTGTTTTCGTTGAACGCCTTGATCACCCACTCACGCCACGGCCACATCGTCCGCGACGCATCCGTTTGAAATCCGTGACTGTCCGCATACCGCGCAAAATCCAGCCATTGATGCGCCATCTTCTCGCCGTAGCGCGGCGACGCCAGCAGCCGGTCCACCACCTTTTCGTAAGCGTTCGGCGCAGTGTCCGCGATGAAAGCCGCCGTCTCCGCCGGCGTCGGCGGCATACCCGTGATGTCCAGCGCCAGTCGACGGATTAGCGTCGCGCGGTCAGCCTCGGGCGAGGGCTTCAGTCCGCTCTCCGCGAGCTTTTTCAAAACGAACGCATCGATTGCATTCGCGCTGCCCGCCGGCACCGCAGGTCGCGCCGGTTTGATAAAAGCCCAGTGCCCCTGATACTCCGCGCCCTCCGCGATCCACTTCTTCAGCGTCGCCATCTGCTCCGGCTTCAGCGGCTTTTTGAGTTTCTTCGGCGGCATCAAATCCTCGTCGTCGTGTGGCAGTAGCAGACGCTTCACGAGTTCGCTGTCATCCGGCTTCCCCGGCACAAACGCCGGCCCCGACTCACCGCCCTTCAGCGCCGCCTCGCGGATGTCGAGTCGCAGCCCGCCCTTGCGCTCCGCCTCATCCGGACCGTGACAATGGAAACACGTGTCCGACAAAATCGGCCGCACATCGCGGTTAAAGTTCACTTTCTCCGCACGAGCGAGCGGCACGGCGAAAAGAAGGACAGCGACTAGATTGACTGAGAGCGAAGACATGTGTGAGCGGACAACCTACAGCCGCCCCGCGCCTTTGTCACGGCTTGTGCGCCGCCATGAGGGCACGACTGCTTCCTTGATAAAGTGCAGGGTCGCCGCTCCGCCCGGCGTTTCATCGCGAATGGATTGGGACTACAGCGCGCCGGGGTCTTCGGGGTGGCTACGGCTTCCTGTCGGGCGGCATCGTCTCGCGCAGCATCGCTTTCGTTCCCGGCCCCCATTTGAGGCCCCAATCGCGGATGGATTCGAGAACGGGACGCACGGCGCGGCCTTTCTTGGTGAGGCGGTAGGCGAGGCGTTTGGTGCCGTCTTCAGCGGGGATTTGTTCGGCGAGTTCATGTCGGAGCAGACGCTCCAGGCGTTCGGCGAGGATGTTGCTTGGGATGCCTTCGGGCGATGCGCTGAAGTCTTTGAATCGCGAGCGTCCGAACATCAGGTCGCGGATGACGAGGAGCGTCCAGCGGACGTTGTCGCTGCATACGAGGAATCATGCGACGCCCAGCTCGCGACGATTGCCAGCATTCCGAATTTGAAAACAGCCGTGCGATTTGCCCACCCGTGGTTTGGGCCGATGGACGCATTTGGCTGGCACGCGCTGGCAGGCGGGCATATGAGCATTCATCGTGTCCAAATCGAACGGATTATCAAAGAAGCCGCACGTTGAATCCCGCCCGGTAGCCCGCTTCCATAAACGGCTTCCTGCCGCTTGCGTGGCCGCAATTGCTCCGGCCGTAAGTCTCGGCGCGATCCCCTGGATTTCCGCACTTAGCGGGTTTGCCATTTTTGCCGTCGTGTCATTCGTCGGAATCTGGGTGAGCATCATCATTCATGAAATGGGGCACGTTATCGGCGCATGGATCGCTCGGTTTAAAATATTCAGAGTCAAGTTCGGCACCCAGCCCCGCGTCATAAAATGGATTCGCGGCACCCAGCTCTGCATTTCGTGGTTCCCAAACGGCGCGTATGTCATTGCGATGCCGCTGACCGTTCACTGGCATCGTACGCGAACCATTTTCTTCATCGCTCTCGCTCCAATGTTTACGCTTGGCTACCTCACCATGCTCGTCTGGCTTTGGAGTTGCATCAATAGCTTCAATTCGGAAGAACTACAGCCGGTAAACAACGCAATTTTGCTCCTCGTAATACTCGAGTTGGGCGGCCTCACCGGGATACTCCTCCCCCGCAAAATCCAAATCGAAGGAAATGAAACAGGAACCGATGCTCTTCAAATATGGAGGATGATTACAAAGCCCCCGCCGGACCCTATAGTGCACGCCATCGGCTTTGGGTTCAACCAAGGCCTGTATTCAGCGCTAGAGGGAAAAAATCGTAAAGCCGGACGATGGGCTCGGAAACTCGCGCGCTACCCCGTTAGAGAGGAGACGCTTGCTTTGCAGCACCTCCTGTCGCTTACGTTGCTCGGCATGGAGCAGTGGGAAGATGCGAAGCGCATTTCCGGGGATATTCTCTCCCATCACAAGGTCGGGAGTGATGCCCCCATGCGCTGGGAAGCCGGCGATATTTTCGCTTCCGCCGTCCTATACGGGAAAGACCGCGAAACCATGCCCCGGGCCATTCAACTGATGGAATCGA
Organism: Verrucomicrobiaceae bacterium; assembly: GCA_043755735.1. Classification (GTDB taxonomy): domain Bacteria; phylum Verrucomicrobiota; class Verrucomicrobiia; order Chthoniobacterales; family Chthoniobacteraceae; genus SXWH01. Next base: position 40,037 of record JAYUSJ010000075.1, on the reverse strand, counting down.
TCATCAACGACTTCCCTGAGGTTATCACACTAAAAGGGACGTTGGGCGGTCTGCTGTTCGAGATCGGCAAATTTGACCAAGCAGAAACAATCCTAAAAGACGTCATCGCCAAAAGCACCGCTGCGAACGACCAAGTCATCAGTTCGGCCTACTTATCTCGAATTGCACAGAACCGCGGAGCCCACGATGAAGCCCGCCAGTATGCGGACACCGCGATCAAACTCTCCGGAAGCCAGCCTGTGCTCAAACGCATCCTTGGTCTAGTCGAACCGAGGGGATAAACGAGTGATTGGAAACGCGTATTCCGCAATGGGGCGCGAAGACTCGACATTGGAATGTCGAGCTACCGGTCGCACTCGCCCATCACGAAATCGAGCGAGCCGAGGATCGCTACGACGTCGCTCATCATATTGCCGGGCAAAAGCTTTGGCAGGATGCTGAGATTGATGAACGAGGGGCTGCGGATCTTCAGGCGATACGGGGTTCCGCCGCCTTTGCTGTAAATGTAGAAGCCGAGCTCGCCCTTCGGATTTTCCGCGCCGAAATACACTTCGCCCGCCGGAGCTTTGACGCCCTCGGTGTGCAGGATGAAATGGTGGATGAGTTCCTCCATTTTCGTCATGACTGACGTCTTTGGCGGCGGGTAGTTTTTCGGGTCGTTCACGAACCAGCTTCCGCCGGGCATCGTGTCGCAGACCTGGCGGATGATTCGCACGCTTTGCTTCACTTCCTCCATGCGCATGAGGTAGCGATCGTAGCTGTCGCCCACGCTGCCGATTGGCACATCGAAGTCGTATTGCTCGTAGCCGAGATACGGCTGCTTTTTTCGAAGGTCGTGGTCCACGCCGCATGCACGGAGGTTCGGGCCGCTGAGTCCGTAGGAAATCGCGTCTTCTTTCGAGATGATGCCGACGTCTTTTGTCCGGTCCACAAAGATGCGGTTGCGGGTAAGGAGACGGTCCGTTTCATCGACGACCGGGAGCAGTTCGTCGCAGAATTTGCGCACAGCATTCAGGAAACCATCCGGCAAATCCCGGACCATTCCACCGACGCGCGTCCAGCTCGTGGTGAAGCGTGCGCCGGTCATCTGCTCCATGAGATTATAAACGATCTCGCGCTGCTGAAAGGTGTAGAGAAACACGGTCATCGCGCCGGTATCCATGGCGAAACAGCCGAGGCCGAGCATGTGCGCCGAGATGCGTGCGAGCTCGCAGCCGAGGACGCGCATCGCCTGTCCGCGCGCCGGCAATTCCCAGCCCATGAGCTTTTCGACGGCCATCGCGTAGGCGACGTTGTTCGCGACGGGCGCGAGGTAATCCAGCCGGTCCGTATAAGGCACGAACTGGTTGTAAGTCATGTTTTCCGCGATCTTTTCGTCGCCGCGATGCAGGAAGCCGACATCCGGCGTCGCCTTCGTGATCACTTCGCCGTCGAGCTCCAGCACAAGCCGGAGCACGCCATGCGTGGCTGGGTGCGAAGGCCCCATATTAATAATGAGCTTTTCGCCCAAAGCGTCCCCAGTGCCTTCCAGACCCTGCCGGGTCTTGGTCAAAGCATCGGGCATTTCGAACTCAACAGTGCTAGCGGCCATACGTGTTAGCCCCGAAAGTGCGGGGATGCGGCGGGTCGGGCAAGTCATTTGTGAAAAGTTTCACAAGCGCCGGCAAACCATCAGAGACGAGCCTCTGTTCGCGCTTTAATGAAAACGCTGATTTTAACCGAAGCCCCGCTTTGGGACCACTAATCTCCGCTAATAGTCGCTAATTCTTAAACGGCGCGACTCCGATGATTAGTGGTTCTCTAATCCATCCCGCGAATGAATCGTCGGTTCCTTAATGGAAACACCCCTCGGTCCGCTCTATCCGACCAAGACCGGTGGAAGTTCGGGCAGCATCCACGGCGCAGGCGGCACAGGCTCGGCATGTTCTTCAACCAACACACTTTCCTGCAGCGCAAGCACCCGGATGTCGGACGCAATGCTTTCCGACTTCGCATTCAGCTCCGCAGCGGCGGCGAGAACGGACGCGTCCAACTCAAAAGGCTTTTGCAATTCCGCCCGTTCACGGCCCAGCAAATCGCGGAGTTCCCGCAACCGGCGCGTGATCTCCGCCGCCGTCTGCGTCGCATAATCGACGCTCGTGCCCGCAGCAAACTTCTCCGGGATGCTGGGAAAGCGATCGCTCACCACGGTTTCGAGATGCTTTTCCAGTGCGGCGCGCGCGGGTTCGTGAAAACGCCGCACTTTTTCCGGCGAGGGGATCTCTTTGACGCCGGTATCGCCGAACAAACGTGCGCGCACCTTCGCGATCGAACGAAACATCAGCCAGTCCGCCAGCGTCTTGCGGACGGGAATCGTGTCCCCCGCGATCCGGGCAGGAAACGGCGTCGGGTCGAACGTCGGAGCCATCACACGCTGCACGACCGCACCCGATTCAGCCGGAGAAAAACCGGCGATCTTCATGTCCGCGAGAGTTTCCGGAGGGACTTGGAGGCCGGCGTTCCCGGCGTTGGCGGCCCGCTTTACTTGAACGAGGATCTCGTCGAAAAGGCTGCGTCCGGTATCGGTCAAAGTCTTATCCCAATGGCTCAAACTCAACGAAGCCAGGCTCTCCGCACTGCCATACCAGCGCGACAACGCGCGCCGCATCTCCTCGCGCATGACGCCGACCCTCGATCGAATCGCCTCCGCAGTTCGCCCCGCATTTTCCTCGTGAAACGGCCGGAACATCGCACCCCAATCCGCCGCGAGCAGCCGGTCCGCAGCGCCGATTCGCGCATCGATCTCCGCGATTCTCGCGGCGCGTTTCTGCTGCTGCTCGATGATCAGTGCGACCTCCGAACCGGTGGCCACGGTGCGGGCCTCTTCGCAAAGGGAGCGACTCTGCCGGAGGCTGTCGCGGATGAATTCCCGCGTGTAATCGCTGCTATTCAAATACTCCGTGAGGTCCTGCAAAAATGCATCGAACGAAGTCCGGTGCGTGCTTTCCGCCGCATTGCCGGACAAAAAAGACGATGCAGCGCCGAGCAAATCGACCGCATGGATTCGGACCCGTCCGGCCTCATACGCCTCGCGCAACGGCCCCGACATGGAGAGCGTCGTAAACGCCTCGATGACCCGCTCCGGATGCTCGCTTTCCGCGCTTGGGCGAAGGCTGCCGTCGGGCGCGAGATCCCGCTTTCCCGCGTCCACATTCACCACGATAAATATGCGGCTGAAGATCCCGAGGAGCTGGTTGAACTCGGCGAAGACCTGCTCCAGAAAAAGGTTGTCCGTCTTCACCACGAAGACCGCGCAAGCAGCACTGTCGCGGAACTCGCGAGTGAGCACATCGTAGCCGAAATTCATCCGGCTGTAGAGACCCGGCGTATCCACGAGCACCGTCGAAGATTCCGCCAGCGCGGGCACCGGCACCTGAATATCGATGCGCCGGATCGCCTCTGGAAAGGTCGTCCTCGGGTCGAACGACTCGCCGCGTTCCTCAGCCGCGCGAATCTCCTGCGCAAGCGTGTGGTGCGCCTCCAATACGGCATCTGCAAGCACCGCTTTGTCATCAAACGAAGACTCGCGCCCATTATACCGCGTCATCGAGTAAGCGGCCTTTTCGTTGTCGCGCACAAACACGAGGCACGGATAACCCGGCAGTGAAGTGACCTCGCTCACATACGAGCCGCTGATGGCATTCATCAGCGTGCTCTTTCCGCTCTTGAGCGGGCCGAAAATAAGCAGGTAAGCCTGCTGGCGATGCAACTTGTCGATCAGCGAGCGAAGGTGTGCGCGCGCATCGTTCAAGATCGCAAGCGAACATCCCAGCGCGTCCGGCCGCAGCGCAAACTTTTCGACCGCCGAGTCGAGTGCATGAGGCAGCGGAGCCACGGTCTCTCCACACGCTGCGCAAAAACGGGAAATTTCAGTCTTCATCGGCGCAAACCGTTCAAGGTTTACCCCGCCACGTCAATCCTCGCGGAGGAATTCCCGCGCGGCACTCTCCATCCTCGCCAAATTCGCCGGCGGCACCGAAACTCCGCGCCGTGCCCGATCCATCTGATGATCTTTTTTCCTTTTCCACCGGCCCCGCGCCGGAGGTGAAGCCGCGCGTATTTTCCGTCGGCGACGTCACCCGCGCAATCCGCTCCGTCATTGAAGGAGCGTTCGTTGAAGTGTGGGTGGAGGGCGAGGTCTCCAACTACCGGCAGCAAGCCAGCGGACACCAGTATTTCACGCTCAAGGATGCGGAATCCCAGCTCGCATGCGTCATGTTTGCACGGCCCGGCATGTGGAAAAAAAGCACCGTTCAAATTCGCGACGGGATGCTCGCGCAGGCCAAAGGGCGCATCACGGTGTACGAAGCGCGCGGCCAGTATCAGCTCAACGTAAGCTCCATCCAGCAAGCCGGCGCGGGCCAGCTCCAGGCGCGCTTCGAGGCACTGAAACGCAAGCTCGCAGCCGAAGGACTCTTCGACGCGGAAAACAAACGCCCGCTCCCGGCATTCCCCCGCACGCTGGGAATTGTAACCTCCCCGACCGGCGCTGCGCTGCGCGACATGCTGCAAATTCTCGCCCGCCGCGCACCGTGGTTGCGCATCATCGTCAGCCCCGCACGGGTGCAAGGAGACGGAGCCGCAAGAGAGATCATCACGGCGCTCGATAACCTGCAAAACCTGCACGAGCATGTGGACGTGATCGTATTGGCACGCGGCGGCGGGAGCATGGAGGACCTGTGGGAATTCAATGATGAAGCGCTCGCCCGCGCCATCGCCGGATGTGCCGTTCCCGTTGTCTCCGCAGTCGGGCACGAGATCGATTTCACCATCGCCGATTTTGTCGCCGACCTTCGTGCGCCGACACCCAGCGCGGCCGCCGAAATCGTCACACCCGACACCACGGAACTACTCCGGCAGCTCGCCGAGTTTTCCCGCCGGATGCAGCGCGCCGCGACGGGAGAAATGGAGCGCGCCCGCGCAGCTCTCGCACTCCTTGCCAGCCACCCGCTGTTCCGCGACCCCACCGCGCGCATCGAGCAACTCGCTCAGCAGATCGACCTCATCGAGCAGGCACTCACCCGCGCCGCAAACGATTCGCTCGCCGGCCACCGCAACATGCTCGCCGGGATCGAGTCCCGGCTCCTTCGGCATCGCCCGGACCAGATCCTCGCCCTGCGCGGTCAGGAAGTCGCCGCCGTATCCGCGCGGCTTCGCGAAAAGGCGAACGCATCCATCGCGCTCCGCGTCGCCGCCGTGGAGCGATTCGCAGCAATGCTCCGAATCCTGTCGCCGGAAGCCACGCTGAAACGCGGATACACCATCACAACAGACCGCGAAGGCGCGCTCCTCCGCACCACCGAAGCGGCCACGGAAGCAGGCACACTCGTAACGCGATTTGCGAGCGGAACCATAGAGTCCACCACGGTAAAACCGGCCGTCCGCAAAAAGAAAAAAGCGTAAACCCACGGCGGCGCTCCGGGAGGGTAACAAAATATGCAGGCATTTTCCGCTCGCAGTCGGGGCGAACTTCTCTGAGAAATCCCCACTGTGCGCATCGCATACCTTTTTAGCAGATACCCAGTAGTCTCGCAGACGTTCGTCGATACCGAGATACTCGCGCTCGAACGCGCGGGTGTGGAAATCGAGATCTTCAGCATCTATCCACCTCACACGTCCTTTCGCCACGGCCACTTCGCGCGGCTCAAAGCGCCCGTCCATTATGCCCCGCCGCAGAGTATCCTGAAGCTCAGCGAGCAGGAGGCAAAGCGCACCGGACGGTGGCCGGTGGACCTCGTCGCAAGCCACGAGCGCAAGTACGGGAGCGACTACAAGTCGAACGTTCGCGCACGGAACGCGCTGTATTTCGCCGACCTTTTTAAAGCGCGCGGCTTCACCCATTTCCACGTTCACTTTGCGAATCGTGCGGCGCACACTGCGGTTTTTCTCAAGGCTATCAGCGGGATTCCGTTCAGCATGTCCACCCACGGGCAGGACTATATGGTGGATCTTGGAAACGACGAATTGCTCGCCGAGATTTGCCGCGATGCGGAGTTTATCGCGAATGAAACCGCGTGGAGCACTGGCGAGATGCGTCGAATATGCCCCACCTCGACCGACAAAATGTTCCGCGTCTTCAACGGGATGGATCTTTCAAACTTCACGAAAGCGCGCCCCGGCGCGTCGAATCCGATTCCGCGGATCGTGACCATCGGACGGCTCATCGAGTTCAAGGGATTCCATCATCTCATTACCGCAGCCGGAGTGCTGCGGGAGCGCGGCCTCGAGTTTCAGTGCGCCATCATCGGCGAAGGTCCGTGGCGTCCGCAACTCGAGCGCGCGATCTCCGACGCAAAACTTGGCGACATGGTCCGGCTCACCGGCGCGCTTCCGCAGGAGGAGGTTTTTTCGGCACTCAAGAGCTGCGACATTTTCACCCTGCCGTGCATCGTGGATCAGGTCGGCGCGAGCGATGTTTTCCCCACCGTCATCCTCGAAGCAATGGCCAGTGCGCGCCCGGTCGTATCCACGAGGATCGCAGGCGTGCCCGAGCAAATCGTGCATGGCGAGACGGGTTTCATCTGCAAACCCGGCGACACCGCTGAACTCGCGGACGCGCTGGAGAAACTTTTGCGCTCATACGAGTTGCGCGAGCAGTTCGGCGCAGCCGGGCAGCAGCGATTGCAGGCGGAGTTCAGCGTGGACCACACCGTGAAAGAGCTGTTCAGCCGATTCGAACAGACGGTGCAGCCCGATACGAAGCCCGCGCCCCGCGCCGCCGACCTCGCCGTATTGCTTCACGAGTGGCCTGCTTCCGAGCGACACGAAGCAGAATTGCGTCAGCTTGCGGAAGAGTTTCCCGCGTTTCGCGCCTACGCCGTTCACGGCGGCGGCGCGCCCCCGTCCGACTGGCGCACCACGCTGCCGCACGTCGATTTCCTGCCCGACCAGATGGTCGTGGAAGCCGAGTGGCAGCAGCAGAAGGACCTGCGTCACCGCATGGAAACATGGCGGAGCGATCTCGGCAGCAAACTCTCCACGGAAGACTTTCTGCGCTACGCCCGATACGCGCTTTCGCTGCGCACATGGATCAAACGCGACGGCATCCGCCACATCCACGCCGCCAGTTCCCGCGAAGCTCTCACTGCATGGATGCTCCGGCGCCTCACCGGGGTGACCATCAGCGCGACCATCGAGGAAAAAAGCGCTATTCCCGCAGCGATACTTTGCGAGATGGCACCCGATTTCAAAGGGTTCCGAATCGCTGGAAAACGAAGCGACGATCCGTTTGATGAAGCCGGTCCGGCAAGACCCTACACCGTCGCGCAGAAATCCGGGCGTCACTTCGAGCAGGAGTGGCTGGACATGCTCCGCCGTTGGTCGCAGAACTCCAAACGATAATCTCACCATGACCAAGAAAGCCATCATCCTCGCCGGCGGCGCAGGCACGCGCCTGTATCCACTCACGCAGATCGCCTGCAAGCAGCTTCTCCCGATTTACGACAAGCCGATGATCTACTATCCGCTCGCCACGCTGATGCTGGGCGGCTTGCGCGAGGTGCTCATCATTTCCACGCCGAAAGATCTTCCGATGTTTCGAGAGCTCCTCGGCGACGGAGCGCGGCTCGGGATGCGCATCGAATACGCGGAGCAGCCCAAGCCCGCCGGGCTCGCCCAGGCGTTCGTCATCGGCGCGGACTTCGTCGGCAAGGATTCCGTCTGCCTCATCCTCGGCGACAACATTTTCTACGGTAAACTGGACTTCTTCCGCGATGCACTGCGCCTCGTCGGCACCGACGGCGGCGCGTGCGTCTTTGGCTATCAGGTCAAGGACCCCGAGCGCTACGGCGTAGTGGAGTTTGGCGCGGACGGACGCGCAATCAGCATCGAGGAGAAGCCCGTAAAACCGAAGAGCCCATTCGCCGTTCCCGGGCTCTACGTCTATGACAACGAAGTGCTCCAAATCGCCCGAGACCTCAAGCCGAGTCCGCGCGGCGAGCTCGAAATCACCGACGTAAATGTCGAATACCTCCGCCGCGAAAATCTCCATGTCCGCGTCCTCGGTCGCGGCATGGCGTGGCTCGACACCGGCACCCAGCAAAGCCTGCTCGACGCGAGCAACTACATCGCCGCAATCGAGAACCGGCAGGGACTGAAAATCGCCTGCCTCGAAGAAATCGCATTCACTCAAGGATTCATCGACCGCGCGGGGATGCAGCGTTGCATCGACGCAATCCCGAAAAGCCCTTACCGCGAATACCTCGAACTCGTCCTCGGCGAATCGAAGTAGATGAGCAGCGACGCCCCAACGCAGTCGCCGATCTGGCTTCGCCGATGGCCGTGGGTGCTGGTCCTGCTCGTTGCCGCGCTCGCGTACTACGGCAGCTACTACCGGCACGGCATCAACTTCCAGGACGAAGGCGGCACGCTCACGCTCCAGACGCAGCGCCTGCTCAACGGCGAGTTGCCCATCCGTGACGTAGAACTCGGCTACAACGTCTTGTGGTTTGACCCGCTGATGGCGCTGTTCCAGTTTACGGGAATCCACTTTGTCGCGCTACGCGTCTTCTTCTTCGCGCTCAGCACGCTGGCGGCAGTGCTCGGCTTTCTCACGGTGGAAAAAGCGGCGCGTCATGCGGGCTTGAAGCGTGCAGCCATCGGCCTCGGCGTCGCGGTCGGGCTGCTGCTCATCGTCACGCCGGGCATGACCTTTAAGAACTACAACCCGCTCTCCGCCGTCGCGAATGCGTGGTGCTTGCTCGGCTTCATCCTCGCTTCGGAGAAACGGTGGCGGTGGGCGCTTGGCGGCGGCTTCATCCTCGGCGCGACGTGGCTCGTCCGCATTGACCTCGGCACGCTGTTCACCCCGCTGTGGCTTGGCGTCATCGCCGCGCAGCTTGCGGCGGGAAAGGCGCGCCTGCGTTCGTTTGCTACCTCCATTTTACTCCTCGCCGCTGGCGTCGGAGCAATGCACGCCCCCGTGCTGTGGGATGCGAACCGGCGCGGCTTTGGCGCGGACTTCACCGCGCAGTATTCCGCGTTCTGGTTCGACGCCGCGGGACGCCTCGGCATCAAGCTCACACCGCCTCCACCCAGCAAATCTCGCGAGAACATCATCGCCGTCCCAATCACACCGCAGCAGCCGAAAAAAACCGGCATGTCCTTCGGCGGAAAAGCCCGCATGACGTGGACCGACGTGCAGTCCACGGCGGAGAAAAAACGCCTCAGCGCGCTCGGCCTTTTCGGGCTCACCTACGCGCCGCTCGTCGCCATCATCCCGCTTGTTTTCCTCGGCGCAGCGCGCTGGCTCCGCGCCGTCGTGCAGCGGCGCGACCCAAGTCTCCCGCTTGCCGCGCTGGCGCTCATCGGTGCGGCGCTGGCGCTCTTCCCTCAGTTCTTCTTTTGGCGCCCCGACTCGCCGCATCTCTCCGAGTTTGGCCCGTGCTATTGGGTCGCCGTTGTCGGCGCATTTGCTCTGCTCGGGGCGGATGGTAATTCGTGGAAGCTGCCCTCCCGCTTTCTCGCCTTCTGGCTCGCTCTCCATTGCGCACTCTGGTGCGCTCGCATCATCCCCGACCGCTGGTGCGGCACCATTGCGGCGCGTGAGAACCGCGACACATATTTCGAGGGCGAAAACGGTGTCCATATTTACGAGCAGAAAAATACCGCCGAGTGGATGCGCGAGGCTCACCGCATCATCCGCGAAAACAGCACTGACACCGACACTCTCATCGCGTGGCCCTACCATCCGTCGTTCAATGTTTTCACCAACCGACTCAGCACCGAGCGCATGCTGTACGTGGATGAAACCAAAGCCAAACCCGGTTGGAACGAAAACGCCATCGCCCGCATCGAGCAGCGCAAACCACGCATCATCGTCATCAGTAATTGGGCCATCAATGGCACCGAAGCCTCCCGCTTCAAAGCATGGGGAGCCGCCACCTACGCGCACATTCAGGCGAGCTACGAACTGCTCGGGACCTACGATAATCGGGAGAAGTTTGAAGTGTGGAAGCGCAAGTAGGCAGGGCACGAACCTCTTCGTCCCACCTGTTTCGCACACTCTAGGTCTTTGGCACGCCGAGCACTTGCAGCGCTCGCACCGTGGCTGATGTGCGGCTCTCGACCCCGAGTTCCCGGACGGGGATTCTCCACGGCTAATCATCGCTCTCAGGGCCATTGACGCGTTCATAGATCTCCCGCGAAGTTGGCCACCCACCCCGCCATGCCAACCATATTCGAGCACCTCATGTTTCGCGAGAAGGACATACTCCGCGCGTGAGTGTCGCAACCAACGCATGTCTCGACGCAGTCCCACCCTCATCCCGCGACAATGGAAAAGGCCATGGAATTCCTCGACATGGATTACCTCGCGGAAGAGCGGCGATGCGAATCGAACGGTTCTGCCTGACAGACGAAAAGAGCGGCACTCAGGCCTTCGCCTTCCCGGATGGAGTGATTACTTCAATTGCCGTATTCCAGCGAGTCGTGTTTGAAGGTGGCAACCTCTGGGGGCGGTGTGTCCCCACTTTGCGCGAGGAGAACGACGGCTGGGAAGTCGTCGAACTGCGATTCAGAGGCCGACGAGCCCACCCGGACTCCGCAGAAGCGGCATCCAAAAATCAGCTATCCGAAGAAAACCGGGGAGTGGGTTGGGCGGGACTCGAACCCGCAACCAACGCCTTAAAAGGGCGCTGCTCTACCATTGAGCTACCAACCCGTTCCGTAAAACGGAGGGTGGGAAGTAAGCGGTTCGGCGTTCGGGCGCAAGTCTGAATACGGGTTTTTTCAATATTCACGGTTTCTTTGAACTTCCGCGACGATCCTTTGTCGAATCGCGGTTTACTTCCACAATTCATCCGTACATCGTCCGCGACTCATGAAGCTTTCCTGGCTCCTTATTCCTGCTCTCGCCGTCTCCAGCGCTTTCGCGCAGCAGGCGGAAATCCGAAAGTCTCTCGCCCGTATCAATAATACGGCGCAGGAGTTCAACTACCGCGTGCCGTGGCTTCCGGGCGCGATCGGCGGCGGCTCGGGCACGGGCTGGGCCGTCGCGAATGACCGGCTTATGACGAATGCGCACGTGGTTTCCAATGCGCGGCTTCTCACGGTGGAAAAAGAGGGCGACCCGAAGAAGTATGTCGCGACGGTGGAGCACATCGCTCACGACTGCGATCTTGCGATTCTGAAGGTCGAGGACAAGGACTTCTGGAAAGAAGTGAAGCCTTTCCCAATCGGCGGGGTGCCGGAGATCGAGACGACGGTTTCCGTTTACGGTTACCCGATTGGCGGCGACCGTCTCAGCGTGACACGCGGCGTGGTTTCGCGAATCGATTTCCGGACTTATTCGCATTCGGTGATGGATTCGCATTTGTGCATCCAGATCGACGCGGCGATTAACCCCGGCAACTCGGGAGGGCCGGTTTTGCAGGATGGGAAGGTGGTTGGCGTGGCTTTCCAGGGCTTTACGGGTGATGTCGCGCAGAATGTCGGCTACATGATTCCCACTCCGGTGGTTCAGCATTTTCTGAAGGATATCGCGGATGGGAAATACGACCGCTACATGGACTTGAGCGTGACGACTTTCCCTCTTCAAAACCCGGCGCACCGCAAAGCACTGGGCTTGCCCGATGATGACCGCGGCGTGGTGGTCACCGAAGTGGGTAGCGCGAGCGTTTGCTTCGGACACCTCAAAGCGGGCGACGTTCTTTTGAAAATCGACAACGTCGATATCGCGAGCGACGGGCTGGTGGAACTGGAGGGCGAGCGCGTGATCCTCGCCGAGGTTGCAGAGCGGAAGTTCAAGGGTGACGTCGTGAAATTCGATATCCTGCGGGATGGAAAACCGATGAAGGAAGAGGTGACGTTTAAAGCACCCTTCCCATACACACATCAGGCCAACAGCTACGTGCCGCCGCGCTACGTGATGAATGCCGGTCTGCTCTTCCAGCCGTTGAACCGGAATCTGATGGCCTCGTTTCAGTTCCAAAATCCACGCGTGATGTATTTCTTCACACACTTCGTGGACGACGAACTCTACAAGGACCGCGATGAGGTTATCGTGCTGACAACGCTGCTTCCCGATCCGATTAATACTTATCTGGAAGAGTTCCGCGAAGGCATCGTGGAATCGGTGAACGGGAAGGCGATTCGCAATTTGAAGGAGCTCGCGGAAGCCTTCGAGCAGAAGACGGAACAACTCGTCATCGGGTTTGTAGGAACCGGCCGCCCGCTGGTTCTCACCGCCGCTGACGTGGAGGCTGCGAAAGAGCGCATCCGCAAACGCTACAACGTCCAGCGCGAGTCGAACATCTCGGAAGGAATCGAGTAACCCACATTTTTTTACTGCAATGCTACGCACATCTATTTTTGCAATCACCGCCCTCGCCACGCTGTCACTCCACGCGGAGGAAAAGCTGAGCGTCGTGCGTGTGAATATAACCAGCCAGCCGTGGGATTTCCTGCGCCCGTGGGGGAAGAAGCAGCCGCAGACAAAGCGCGCCATCGGTGCCGTCCTGGAGGGCGGGAAAGTGCTCGTCACCGGCGATCTCGCGGCCAATGCGGCGTTCGTCGAGTTTGAGTCACCGGAGGGCGGACGCAAGGTTCCCGCTACGGTGGAGTTTGTGGACTACGAGGCGAATCTCGCGCTGTTAAAAACCGACGACGCGGAGTTCATGAAAGGCATCCCGCAACTCGCGGTCGCAGAAAGCAACATCGGGGACCAACTCACGGTCTGGCAGCTCGAAAGCAACGGGCGCCTTCTCAGGACGGACGGCCCTCTGACGACCGCAGAGAACCTGGTCTATCCGGTCGATGGCGCATTTTTGATCTACCGCATGACGGTGCAGATGCAGGGGCGCGACAGCAGCTTCACCCTCCCCGTGGTGCGCGACGGAAAACTCACCGGCGTGCTCATGGCGTATGACAACGCGTCGAATAATGCGAACCTCGTTCCAGCGCCCGTCATCGAGCATTTCCTGAAGGACGCGGCGGACGGAAAGTACGACGGCTTTCCTCGCGCAGGCTACGCGATGAGCGCGATGCGCGATCCGGCGCTCCGACGCTACGCGAAAGTTCCGGCCGATGTGACCGGCGGCGTTTACGTCAACAACGTGGCGAAGGACAGCCCTGCTGCAAAAGCGGGCGTGAAGAAAGGCGATGTGCTGGTCGGAGTGGATGAACTTGCGGTCGATCAGGACGGCAACTTCCCCCACCCCAAGTATGGAAAAATTCCGGCGGGGCACATTTTCAGCACGATGCATTTTGTCGGCGATACGGTGAAGCTGCACATCCTTCGCGAAGGCGTCGCGATGACGCTCGATGCCACCCTTTCGAGGAAGTCGCCTTCGGAATATGTGATCGACCCTTACATCATGGATAAAGCGCCGCGCTTCTACATTCTCGGCGGCCTCGTGTTGCAGGAACTCTCGAGGCAGATGCTGCGGGATTTCGGGGCGGACTGGCTTCGCCGCGCACCGGAACGCGCTGTCTATATGGACCGCTACCAGTCCGAGCTTTTCGAGGATGGACCGAAGAAAATCGTCTTCCTGACACGCGTCCTGCCGACGCCCGCGACGGTGGGCTACGAGGAAGTGACGACGCTGCGCGTAACGAAGATCAACGGCGTGGAATTGCAGAGTCTCGCCGACGTTCCCGCAGCACTGGAAAAAGCCGCGAACGGCTTTCACAAAGTCGAGTTCGACGAAGATCCGAGGACAATTTACCTCGACGCTGCGCAAGTCAGCGCCGTGGAGCAGCAGGTGCAGCAGCAATATCGCCTGCCTTCGCTCAAGCGACTGGAGTAGACGAATGACGAAGGTCGTAAAGAGGGAAACTTCCCGAAGAACTATTCAAATCGAGATGAGCGCAAAACCATGATTTCACAATAGAGTTTCGAGCGTCGAATTTTCGTCATTCGTCATTCGTCATTCGTCATTCGTCATTCGTCATTCGTCATTTTCTAAATGCCCTGGCCCCAGAACTACGACCCACTTCACTCGCTCGCAGGATCAACTCTCGTTGCTGCGATCCCCGTCGTTTTGCTACTTGCGCTGCTCGCGTTCTGGCACGTTCGCGCGCACTACGCCGCGCTCATCGGCCTGGCGTCGGCACTCGCAGTGGCTGTGTTCGTTTTTAAAATGCCCTTGCAACTGGGCATCGCAGCGGCTGGCTACGGAGCCGCGTTCGGGCTGTTTCCGATCGGCTGGATCGTGTTGAACGCAGTTTTCATTTACCAACTCTCGGTGACTTCGGGGACGTTCGATCAGCTCAAGAATCAAATCGCATCACTCGCGGGTGACCGGCGTATTCAAGCACTGCTCATCGCTTTTTGCTTCGGCGCATTTATCGAGGGATGCGCAGGCTTTGGCGCACCGGTGGCGATCAGCGGAGCGATGCTCATCGGGCTGGGATTCAAGCCGCTGGAGGCCGCGAAGCTCGCGCTTATCGGCAATACCGCGCCGGTGGCGTTTGGCAGTGTGGGTATCCCGCTCACCACCATGGCGAGCGTGACGGGGCTGGACGTCATGCACCTCAGCGCGATGACCGGGCGGCAACTTCCCTTTTTCTCGCTCCTTGTGCCCTTCTGGCTCGTCGCCGCACAAGTCGGCTGGCGCGGCATGGTGCAGGTATGGCCGGCGTGCTTCGTTTGCGGTGCTTCGTTTGGGGTCACGCAGTTCGCCGTGAGCAACTATCACGGTCCGTGGCTTGTCGATATCGCATCTGCCGTAGTCGCGATGGTTGCGCTCGTCGGGCTGCTCCGCTTCTGGCGTCCGGCGCAGGATTCAGCGTCTCTCTCCAGTCGCTACTCGTTCCGTCCGTGGCTGCCGTGGGTGTTGCTCTCGCTCGTAGTCGGCCTTTGGACCACGCCATTCGCGAAGACGCTGCTCAATGGCTATGCGCCTTCCGCGAAAGCGGTGAGCACCTGGCAGGCGCCCATCATTCAGGTTCCCGTGCTCGCCGGAAATGTGCAGAAGGTTCCGCCGGTCGCACCGAAGCCCGAGATCGAAAAAGCGGCTTTCACTTTCAACTACCTCTCCGCCACGGGAACTGCGCTACTCATCGCCGGATTCCTGTCCGCAGCGCTGCTTGGCATGACACTTCGCGACACCGTTCGGATCTACTGGCTGACGCTCCTGCGTGTGCGCATTTCCCTGCTCACCATTGCGGTGATGATGGCGCTCGGCTTCACCACTCGCTACTCGGGAACCGACACCACGATGGGCCTCGCATTCGCCGCGACAGGATCGTGGTTCCCGTTCTTTTCTCCCCTGCTCGGCTGGCTGGGCGTCGCGCTGACCGGCAGCGACACTTCGTCCAACGTTCTCTTCGGCAACCTGCAAAAAGTCACCGCCGAGCAAACCGGCATTTCGCCCATCCTGACATGCGCGGCAAACAGCTCGGGAGGCGTGATGGGAAAAATGATCGATGCCCAAAGTATCGTCGTCGCCCAGACCGCAACGGGCGGAGTCGAAGACGCTCCCGACGCCGGGACAATTCTTAAAGCGGTCTTCTGGCACAGCCTCGCCCTCGCGATACTCGTCGGCGTGCTCGTCTGGCTGCAAGCCCGCGTCTGGCCGTGGATGATTCCCGGTGGGTAGAGGCGGGCGTAATCGAATGACGAAACGCAAGCGAGTTGGCGTGGGCCGCCGCTTGCTTCGTCATTCGTCATTCGTCATTCCAGTCCCCCATCCTTCCAGCCAAGGGCGCGCTCCTTGGATGGTCGGGCGTGGGAGGCTTACTTCCCGGCTGGCACGTAGCCCTTGCCGTTGCCCGTTTTGTGGACGTGCGGCTGGACTGGTGTGCTCGTGGAGCAGGCTGTGACGACGCTGACCGCGAGAGCGGCGAGCACGATACGGATGGTGTGTTTCATGTTTATTTTGGTTTGTTTGTTTGTTCCGGGGAAATGGTTTTACGCGTCGGGCGGCGTGGCAAATGTGCGTCCGGTGGGAATCGGGCGCTCGATGACTTTGCGGAACGCGGCGTCGGTCTCGCGTGGTGTGGTGCCGATTCGCTCCTGGAAGACGGCTGCGCCGATGACTCCGACATTCGCGGTGCCGCGTTTCTTCAAATTGGCGTAGGTCTCCGGCACTGTGCCGAAGCGGAACGCGGCAACACTGCCATCGCTCGTGCGAAATCCGTCCACGGCCAGAGTCTCATCCGCGTTCACGATGTAGCCGCGCTTTTTGTAACCGCCGGATTTGCCGTCGAGCACGTCGAGGCCATCCACGGTGAGGACGATTTCCAGCCGCTTGTCGGTCTCGTTTTTTACGACGATCTCATAACGCTCGCCGGTGATGCCGACCGCGAATCGTTTGCCCTTCAGCTCGTGGCCGGCAAACCACTGGCCGTCCTTGTCTCGAAGGCCGATGCTGACGAGGCCGTTCGCCGTGGGATAAAGGCCGGTGCGATGTTTGGACTCGCCGCCGAGGTAGTCGAGCATGGCGTCCACACCTTCGTTGTCGTTGTAATACAGAATGCCGACGCCGCCGGGGCGATCCGTCCAGCCACGGGCGAAGCTCGCTTTTTCTACCCACGACTCCCGCTGCTCGCCCCATACCGTGCCGATGCCTGGGCGTTCGCCGGTGTCGGTGATGGGCAGGCCGGGGGAAACCGCGGCGGTACGCTGCGGCGAAGTCGAGCAGCCGGTGACAAAAAGAACGGCGGTTGCGATGATGGCGATGAGTGATTTCATGACGGTCGGTTAGCAGCGCGGGGGCTGCTTGCACAGTTACTTTCGGTGCGTGGCGACGACGCCGCGCCAGAATTCCGGGATTTCGCGGAGGAGCTTTTCCATCGCGTCGCGCTGCGCTAGTTGCTTGCGGCGTTCGAGCGACTCGCTGCTGCCCGCGACCATGACGACGCCGGACTTAGCAGCGCTTTTCTCGATCGTCCCGTAAACGTATCCCGTCCGCGTATCGACGAGCGCGGCGAGGCCGGTGGCGATGATCTCGTAGCGGTTATTTGGGAAGAGCCCGAGCGTTGCGAGCGTCAGCGGCGTGAACATTTGACCGTCGGTCGCGTTGGTCTCCACGGAGAGAATGAGCACCGCATCGGCGTGCAATCGTGCGGCGGCTTCGCGCAGGCGCAGGTCGGCGACTTTATTGGCATCGGGATGCGCGGTATCGCTCTCAATAACGCCCGAGACGATCGGCAGTCCGCGGAGATCGGGCATGTTTTTGAGCGAGTCGAGTTTGCCCAGTGCATCGAGCGCCCGGAGGTTCATAACGGCGCACGATCCTTGCGGAGCGACGGCGATCGTTGCCGGAAATGAAATGGTCGGCTTCGCATTGTATGCCCGCGAAATGAGAGTGTGCGAAAACGCTTCCTGCTGCTTCGCCCGGGCGGTTCTTACGTTCGGGGAGTTGACGTAGGATGAGCATCCGGAAAAAAACGAGGTGGCTGTGAGAGTGAGTATTAGTGAGGTCTTTCGGTTCATGTGCTAGAAATACAGCACTTGCTCGCGGCGCGCAAGAACTTTGTGCTAAAAAAACTGCACTTTCCTTTTGACGTTCCGTTTTTTCTGAGCAGAATAAGCCCGTGCCTGCTGAACAACCTGATTCTCTTTCTCGTCGCGAGCGCCAGATCATGGACATCATCTGGCGCGCAAGTCGCGCGTCGGCAAATGAAGTCCACGATCAACTCTCCGACGCGCCTAGTTACTCCGCTGTCCGGGCGCTGCTCTCGGTGCTTGTTGCGAAAGGCCACCTCCGCCACGAGCGCGAAGGGAAACGCTACGTCTATCTGCCGACTTCATCGCCGGAAAAAGCGAGCAAGAGCGCGCTCAAACGCATCCTCGCAACGTTCTTCAACAACAGCCCGGCGGAACTCGTAGCCACGCTCATCGATCCTAAGGATGTGGACGACATCGAGCTCTCCCGTATCAAGGCAATGATCGACGAAAGGAAACACCAATGATCTTCACATTTGATTGGGTGCTGCGCTCACTCGCAGTCGGCGGAATCGCGGCGGCATGCGTCTTCGCCTGTCCCGCAGCATGGCGCGGACATGTCCGGCGTGCGGTCCCGGCGCTGGCGTTTTTCGCTCTCCTATTGTCACCGCTTGCGATTCTTGCGCCGGTAAAAATTCACGCGCCCGCTGCGTTTTCCGGTCTCGGCAGCGCACCAGCCTTGGCTGTGAGCTGGCTTCCGATGGTTTGGCTCATCGGGGCGCTTCTCTGTCTAGCCCGGCTGGTAAACGGCGTATTTTCAATCCGTGCATTGTTGAAAGATACGTGCGCCGTTCCCGGATCGGAATGGACCGATTGCCTTGAGTCCGCGCAAGCGACGCTCGGCCTTCGCGGGAAGACGCATCTTCGTCTGGCCGGCCCTGGTTTTATTCCCAGCGCGACCGGACTTTTTCGCCGGACGGTTCTTCTCCCCGATGAAGCGCTGCACTGGACCAAAGAGCAGCGCCGCCTCGTTTTGCTGCATGAGCTCGGCCATTTTCAGCGTGGTGATTTATGGATTCACGCACTCGGGCGAATCGCGTGCGCGGTGCATTGGTTCAATCCGTTTGCGTGGATCTTGCAGCATCAACTTTCCGTCGATCGTGAGTACGCGGTGGATGAACTCGTCGTCGAACACGGAGTGACTCCTACGGACTACGCCACGGTGCTTTGGCAAATGGCCAACGCAGCCACACGCAGGCCCGCCGCAGCCTCGGCGTTCCTGGCGATCACCGAGCGGCAGCCCGGAAAACTCGAACAGCGGGTCCGCAGAATCCTCGCGCCCGTACGGCGAAAGAGCCGCGTCCTCCGCGCGGTCGATGGAGCCGTTTGCGTCGCGGCCGGCCTTCTATTGCTCGTCTGTTCCGCGTGCCGCCCGATTGAGATCGGACACCCCGATCAAACGGAAGTCGAGCTGCGCCTCTCCGCCGATCCGTTCCCCGGCGAGTAGGAATTCCTCGCAACATCCCGAGGGCTGGCGGGTTTCATTCACAATGAAGCTCGCACTCATCTTCTCAGTCACCGCCGCCACGACCTTCGCCCAGCTCCCTGCCGGCATCGCAGCAAAACGCGAAGTCGAATACGTTCCCGGTGGTGGTCCGCGCCAGACACTCAACGTCTTCTATCCGGAAAAGACGGATAAGCCTGTGCCGCTCGTCGTGTGGATTCATGGCGGTGCGTGGCAGGCAGGAAGCAAGGATCGCTCGCCGGCGATGCCCCTGCTGGCGCAAGGTTTCGCGGTAGCCAGCGTCACGTATCGCTTTTCCCAAAACGCCGTCTTCCCCGCACAAATCGAAGACTGCAAAACCGCCATCCGCTGGCTGCGAGCGAACGCCGTTGAGCTCAATATCGCCCCTGAAAAAATCGGCGTCTGGGGTTCTTCCGCAGGCGGGCACCTCGTCGCGATGCTTGGCGTGGCTGGCGATATGAAGGACTGGGACAAAGGCGGGAACCCGGACCAATCGTCGCGAGTGCAGGCGGTGTGCGATTGGTTTGGTCCGAGCAATTTGATCAGCTTTGGCCCTCAAGGTGGCAACGCCCGCGCAAAAAACCCTCGTCCGTTTCCGGCGAGCAACTCGGCCGATTCGCCCGAGGGCAAGCTCATCGGCGGCGCAGTCCCGGAGAATAAGGACAAGGCGCGCGCCGCCAGTCCCACGACCTATGTCACCAAGGACGACGCGCCTTTTCTCATCATGCACGGCGACAAAGATCCCCTTGTCCCAGCCGCACAGAGCACTGAATTGCATGAGCTTTTGGAAAAAGCCGGCGTGCCATCGAAGCTCGTCATCCTCCCCGGTGCAGGCCACGGAGGTCCGCAGTTCAACTCGAGCGAAACGATAAAGCAGGTATCGGAATTCTTCGTAAAAACGCTCAAGGAATGAAGAGCCGTGAAGCGACGGCAGAAAAGCTGCTGGTGAAATGCCGCTTCGCCGTGAATAGAATCATCAACACCATGAAAGTAATTGTCGCATGCCTGGGACTGTCGCTCGCTTCCGCGTTCGCGCAAGTGCCGCGCGCTCCCGCAACGGCGGGCGCGGCTACTGCGACGCCCAAGAAGCCCCAGCCCGACCTGCTCAGCCTCAAGCCGACCATCGTACAGTATGAGTCTGACGGCCTTATCCTGCCGCGAATCAGCTTCACCGGCTCGAAGTCACGCGTCCTGTTTCCCGAGCCAAACGGATTTAAACTGAGCGAAGAAGCCGCAACTTTCACCCTCGTCTCAAAGGCCGAGCGGACCGCAATTGTGCAGTGCGTCAACTCCGCCACGATGGTCCTGCCGCTGGACACCGCCGAACGCCGGAAGGCCATCCGGGAGACCATCCTCGCCACCGCGCCCAAGGACGCAGCGCGCGTGGAGATGGTGTCGGAAAGCGAAAATCCATTCCCCATTAACGGCTGGACGACATTCCAGTTCACTATGAGCTACGGCCTTTTCGGGCAGACCTTCAAAAAACAGGTCGTCTTTGTCCGACTGCATCAGTTTCAGGAACTACAATTTATCGCCCACGCTCCGGAGAAATACTTCGGGAACTGTGCTGGAGCCGTTGGGACAATCTTGAAGAATTGGTACCAGGAGCCGCTGGATGCCTCTGCTGCGACGCCAAAGACGAAAGCCGTAGGGGAGTAAAAGGCGCGTTGCCATTTCGAGCGCGGCCGCTTAGCAAAAGCCATGATTCGCGAAGTAATCGTCCTCGGCGGCGGCACTGCCGGCTTCCTCTCGGCGCTCACGCTAAAAATCAAACTCCCGCATCTTCGAGTCCGCGTCGTGCGGAGCAAGGAGATTGGCATCATCGGCGTTGGCGAAGGCAGCACTTCCGATCTGCCTTATCACCTTCACGGCTACCTCGGGCTCGAACAGACACGTTTTTACAAGGAGGCCCGACCCACGTGGAAGCTCGGCGTACGCTTCCTTTGGGGGCCGCGGTCACACTTTAACTACACCTTCACTCCCCAAATGGCGTCGCATTTGGAAGGCGTGGGAAAGACGCACGGGTTTCACATGTGGGACGACTTTGAGGACTGCGATGTAAACTCGTCGCTCATGTCGCGTGGAAAGGTGTTTGCACGCAATCAGAGCGGCCTTCCCGAGATCCGCCGCAACTACGCCTACCACATCGAGAATGCGTGGATGGTGGAATACTTTGAGAAGATGGCCGTGGAGCACGGCGTCGAGATCACAGAAGCCACCGTAGAGCATGTCGAGCGCGGCGGCGAAGGTGTTGCTTCGCTGATGCTCAATACCGGCGAGCGAATCACGGCAGACCTCTACATCGACGCAAGCGGGTTTCGCTCCGAGTTGCTGGGCAAGGCGCTCGAGGAGCCGTTCGACAGCTACTGCGACGCGCTCTTTTGTGATCGCGCGGTCGCCGGAGGCTGGGAACGCAGCGACGAGCCCATCCTGCCGTACACCGTCGCCGAGACGATGGATTCCGGATGGGCCTGGCAGATTGAGCACGAAGAACACATCAATCGCGGATACGTGTATTCGACCGCATTCATCAACGACGAAAAGGCTGAGGAGGAGTTTCGGAAAAAGAATCCGAAGGTAAAACACACGCGCATCGTAAAATTCCGTACCGGACGCTACCGTCGCTCATGGGTCGGCAATGTTTTCGCGGTCGGCAACGCGCACGGATTCGTCGAACCGCTGGAGGCCACCGCAATTTTTGTCATCTGTCAGGCGTTGAGGTTTCTCGCCGGGGCGCTGGAGGAAAACGACTGCCGCATCTCGCCTACGATGCGCGATTCGTGCGACCGGATCATTCGCAATCTGTGGGACGAGATTCGCGACTTCCTCGCCGTCCACTACCGATACAACACGCGGCTCGACACCCCGTTTTGGGAGGCCTGCCGCAACGAAATCACGCTTCACGGAGCCGCGCGCATCGTCGAACACTACCGCGAAAACGGACCCAGCATGTTTGCCCAGCTCGACGTGCTCCCGCCATCGTCGAGTCTCTTCCAGCTCGACGGCTTCTATACGCTCCTGCTCGGCCAAAAAGTCCCGCACGATCGCCTGCACACACCGTCACATGCGGAACAGGCCAGGTTCGCCGACCACCGCATCCGGAACGCACTCGCCGCAAAAAGCGGCCTCACAATCCCCGAAGCACTCGCTTTCATTCGCAACCCGCACTGGACCTGGACACCGGGATTTTTCGGGAAATAGCGCGCTCGACACCATGGGTAAAAAATACCCACACTGCCGAAATGAAATCACCGCTCGTCGCCGTCATCATGGGCAGCAAATCCGACTGGGAAACCATGAAGCACGCCGTGGATATCCTCGAAAGATTTGGAATCCCGCATGAAGCCAAAGTGGTCTCCGCGCATCGCACGCCCGACCTGATGGCTGACTTCGCGAAGACCGCCGCCGAGCGTGGTATTCAGGTCATCATCGCCGGTGCCGGCGGTGCGGCGCACCTGCCCGGAATGGTCGCCGCGCACACGCATCTTCCCGTCCTCGGCGTCCCGGTGCAGAGCAAAGCACTCAGCGGACTCGACTCGCTCCTCAGCATCGCCCAAATGCCCGGCGGCATCCCCGTCGGAACGCTGGCGATTGGCGAAGCCGGAGCGAAGAACGCCGGACTTCTCGCAGTCAGCATCCTCGCTTTGAACAACGCCAGCGTGAGCCAGGCGCTCATCGCATACCGCAAAAAACAGACGGACGAAGTGCTGCGGCAGACTCTGTAGCGTCGGCCTTACGCGGCCTCCGGTGGCTCGAAGCGGTAGCCGATTTTCTGGACCGTCCGGATGAAACGCGGGCGGCTTGCGTCGTCCTCCACATTTTGCCGAAGCAGTGTCACCACCCGGTCCACGCTGCGCTCGGTAATGAAAACATCCGCGCCCCAGACCGCGATCAGGATTTGCGCGCGCGTGACGGCGCGGTGCGGGTGGTCCAGAAAAAACTCCAGCAGCCCCAGTTCCTTCGGCGTGAGCTCCACCAGGGCTCCTTCGCGTCGAAACTCCTTCGACATTCGGTTCAGTTCACATTTCCCCAGCCGCGCGACTTGCACGAATTGCTTGCGTCTTCGCCGAAGGAGACTGCCCGCTCTGGCGAGCAGTTCGTGAATGCTGAAGGGTTTCGTCATGTAGTCGTCGGCACCCAGATTGAGCCCTTTGATGATCTGGTCCTCCCGACCGAGTGCGCTGACGATGAGAATGGGCATCTCCAACTCCATTGCCCGCAGTTCACTGATAATTTCCCAGCCGTTGATTCCAGGCAGCATGATGTCGAGCACGATGAGATCGGGCCGTTCAGTTCGTGCGAGCTGAAGGCCGAGATTGCCTTCCAATGCCCCGCTCACGGCGTAACCCGCGCGCGCAAAGTTATCCCGCAAACCGCGGAGAATGGATGGATCGTCCTCGATGATGAGTATTTTTTCGTTTGTCATGGCTCGGAGTTTTTTGGGGCCGGGGGAAGATGGATGCGAAAGATACTGCCGCGGCCCTCTGTGGATTCCACCGTGACGCGGCCGCCGTGCCCTTCCGTGATTGCGCGGACGATACTGAGTCCGAGGCCGAATCCCGCCGGTGCGCCGCGCCCGGCCATTGCGCGGTGGAACCGCTCGCCAAGGCGCTTCAGCTCTGCCGGCGGAATGCCGTGGCCATTGTCTGTGACGGAGAAAACCACGCCATCGCCATCGCGAGCCACATCGAGGGAAACGCGCTTTTGCTCACCTGTATATTTGAGCGCGTTTTCGATCAAATTCAACACGGCGCTGCTCATCGCTGCTTGATCCACATGGACCACCGGGAGCCCCGGCTCGCAATTCGCAGTGAATTCGCATCCCGGCAGCGCCAGGCGCGCGGCAAGCGCGGACTGTGCGTCGTTCGCAATTTCGGACGGCGCGATCGATTCCAACTGAAACTCCGTGCGTCCGCTCTCCAGCCTCGAGAACGCAAGGAAGTTTTCCACGAGCCGGCTCAGGCGTTCGTTTTCGCGCTTTATGATGTCGAGGTAGGTGCGGGTGCTTTCCGAGTCGTCAATCGGACCGCTCGCGAGCGTATCGACAAACATCCTGATCGAGGTGAGGGGCGTGCGCAGTTCGTGCGAGACTGTGGAGAGAAATTCCTGCCGCATCTGTGTGGTGCGCGCGCCGAGAACCACGCGGCGAATGACCGCGGCCGCGAGCATCGTTGCGAGCGCTGCTCCGGCGAGCGTTCCCAGCAGTAAATAGATCCTGCGGCGCCGGAGGATGGAGTCGATGTCTGAAAGATTTTCCGAGCCGACCGCCCGCAGCTCCCAGCCGGGGAGCTGCCTGCCCATCGCCAGACGAGTCAGCGGTTCGCCGTCGGATACGGGGCCAAACTCGATACTGAGTCCCTGACTCGCGTCTCTGCCTGTGATGTATTTCCCAAGCTCGCTCTGCAGCCGGTCCGCGCGAAACAGAAGGACGACGGGGGCTTTCTCCAGTCGTAGTTGGAGGATCCCGGTGCGCTCTTTCACAGGCCCCAACTGTCCGGGTGGAGCACCCGAGTCCCAGCCGACCGCAGCGTCCGCAGAGAACTGTTCCGCCGAGGCCCACGGCATCTCTCCTGCATCGCCGAAGCGCTTTAATTCCTGCCAGAGAAAGACACGCTGCGGTGTCGGCATTCGTCCTGTGTAATCGTGGACGCTGGAACTCAGCGCGGAAACGGTCGTGGCAAACCGGGGATGCTCGCGCGGCAGTAGTTCAAGCGCCGAGAATTGGACCGAGGGAAGGAACAAGCGACCGGACGCAGAGCGCGCCGCTGAGAGTTTGTTGGTGCCTAGTTTGCCTGCGAGCGCAAGCCATTCGTCCGCAGATGGTGGTCGCCCGAGTTTCGCAGCATCGGTGTTGGATTGTTCGATCAACTCCGCTGCTTCCGTGTCCGCCTTCGTGAGCTTCGCTTCCGGAACCGGCTGCGCGGGAATCGGAAACGCAATGACGCCGTTTTTGTCGAGGACGAGGCATCCGTCCGCCCAGTCGCGAAGCATGACGTGGCCGAACGCGCGCCCCGGCTTCAACGTCGGAAGCACCGGATCGGACTGCACTGCGTGGAGCTTTGCATCGATGGAACGGAGCATTCCCTCCCGCGCTTCCCCGAGCGACGCCCGCCGCGCCGCAGAGCGCTGCGCGATGAGCGAGTGGCGTTCGCCTTGGAGTGACCGGTTCATGTACACGAGCATCCCGACCGTCGGCCCGGCGACGCAAAGCGCGATGATTGCTGCAGTGGCGAAGAGTTCGCCGCGCGGAGTAAGATGCAGCCTGTCGATGAACGTGCGAAGTTTCATGGGGAGGAATACAACTCCGAATTCAGCAGCGATGCGGCTCCGTCCGGATCGTCCTTTTCAATGTGCTGCAGAGCCTCCCGCAGTTGACGCACACTTTCCTGTGCGCGTTCTTTCGTCGCAGCATTGCCCGGGATGGAAGTCAAAATCCGGATTCCATCCGTGATGCTGACCCTGGCTTTGGGGGGATCATCTTCTGCGAGGTAATGAATCGCCGCCTCGACATGCGTCAGCGCCCCGATGAACCCACTCGCGGCGGCGGGCTCCACGCGGTTTCCCCGTGGAATCTGAAGCACCCTTCCGGTATCGAAGTTGCGATGCATCGTCCGCCAGGCGGAACGATATGCGGACCGGGCTTCGCCGGTTTTTCCCTCGCGCCCAAGTGTCTCGACACGCTTGAGCATTGCGCACTCGGAAGAGGCGAAAAGTGCGACATCGGTTTCGGCAGCCCCATTGGCGATGGGTGCGAGAGTGGTCGCCAGTTCGCGGGCAATCGTGGTGATGCGACCCGCGTCATTTGCGGATAGAGCTTCGCACAAAAGGTCGCGCGTCTGGAAAAGGCGGGCGGTGAAATTACCGCGTTTCGGCCCGGTGTTCCGCGCACGGAGTTTTTTCAGCGCCTTGCCCTGCGTCAGCCCGATGAGTGTCCCGGTGTCTGCTTTTCCTGCTGCTTCCGCGAGCGCCGCTGTTTCATCCAGTATTGCTCGCGCGGTGGCTGATGCATCTTTTCTGCGTTTCGCGTCGCCATCGCCGCTCGCTGCCAGCTCGCACTCGCTCATCATGGTCACAGCGGTGATGCGCATGTCGTCGATCAACTGAATCGCGGCCTCGGCTTCCGAATTCCTCAAGGCACCTTCCAGTAGAAGGATAAGGTCCGTTATCCGTGCTGTGTCAGTCGGTGCAAGCAGTGCCGTATCACCTTGATCGCTCCCGGATGCATCGAGCGCGAGTTCGGTAGCCGCCGTTGCAAACGGCTCCACGCCGGCAGGCTTTGCCGAAACCCGGCGCGCCGCCTCGATGGCAGCGGCGAAACGTCCCTTCGCGTAGTGGCATTCCGCGAGCGCTAATCCGGCCTCGCCGCGCTGTTGCGACGTTGCCTCCGGGACGGATAGGACTTTTGTAAAACAGGCGATCGCTGCGTTGTAATCCGTGTGAATCTCCATCAGCAAATGTCCTCGCTCCAGCGCCACCGTGGGAACATCCCTGTCGGCGGCGGCCGTGATGGTCAGAAAGATGAGAATGAGTGCAGATAAGCGCATCGGATGCCAGTCATGTCGCACAGCCCGGCTCAATTTGAAAGCAGAGCCCGCGCGTTACTGCTCGGGAACGGGCTGCGCCCAGCCCACTGCTGCAAGCGCGCTGTTTGCCGCATCGACCAGCGCAGGTTCGGGTGCGTGCGCGGCCAGCTTCGCGAGCGGCCGCGCTGATTGAGGGTTCCGGATGGCTGCGATGGCTCGCAGCGCTGCGGCCTTTTGATAGGGCCCGTCGTTTCGTTCACGGTAGAAATCCACGAGAGCGTCGATGATCTCAGCGTCGCCTGAGCGGCTCAAACTGGATATCGCGGCTGCGAGGACTTCGCTTTCGCGCGTAACCGTCACGACGCTGGCGAGCGCCAGCAAGCCGTCCTTCGTCGCTATGTTTTGGAAGCTCTCAAGCAGCGCTCTGCGCGTTGCAGGATGACGCTCCATGATAGCGAGGTTCACAAGATTGTTCACCGCATCAAACGTACCGTGTGTGGCCAGCGCGTCTGCTGCTGCCGCTCGTCCGGTGGCGTCCTTGCCGGACAGAATGCGCTGCGTGAGAACCCGCACCTTTTCGTCGCCCGTATGGAAAAGCTCAATGAACAGCGGTGAATCCTCGGCGGGCGGAAATGCCCTGTCTGTGGATCTTTCCGCCCGGAGCGTCTGTGTGTGCGTCATGCGTGCGACCCGTGGTGCGAGAGCTGTTTTCGGCGGAGTCGGGACTGCGTGCGGTGCTTCGGTTGTGGATTCCCGCACCGCCCAAGCCGCCGCCCCGATAACCAGGGCGGCGGCTGCACAGACGATGCGGTCGGCAAGATTGGTGTTTTTCATGGTCGTTCCTCCCGCTGTTTTTGATGGTTTCAGCGATTGATTTGCAGCGTGTATGGCCCGCTCTCGGCTGCATCGTAGCCTTCCACGATGATGTAGTAGGTCCCGGGTGCAAATGTCCGGCGCATCGAGAAGTTCAGGTCGCCCGCGGAATCATCGGCCTCGGCAATTGTGCGTCCGCTCGCATTGAGCAGGGTGCCGTAGGTGTCGAGGTTTCCTGTCGTTTTGACGGTGAGCCTGGTCTTTCTGGTCAAAGTGAATTTGAAAACATCGACGTCCGAACCCGAGTCCGAGATGACTCCTGCGACCACTCCCGGTGCGGATACCAAAGTGGCACCTCCCGCGGAATCGCCGTGATCATCGCCTGCAACATCAAGCGCGTTTCCGCTGAGCGAAAAGTTGTAAGGATTCTCGTCCGCGTCGTTTGTCGAGATCGTGACTTCGGCGTTGTGATTTCCTCCCTCGGTCGGCGCATACTCAATGGCGAAGGTCGTGGATCGTCCGGCGCTCACCTGCGCTGCGGGCTGGACACTTACGCGAAACTGCGTTGCGTCCGAACCACTCAGAGCCACGTTTCCGAGCGTGAGCGCGGCCGTGCCTGAGTTATTGATCTGGAATGTCGTGCTCGTGTTCTGGCCGATGCTCAACGGTCCAAACAGCGTGCCTTTCGTGGAGTCGGGCGCGTTGTTGTTATCATTGATCGCAGCGTTGTTCTTTCCGAGCAGGGCGATCTCCGGGCCACCCACAACCGGAGCTGCGGTAAAGCGCATCGTCGTGCTGTAGGCACCGGTCGTCTGCGCCGTCGCGCCGCTGAGCACGAGATAGTAAGTCCCGGCTGCGTCGATCTTGCTGCTCAAGCTCACATTTGGCGAACCGGTGCCCTGGGCAAGCACACTGCCTCCTGCTCCTTGCAATGATGCCGTAAGGGCGGTGTTTCCAGTGCTGGTGGCGGTCAGAGTTCCGGCACCGGTAAGCGTCACTTTGAGGACATCGATGTCTCCCGCTTTCTCCAAATTGCCGGCGGTGGCGAGCGTCGCCGCGGTCGCTGTCGCGAGTGTGTTGCCGTGATCATCGGTGGCTACCGGCGGCTGACCGCCGATCTTTTCCAAAATCCACGGACGAAAGGTGAGCACGTTTGCGTAGATCCCCGGAACGCCCGGCCTCGCGCAACCATCGCCGTAGCTGACAACACCGGCTTGCATCCACCCGCCTGCACCGTCGCTCACGACGAGCGGACCGCCACTGTCTCCCTGACACGTATCGCGTCCACCGGCAGCCACCCCAGCCGCGAGATGCCCGCTGTTCAGGCCGGTATAAACATTGCCTGCCGACGCAAGGCTGATGACTTGCAAATCTACATGACGGAGCACCGTCGAGGGATTGCCGCCCTCCGTCGTTGTGCCAAAGCCCATGCCCTTCAGCGCGGTGCCGGTCGCGATTCGGGCGGCGTTGTCCACCATCGGGATAATCGGCACATCCGTAATCGGGGTCGCGAGTTTCAGCAGCGCAACATCGTTCACTGTCGCGCCGTTCACATCGCCATAATTTGGGTGCATGATGATTTGCGTGACCTGCACCCGCCGACCGCTGCCATTCGCCTCGGTGAGGTTGTAGGCTCCAACAATTACATCAAGACTTGCGGCGGTGGTGCCTTCCACGCAGTGGCTCGCCGTGAGCACCCATTGCGGATGAATGAGCGCACCGCCGCAGAACTGCCCGTTCTGCGGAGTCTGCCCGCGTTCGACGAGGGCCGTCATCCACGGATACGCGCCGCGCGGAGCGACGGTGCCGCCAACGATGCGCGGTTGATTGATCGAAGCACGAGCGCCGCAGCATTGCGCGGTCGCTGCGGTTTCGATGACGGTATAGCCCGCTGCGAGAGCGACTGCCAGTGCGGCGGGACGGATGTATGATGATATTTTCATGGTATGTGTTTTGTATTGTTTTTGTTTCGACCACGTCCCTGCAGGCGCGGGGATTCGTAATCTTGGGGGCACATTTCCACCGAGTTGTGATGTTCTTGTGATGCGGACCACATTTCTTGAAAAAGTTTCATCGCGAGCGTTTTCGCGTTCTCCACTTGCCAGCAGCGCGCCGTTGGCTACATCCCCCGCCAGCATGAATATTCTAGTCACCGGCGGCGCCGGATACATCGGCAGTATTTGCGTAGAGCAACTGATCAACTCCGGGCACACCGTCGCGGTTTTTGACAACCTCACCGAAGGCCATCGCTCCGCAGTGGACCCGCGCGCAAAGCTCATAACGGGCGACCTGCAAACGCGCTGCGATATCGAAGACGCCATGGAGGCCGTGAAGCCGGAGGCTGTCATGCACTTTGCCGCGAACGCGCTGGTAGGCGAGAGCATGTCGAATCCCTCGAAATACTTTCGCAACAACGTCTATGGCGGCATCAACCTTCTCGACGCAATGCACGCCGTCGGCTGCAAGCGGTTCGTCTTCTCCAGCACCTGCGCGACATTCGGCATCCCCGAGCGAATGCCCATTGACGAGACGCTGCCTCAACGCCCCATCAATCCTTACGGCGAGAGCAAGCTCATGTTTGAGCAAGTCCTTCGCTGGTACAGCGAAATCCACGATCTCAAATATGTCGCCCTTCGATACTTCAACGCTGCGGGAGCCAGCGAGACCTACGGCGAAGACCACCGCATCGAGACGCACCTCATCCCCAACGTGCTAAAAGTCGCGCTCGGCCAAAAGGAACACGTCGAGATTTACGGCACGGACTATCCGACGCCCGACGGAACGTGCATCCGCGATTACATCCACATTCTCGACCTCGCGCAGGCCCACATGCTCGCGCTCAGCGCGCCGCAGAGCGCCAAATACAATCTCGGAACCGGCGGCGGCACCAGCGTCCGCGAGATCATCGCAACTTGCGAAGCAATCACCGGAACGAAAATCCCCGTCGTGGAAAAACCCCGCCGCGCCGGAGACCCGCCCCGCCTTATCGCAGGCTCGGATAAAGTGCGCGCCGAGCTCGGCTGGAAGCCGCAATTTCAAGCCATCGATAAGATCATCGCCTCTGCGTGGGCGTGGCATGTGAAGCATCCCACCGGCTACGGGGACTAGATTCGTCAGGGCGCGATGTCGTCAGGGCGCGATTGCCTTTCTCCGGTCTCCTGCTTTCCTCGGGCGATATATGAAACTGCTCCGCCCGGCGTTCTTGCTTCTGTTCCTCGGCCCCGCTTCGGCGTTTGCCGGGATGCCGAGTTATCGGCTCACCGACGTGGCGAAGATGCGCATCGAGGAACTTTCATTCTTCCTCTTTGTGTTGCTGCTTTGTTCGCTCGGCGTAATGGCCCTGTGGAATCTGCTCTCGCGCGATTTCCCAAAGCTCCCGCGTATTCGTTACCCGCGCGCGCTTGCGCTCACGACGCTGCTCGGGCTTTTTGCGCTTCTGATTCTCTCGATGATTTCCGGTGCCCGGGAGATCCTCACGCCGGGAGCGTGGCGCAGGCAGGGCAGCACCCATCGCCTCACGGATGCAGCAAATGAGCCGCTCCGGCGCAAAGGTGTCGAGGCTCTCCGCGCCGCGCTATGGAAATATTCCGCGGCACACGATGGCAGATTCCCGGAGCAAGACTTCTCTCCGGAGATCCCGGAGGAAATCTGGATGGCCCCAGATGAAGGTCGGTCGCGTTACATCTACATCGGCGGACTCAAGCGATGGACTGGAAACGAAGGTGTGACAAAGCCGCACCCGATGCTCGTAGCTGAGCCCGATGTTTTCGCAGAACCTCGTTTCGTCCTTTTCGCAACCGGCGTGATCGGGCAGATGACCACGGAGGAAATTCGGCGTCGCATGGGGAAAAACGGCACGCCATGAGTGACAAGCGCCGCCCAATCGTTCGCCCCGGATTTGTGTTGACGCTCCTGTGCGTGATTCTCGCTCCACTGCTGCTAGATATTGTCGTGATTGTATCGACCTGCTGGATCTTGGCGACGGGCTGGATCACGGAGCTGGGCAGGCTCGCGAAGGCTTTTCATCCATCCTGGCCATCGCTCGCGTGGTTTGCCGGAGGGCTCGCAGGCTTGATGATCGGCGCGCACCTTTTCGTCCGATCACTCCGCAGAGGTAGTGGGATTTGGCGATTCAGGGCGACGAGTGCATCGGTCGGGCTCGGTCTTTTTACGATTCTCGCAGGAATGGCCTTGGGCGGCACGGTGCATCAGCTTGGCTGGCTTTTTGGTTCCGGTCAGCCGGTGGTGGAGAGTAGCTTGCGACGCAGTGACAGATTTGTGTATCGCCCGGTGAGTTCTTGGGTGCAGCGCACGATATCTCGCGAGTCCAAGGTGGAGGATTGGCGTGCGTCACTCAGCACGGCGGCTCCGCAGAAATTATCCGAACTGTTCGTAACGCTTGTGTTTCCGAACGAGCAGGGAACCGTCGAGAAAATCGCAGTGAGGGTGCGTGACGGAAATCAGTTCAGGAAGATGGGTGGACTGCTCTTAGAACGTCGGGCCACGAACGACGGGTTTTTCGAACAGTTTCTCACCGCCACTGAGTTCAATGCATGGATTGCATCGCAGCATAAATGAATCCCAAAAAGCCCATGCCGAAAGTCCGCCTGCGGTTTGTGATTGGATGCGTTTTTCTCCTGCCTCCTCTGATTTACGGTTCGATGCACATCGGAGCCATTTTTGGCTGGGAGCCGAGGCTGCCTTTTCTCGAACCTCCGCGAACCGTTCCGTCGAACTTTTGGAAAATCGTCGCGTGGAATATGCCGGTGGCGTGGTTCGATTTTGTCCAACGGGTCTGGCCGAGGATTCGCCCCGAGCCATCGGGGATTGCTCTCTGCCTCGTCTGTGCATTGATAACGGGCGGAATCTTACACGTCGTAGCGCGCAAATTCACGCGCGCGTGGGGGTGGCGCTCCACTCTCGCTGCGCTCATGCTTCCAGCGGTCCTGTTCGCGATTATTCTCTGCACTGGAGGCGCAGCCGGCCGCTTCGCCGAGTTGCGGGAAGACCCGAAGCCAATTGGCATGGGCTTTGATATACAGGAACTCCTCGAACTCGATGATTTGGAATCTCAGTATCCCGTCCGCGTCGCGCCAAAATAGAAGCCCGGTCGGTTACCGGAGGCGAACGGGAATCACCCTACTTGTTCCTCAATCACCGGATTACGCAAAACGCCAATCCGCTCGATCTCCACTTCCGTGACATCGCCCGGTTGCAACCAGCGCTGAGGTGTGCGCGCCATGCCGACTCCGTGGGGAGTTCCGGTGATGATCACCGCGCCGGCTGGTAGGGTCGTGCTTGCGCTCAAGAATTCGATGAGCGCGGGGATGTCGAAAATCATGTCGTCCGTGCTCCAATCTTGCAGCGTTTCGCCGTTCACCCGTGTTGCGATCCGCAGCGCATTGGGATTCGGGATTTCATCGGCAGTCACCAGAACGGGGCCGAGAGGCAGGAAGGTATCGAACGTTTTTCCACGGCACCATTGCCCGCCGCCGCCGTCCTTCTGCCAGTCGCGCGCCGAGATGTCGTTTGCGCAGGTGTAGCCGAAGACGTAGTCCATAGCCTCCGCTCGCGAGACGTTCTTTGCCGCGCGTCCGATGACCACAGCGAGTTCGCATTCGTAATCCACTTTGTCGCTTCGCAATGCCCGCGGCAGCATGATGGGCTGGCCGGGATGCTGGAGTGACGCAGGCGATTTCATAAAGAGCACCGGATATTTCGGGATCTCCGCCTTCGTCTCCTCGGCGTGGCGGCGGTAGTTCAAGCCGACACAAAAGACCACGGTCGGCTCCAGTGGCGCGAGCAACAGGCCGTCCACACGGCGGCCCGTGTCGCGCAGCTCCGAGAAAAGCTGTCCGTCCAAAGCAGTGAATCCGCCATCCGCCTGCTCGCACGCAAGCGTCGGGCGGCCATCGATAAGAAGTCTTACAATACGCATCGTCAGGCGAACGAAGAGCAGCGCCCGCCGCAGAGCAAGCCATTGCTTCCCGAAAATACGAATATTAGTTGCGTCTAACTTCTCCGAGTGTATAGAAGTTAGTCGTGACTAAGAAATATATCCGACTCTGCCTCCTGTTTTCGACCGCCGTCTTGTGGCTGGGATTTTTATCCGGCTGTGGAAAGACCGCGAAGCGTTCGGGACGCCCGGTCGTCCTGACAACCTTCACCATCCTCGCAGACATGGCGCGCAATGTTGCCGGGGAACATGCCGACGTGGAATCGCTCACCAAGCCCGGTGCGGAGATTCACGGCTACGAGCCGACGCCCGGCGATATCGTGAAGACGCAGCGGGCCACACTCGTTCTTTGGAACGGGCTGAATCTTGAGCGCTGGTTCGAGCCCTTCTTTGCGAACGTAAAGAACGTCCCGCAATTCGTCATCTCGGCGGGCATCGAGCCGATGGGCATCACCGAGGGGCCCTACACTGGGAAGCCGAATCCCCACGCATGGATGTCACCGGAGAACGCGGTTCGCTACGTCGAAAACATCCGCGCCGCGCTGGCGAAGACGATGCCAGAACACGCCGTTGCCTTCAAAGCGAACGCGGACGCTTACATCGCTAAAATCCGCACGATGGATGCGCCAGTCCGCGCCAAGCTGGCGACCATCCCCGAGCAGCAGCGATGGCTCGTCACGAGCGAGGGTGCGTTTTCCTATCTCTGCCGCGACTACGGGCTGAAGCAGCTCTATCTATGGCCCATCAACGCGGACGCGCAAGGCACGCCGCAGCAGGTCCAGCGGGTCATTGACGCAGTGAGGGAGCATAAAGTGCCCGTCGTTTTCTCCGAAAGCACCATCAGCGATAAGCCCGCCCGCCAGGTTGCCAAAGAGACCGGCGCGCGATACAGCGGCGTGCTCTATGTGGACTCTCTCACCGACGCCGCCGGCCCCGCGCCGACGTATCTCCGGCTGCTGGAAACAAACGCCGAAACAATCGTGAACGCATTCACCGGAGAGGCGAAATAATGCGCGCCGCACTCGCACTCATCGCCAGCACTGCGCTCGCAGCACCACAAATGCGGGACATGAGCACCGACCGCCCGGACCAGACAGAGAGCCCATACACCGTGCCCGCCGGGCATTGGCAGGTGGAGCTGGATTTCTTCAAAGCGACCCTCGACCACGGCACGGAGGCGTGGAATTTCGCACCGGTCAATCTCAAGCTCGGACTGACCGAGCGCGTGGATTTGCAGGCTGTCTTCGATAGCTACACACGCAGCGGCAGTGAGGGCGATTGGGGCGACCTCACCCTGCGGCTCAAAGTCAATCTTTGGGGCAATGACGGCGGAAAGACAGCGGCGGCGGTGATGCCTTTTCTCAAAGTGCCGCTCCACAGCGAAGGTGAGGTAGAAGGCGGTATCATTCTCCCGCTGGCGGTGGAGCTGCCGGGCGGCTGGGGCATGGGTCTGATGACGGAGCTGGATTGGCTCGCCGACGCCGACGGGCGCGGGCATCACGCCGAATGGCTGAACTCGATCACCTTCAGCCACGACATCACCGAGCGCCTCGGCGGCTATGTGGAACTCGTCGCCGTCCTCAGCGCGGAGAGCGGCGCACCTTGGGTCGGACAGTTCGATTGCGGGCTCACCTTCGCCCTCACCCCCGATGTGCAGCTCGATGCCGGGTGCAATTTCGGGCTCACTCGCTCTGCGCCAGACGCGCAGCCTTTCGTCGGCATCTCGCTCCGTTTTTAATCCATGTCTTCCGAACTCATCACGCTCGAAGCGAAGGAAGTCACGGTGACTTATCCAAACGGAAACACCGCCCTTCGCGACGCCAGTTTTCGCCTCGACGGCGGCACCATCTGCGCGCTTGTCGGCGTAAACGGCTCGGGAAAATCGACCCTCTTCAAAGCGCTCATGGGCTTCGTGAAGCCCGTGCACGGCTGGGTGCGCGTGAACGGCGGCCCCATCCGCGCCGCGCAGAAACAGAGCTGGGTCGCGTATGTCCCGCAGGCCGAAGACGTGGACTGGACGTTCCCTGTGAGCATCTACGATGTCGTCATGATGGGCCGGTACGGGCACATGAATTTCCTCCGCATCCCCCGAGCCGCCGACCGCGCCGCCGTGAAGAACGCGCTGGAGCGCGTGGGGCTTTGGGACTTGCGCGCGCGACAGATCGGCGAGCTTTCCGGCGGGCAAAAGAAACGCGCGTTCGTCGCCCGTGCCATTGCGCAAGGTGGGAGAATCATCCTGCTCGACGAGCCGTTCACCGGAGTGGATGCGAAGACCGAGGAGGACATCATCGCGCTGCTCCACGAACTGCGGATCGCCGGCAGCCTTATTCTCGTTTCCACGCACAACCTCGGCTCGGTCCCGGAGTTCTGCGACCGCGTCGTTCTTGTGAATCGAACCGTGCTCGCGTGTGGACCGACCGCCGAAGTTTTCACGCCCGAGAATCTCATCGCTGCGTTTGGAGGAGTGCTGCGGCAGTTCGATTTGGAAAGCTCCACCGTGAACGACCACGACGGGAAAAAAGTCACCGTCCTCACCGACGACGAGCGCCCGCTCGTCCTCGGCAAGCGCGGCCACATCGAATACCGCGACCGCACGGGCCGCGAGGAACTCATTTCCGAGCGGGAAAAGGAGGACAAGCCGTGAACTGGTTCACCGCTTTCAGTTAAGACACCACCGCAGCCGCCATGAGGACGAGCGCGCTTAACAGCGGCTCATAAAAAAACTGCCTGCCGACCTCCCCGACTTCAAAGACACCGCGTTCATCCAAGGATTGGGTCATGCCAACAACCCACACACTTCTGAGGCTTTCGTCCCAGCGCACCCGCGCTCTTTTTCACCCAAGCAGTTCCGTCTTTTGAAGTAACTCATCGTCCGCAAACGTGAGCACCTCAGCGCCAGCGGGGGATACCCGCCGCTCTCCACGAATACCGACGCCCGCCGTCGTCACTCCCCATCCTCACCGCACTCGGAAAAAGCGCATACTCCGCTGCTGGTATTCACTTATGGAACCGAGGTTGATGAGCGCACGTTTTTGGAATTTATCGCCTAATTCCCGTTTCTCCGCTCATTAACGTCCAGGAAACTGCTTGCTACTGCAAAGGAAACCAGTCAGACCCACTTTGTGCGCTCTAGAACTCAACTTAATTGCTGCGTCGTCTCGAATCCATCATTCCATCTCATTAATTGTAATTTGGGACGATGTGCTAATTCCCTCCTTCGCCGCTGTCTGGACGGCGAAAGCCGAGCCTTCTAGAAACTGCCCAGAATATGAATTTCCGTATGTCACCGGTAATCCCAGCACAGAATATTTAGCAACTAACTCAAATGCCAACTCCGCCAACATCGGGCTCGAATGCAAGTGCATCCGCAGGAACGAAGGATTTAACACTGAATGTCGTTCCATACGTTGTTTGCCCTTGCCTTGATTGGGAACTGAACTTCAAGACCGTTACGGCAACGGCTCAAGCCACCGGACCGCAAGCCGCAGAAACCCTGGTGCAAATCAAAGGCCCTGGAAATTTTTCGGCATCAGAATATGGGGGTGCTACCCTACACTATCCAGTATTTGAAAGTGATCGTGGGAAAGTTCTTACATTTACGGCAACAGCAAGTGAACGTCCGACCCGAGTAGAAAATGCATACGCGATCAAGGCTGTGTTCAAAAAGTTGGAGATCGTCAAAGGCAATGCCATCGATGGAGCATTCCAATTAATTGATGATCCCGATCACCCCGGGAATATCTTATTTACAATAAATCCAGAAGTTGGAACAGCCGGGATTCTCATGATTGGCGAACTTGAGATTGTTCCTTTCGTCCCACAGGATTCCAAACATCCGAATCTCCCATTTTTCACCGGTGGATGTCCTATCCAGCACTCCGTTGTACAATGGATTACTGGGGTACAAATCGTCTCTTTCACGAATGGGAATACGCCTCCAACTCTCCCGCCGGGGCTTGAGGATGTGAAGCCTACCGCGCAACCGGTATGGGACCCAGCTTCACAAACATTGTTATTTTCGGTGGGGGACTTCATTGGGCCATTTACGAATGTCGGCGCTCCTAATATAGCAATAATGTTAATATCCGCAGCCGCGAACGTGTACTTGCGCGTTAAGTGTAGCGACTGTAGGGATTTTGAAACGATTGGGAAAGGTTCTTGGAAGATAAACGGATCAGTCCAACCATCAGAAGGAGTGATGCCTGGTGGGACGTATACGCCGACCGATGGAGTACCGTCCACTGAAGACCCGATAGAACCAAAGTAGGCAGACACCAGAAACATGAAAAACGGAGTCAGTAAGACGGTGCTTTTATTGTGCGGAATCGGGGCCGTCTTTTCGTTGAAAGGATATACGGGTGACTCATCCGGATCCGTAAACTTACCGGCACAGCATTCAACCGCACCCGTACGTCACGCACGTCCGATCAATATGGATTTGGCGCAACAATATAAGTATTTCAAGCAAAGATTGGAACTAGCCCGTAAAGCTGGCGGCAGTAAGGTTGTAACGGACCGGGAGAATCGATTTCCAGTTTTTCAATTTTTCATCGTTCGGCACGCTTTAGTGCAATCCCTGAAGGATGCAGATCCGACTAGGAAAGGCATTTCACCCGAACTTCTGAATGAGATTCGAGAAGCGATCGCGGCGAGCGAAAAGGAGATCCCGACGCCAGAAGGTTTGGTATTTCAAAAGTAGGTAAATGCAGCCCGTTAAACGCTCAAACATTGCACTCGCCCCGGCTTTCTAAAATTCCCAAACTTCGGTATCGCCTGCTTTCCTACCTTATTGGCGAAAATATCGAGATAGCATTCATTTCCCAGATATCGAATGCTGGATCTCTTTCGACTACGCTTGAATCCCTGTATCAAGCAGCGGAGGTCGCAGCCCCGCAGGAATATCAGTTTCTCTCGCGCAATCACGCGGAGTCTCTCTTGACAATTCTGGGAAAGTCTCGGAATCCCCAATACTTGTGTATTTGTCTGGACGACCTGATATTTCGAGAATCATTTACCAGCCGTTTGACGGAAGCGTGTGAGTGTGCGGAGGCGTCGAGCCCTAATGGGTTTATAATTTCGGGGTTCAGTTGGTTTAATCCCGTGGATTACGGTTTGGGATCGGGGCGGATCGTTACGCGCTACCGCCCTGAATGGTTTGCGGGAATGGAATGCCTAGTCATTCCTCGACGACTAATCCCCCATCTGGAAACATTCCTTGCATTGGATTTGCAGCGTTTCGACGGGCATGTTGACGGAATTGGGGTGACGTGGTTTTGCGAAGCGGGATGCCCGTTTTTTATCACGAATCGTTCGTTAGTTCAAAGCACGCGCAGACTACTCGCTGACGACTCCCTGACTCGGCCCGTTAGGAAGTCTCCCACATTCGAAAGTCCGTGGCCCGGCGAAGAGGAAGACCGCGTCTATGGTGCCCGGCAGTCAGTTGCGATGGCGGCAGTGGAGGCCGCAGGCGAATACCCAAAACGTCGTTACAAGGGGCGCGGGATCGTGATTTGTGGAGGTGGGATGAAATACTTTCCTTGTGCGTGGGTGAATGTGAAGATCCTTCGGAGCTTGGGATGCTCGCTTCCCATCGAGCTGTGGTATCTCGGGCCGGAGGAGATGACTCCTCAAATGCAGGCGTTGATCGAACCATTGGGAGTGAGGTGCATTGATGGGCGGGCGCTGCGCTCGAAGTATCCCGCGCGGATTTTGAATGGCTGGGAGCTAAAGTGCTATGCGATACTCCACTCGCGATTCCGCGAAGTGATGCTCTTGGATGCGGACAACGTCGTGACTGACAACCCGGAGTATCTTTTTGACGATGTTCGTTACAAGGGACTTGGCGCCATTTTTTGGCCCGACATCAGTCACATGCCGGAGCATCGGGACATTTGGAAGATCACCGGGGTGCCATATCGAGATGAGCCCGAGTTCGAGAGCGGGCAGGCTGTTATCGATAAAGCGATGTGTTGGAAGGCGCTGAACCTCGCGATGCACTACAACGAGCATTCCGATTTTTATTACCAGCATGTGTATGGGGATAAAGAGACGTTCCATTTCGGCTGGCGGCGGACCGGGACGGACTACGCGATGCCTGAGCGCGGAATCGAGTTCCTGGACGGCACGCTTTGCCAACACGATTTAGATGGCAGGAGGATTTTCCAACACCGGATCAAGAAGTGGCAGCTTTCCGGCAATAGCATGACGCCGGGCTTTGTGCATGAGCAGGAGTGCATCGAGTATTTGGATGAGCTTCGGGGGGCTCTCGCGGCATCCCCGGTTGTCCCAAATAAGCGAGCCGGTCGTGTGCCGAAGCCGGCTCCAGCAACTGTCGAGCTGGATACAATCGTGGTCCCAATGCCCGAAGTGGAGGAACATCGAGCAATGCTGGATCAGATAGCAGCGAAGGAGTTCGATTTTCCACGAGAGCGCTTTCATGGCCGAGGGATCGTCATTTGCGGCGGCGGAGAAAAGTATCTTCCATCGACCTACGTCCTCGTCAAATTATTGCGTCACTTGGGATGCGTTCTGCCAGTCGAAATCTGGCATCTCGGAAAAGCTGAGATGCCTGCGGCGATGCATCGCTTGCTCGAAGTGTTGGGATGCGTTTGCGTGGACGGGCTTGAAATTCGGAAAGTCCATAAAGCTCGCCGAATGGGAGGCTGGGAGTTGAAGTGTTTTGCCATCATGCATTCGGCTTTTGAGGAGGTGCTGCTTTTGGATGCGGATAATTGTCCGGTGAGGAATCCCGCGTTTCTTTTTGACGAGGTGCCGTATCGGGAGACGGGGGCGATTTTCTGGCCGGATTATACGCGGCTTGCGGAGTCGCGGGCGGTTTGGGCTGCGAGCGGG
>JAYUSJ010000074.1:0-23695 GCA_043755735.1 Verrucomicrobiaceae bacterium | reverse complement strand
AACGTGAGCTACTTCATGAAGTCGCTCAAACAGCGGTTCACGACCTACTACAACAAGAAGGCGGCGAGGAAAGGGACGCTTTGGGAGGAGCGCTTTCGCAGCGTGCTTGTGCAGAGCGGCGATGCATTGATGAAAATGGCCGCATACATCGACCTGAACCCGATTCGCGCCGGAATGCTCGAAAAGCCGGAGGACTACCGCTGGAGCGGCTATGGCGAAGCGATGGCGGGACGACGCACCGCGCAATCGGCGCTCACAGCCGTGGTGGAAACGCATCAACGCATCCCCATGAGCCACAAAGCAGCATTGGAAAAGTACCGCGAATTGATCCATGGGGACGCCGAGATGAAAGAAGCGGGGCAAAACGGGGAAAGGAGCCGGAAGGGGATGACCAAAGAACAGGTGCAAGAGGTCATCAGAGCCAAAGGCAAACTGAGCACATGGGAGATGCTCCGGTGCAAGGTGCGATACTTCACCGATGGAGTGGCGATTGGGACGAAAGAATTTGTGGAGCAAGTATTCAATACCGAGAAACGCCGATTTGGACCGAGCCGAAAAAGTGGAGCGCGGAGGCTCAGGCATGTCGATGCCGGGGAACTCCGAACGATGCGCGATTTGCGAATCGACCCGATTGGTTAGCGGAACGATTCGTCGTTCGAGTAGCGAAAGTTTACCAGACTGTTGAAGAACTCGTCCGCTCTTACTCATGCTCGCTGTGTGCCCAGCTCTGAAGACAGAGCAAGAGCAAGACTATGAGGTTAGAATACCCTCTTGTCCTTTCGCCTCAGCATAACGGAGATGCGCGCGCCGGGCGGCGGTGGTCCTCCATGGGGTGCTTCCGTCAAATAATCATTCCGACAGCCCTTCAGCCGATCCGCATTCTTTTCCACCCTTGATGACACCCCTCGCCACAGACTTGAATTTGAACGCTGGAAATCTTCCGGGGAGCGGATACGATGAGAAATATGAAGGTGCATGTTTTGCAAATTCCGCCCGATGGGAAGCACTATGAGGGCGAGGAACCGAACTCAATTTTGGAACTGACCGATCCGCGGATCGTGCCTGTTTCGCCGATCACTTACTCATTGGAAGTGGGCATCAGCGAAGACGGGCTGTGGGCCCATGGGCCGATCGGGGTGGATCTCGATTGCGAATGCGTGCGCTGTCTCACGCGGTTCATCCTGCCGATCCGGGTGAACGATTTTGCCTGCCACGTGGAGCTTGAAGGTCGTGAATTGGTGGACTTGACAGAGTTCATCAGGGAAGACATTCTGCTCGACCTTCCTGCTCATCCGCATTGCGATTGGGATGGTGAAACTGACTGCAAAGCCAGTTTTGCCGCCGATCAAAGTGCCGTCGAAACACTCGACGATATAAGGGATGTCTGGAAGGACCTCGATAACTTGAAACTTTAATACTGAAATAAAATGGGAGTCCCAAAGCGTAAGAAATCCAAGATGCGTCTTCGCACGCACAAAGCATCACTCCGCTGGCATGCGCCGTCACTGAACAAGTGCGGCCAGTGCAGCAGCACAATCCGCAGCCATCGTGCCTGCCCGGCGTGCGGCTACTATGCCGGACGCCAGGTGATGACGGTTGGCGCGTAAGGCTTCGCCTCGCAGCTTTTTGTCAAACGACCCTCAGCCGCCCTGCTTCGCAGCATGGCGGCTGAATCGTCTTGTGGCGGAAAAGCCCGGGAGTCGCACGTAATGTCATGATCGGAACGGATTTTTTGCTTTGATACGAGCTAGCGGACGGCTACCCACACAACGCTTTTTTTCACGATGAAAATTGCGCTCGATGCAATGGGCGGCGATTACGCGCCTGAGAATATCATCCACGGAGCTGTCCTCGCGCTCGGTGAGTATCCGCATATCTCGAAGCTCTTCCTCACGGGTGACACGCCGCGTATTGAGGCGGAGCTTAAAAAGCGCGCATGCACGGATGGGAGGATCGAAATCGTTCACACGACCCAGATTGTCGAGATGTCCGACAGCGGGATCGATGCGGTGCGGAAGAAAAAAGACAGCTCCGTGTCGCGGGCGGTCGATTTGGTAAAAGATGGGAAGGCGCAGGCAGTGGTCAGCGCCGGACACACAGGGGCGGCCGTCACAGCATCGCTTATTAAATTGCGCACGCTGCCAGGCGTCGAACGACCGGCGATAGCGAGCATCATGCCTTCGCTTACGAAGCATTGGGTGCTCATCGATGCCGGAGCAAATCCCGACGCGGAGCCTTCGCATCTCGTGCAAAATGCAATCATGGGCGCCGCCTACGCTGAATGCGTGCTGGGGCGGAAGAATCCGGAAATCGGGCTCATGTCGAACGGCACGGAGGAGGAAAAGGGCAACGCTCTGACGAAGGAAACGCGTGCACTTTTGAGCGCCGTCTCCAGCATCAACTTCCGCGGCAACGTCGAGGGGCACGATCTTTTTCACAACCCGCCCGACGTGGTCGTGTGCGACGGATTCGTGGGCAACGTTTTGCTAAAGACCTGCGAATCCCTGGCCCACGCGATTTTTGCGATGATGAAGCGGGAATTGCTCTCCGGTTTTCGGACGAAAATCGGCGCAGCGCTTGCAAAACCGGCCTTCAAGCGGGTTCATAAAGCGACGAATGCCGACGAGTACGGCGGCATGCCACTGCTCGGCGTGAACGGAGTCACCATCATCGCCCACGGCGGAGCCAGCGCGTATGCGATGAAAAATGCGCTTCGCATGGCGTGCGAGACCATTCAGCATTCGGTTAATCCGCACATTATCGACGCGGTAAAACGCCATCATGACACCACAGCCAAGCCCGCGAACACGCACCCATCTTCCTAAGCGCACCGTCTCCATCATCGGCACGGGCAGCTATCTGCCGGAGCGGATCATGACCAACGCGGATCTGGAGAAAATCGTCGATACTGACGACGAATGGATCGCCAGTCGCACAGGAATCCGGGAGCGCCGAATCGCTGCGCCGAACGAAACGACGAGCGACATGGCATCAAAAGCAGCGATGTCTGCGATGGAGGACGCGGGAATCTCAGGCGACGAAATCGACCTTATCATTCTGGCCACGATCACGCCCGACCATTTCATGCCGAGCACCGCGTGCCTCGTGCAGACGAAGATCGGCGCGTCAAAGGCAGCGTGTTTTGATATCAGCGCGGCGTGCTCCGGTTTTCTGTATGCGATCGAGATCGCGCAGCAGTTCATCACGACGCGCACGTACAACACCATTCTCGTCATCGGCGTGGACAAGCTCTCCAGCATTGTGAACTGGAAGGATCGCAACACCTGCGTGCTTTTCGGTGACGGAGCGGGTGCGGCCATCCTGCGACACCGGGCGCAAGGGCACGGAGTCATCGCGACGCGCATGGGGAGCAATGGAAATCTTGCGGACCTGCTTTCCGTCCCTGGTGGCGGGAGCGCCTGTCCGATTACCCCGGAAAATGTTGGCGAAGCGCTGAACTGCATCAAAATGGAGGGCCGTGAGACGTTTAAGCACGCCGTTACCAACATGGTGGAAAGCGCCCGGCAGGTGCTCGACGATGCCGGACTTACCGGGGCGGA
The DNA here is from genome assembly GCA_043755735.1 of Verrucomicrobiaceae bacterium. Taxonomy (GTDB): domain Bacteria; phylum Verrucomicrobiota; class Verrucomicrobiia; order Chthoniobacterales; family Chthoniobacteraceae; genus SXWH01. The sequence continues at coordinate 20,135 of JAYUSJ010000074.1, read as the reverse complement.
TCTCGCGTGTGTCATCCCGCATCAGGCCAATTTACGGATCATCGCGGCAGTCGCGGAGCGTCTCGATGTGCCGCTGGAGCGCGTCATGGTAAATCTCGACCGATTCGGAAATACCAGCGCAGCCGCCGTTGCGATCGCTCTCGATGAGGCTAATCGCACGGGCCGGATGAAAGTTGGCGACTACGTTTTGCTCGTCGTTTTTGGCGGCGGAATGACTTGGGCGAGTTCCGTCATCCAGTGGTAGCGCGCTATTCGACGAGGCGGGCCTGGAGTTGAAGCATCGAGGGCAGGAGGAGAGGATAGCGGTTTTCTTTCACCCAGTCGGCCACGGTTTTTCGGAGGTCCTCGATTTTCTGCGGTGGCTCTTCTTCCGGAGGTGGTGCGGTGAGAAGGTTTTCCGCAGCAAAACTGCCCGGAGCGGCGATGGCGTTTAGAAGCTTGGCCTTCTCGACATCCTGGACATCGGTGCGGGAAAGATACGTCTCCACGGCCTGCCTCTGCTGGAGCTGGGAGAAGTCCGCTTTTGCGAAGTAGTCGGCGCGCAGCATGGGCTTCGCGCTGAATTCGTCGGGGTTGGAGTTCAGCCAGTTCATGACATCGAGAGGGTTCATTTCGCTGAGGCGATCCATGGCGATGGCGGCGGCGCGCTGGAGTGCTTTGTCCTCGCCGGTGGCCATCTCGTGGAGTTCGGGCGTGAAGCTGGCGTCGCGAAGGAAAACAATCACGTCGAAGGTTTCCAAAAAGCCACCGCTGGGTTGCCGCCGCCAGGACTCGTAGCGGAGCATCTCGCGGACTTTTCCCGCCATGTAAGGACGCTCGCCCGGTGTGCTCCATCCCACATTGCGTAACGCGATGGCCCACTCGTCGGCGGAGGTCTTTCTCTCCATGAGCGCGCGCGCAACAGCGGCCGCTTCGGGGCCGCCGGACTTTTTGCAAATGCGGCCGAGCAAATCGAGGAGCAGTACACGCATGGTGGGCGCGCCGCCGAGCACGCCGCCTGCCGATACGCCGAATCGTTCGCCGGTGTTCGCATCCTGTCCCGTTGCAAGAAAAGCGGTGATCGCCGCGATGGCCTGCGCGGGATCGGCAGCAAGGAGGTTGCGGCGGAGGGCTTCGAGGTCTTCAGGCGTGAAGCTGCCTGAGCGAAGGCGTTCAAAAAGTTGTGCGATCATACCGGCGGGTGATGTGTCTGGCTGCTGCGGCTCTCCGGCGGGCTTTTGATCGGCGGTTGCTCCCGTAGAATCCGAGGGCAGGGGGCCGCGGGAAACCGGCCCGCGTTCGCGGTTGACGAACCACATCCCGACAACGACGAGAACGGTGACGAGTGCGGCGAAGCGGAAAAAACGGCTCATGATTGTTTCACTGTGACACTAACACGGCAAAAATCATTCAATCTTTGTCGCCGCTTATTCCTCTTCCGGCGTGTCTTTGAGTGGCAGGAACAGCGCAAATAGGATCGCGGGGATAAACAGGAAGCCGTCGATGAGCAGCGTCATCCGGTAGTTGTCGCCCTTGGTGATCCACGCCGCAAAGATGGTCCCGACGGCGGCAGCTATGCGGCCGATATTGTAGCAGAACCCGGCGCCCGTGGTCCGTAGAAGTGTCGGGAAGAGTGGCGGGAGCATCATGGTGAATAGCCCAAATACGCCGCTCCAAAAGCCGACAGCCGGCAGCCAGAAATAGACGAGCGGCCCGATCGCGTGAGGGACGCCAAATGCGCAAGTCATTGTGAGCACGAAGCCAGTAAACATGCCGACTAGCGCCGCTTTGTAGCCCCACATTTTCGCGAGCCATCCGGCGAAGAAATTGCCGATGACGCTGATGCCGATGATGAGCGCAAAGCCGATATAAACCAGTTGGTCGCGGTCCGTTGCGCTCATCGCTTTCGCCTCGTCCAGACTCCGGACGTGCTGCGCCTGCCAAAACATAAACGCCCACCACGCCGTGAGGGAAAATGCGCACACGCCGATGCTCGGTAGCGTGACTCGCCGCGTCCGGCCCCGGAAAAGATCCATCACGCCGGGCTTTGGCCCGCCTGTCTGAGCGGCCGACCATGCTGCGGGTTCGGGGACGTGGCTGCGGATCCAAAAGACCAGCAACGCAGGAGCGACGCCGATGAGGAAAATATACTTTGGATGCTGCCCGCTCAAGATCACGCCGACGCCGCACGCGATGAGAACGCCGATGTTTACGCCGGTCTGGAGCACCGCAGCGGTCCAGGGACGCCACGCTTTTGGCCACGTCTCGGCGAGCAATGTGGACCCAACGGCCCATTCTCCACCGATGCCCAGAGCTGCGAGAAACCGGAAGATGAGCAGGTGCCACCATTCCGTGGCGAAGAAGGACATTCCTGTGAACACCGCATAGGTGAGCACCGTGAATGAAAGCGCCCGCGCGCGGCCCATGAGATCGCCAATGCGCCCGAAAAATGCCCCGCCGACCGCCCAGCCCACGAGAAAGGCCGCCTGGATCCAGCTTGCGCGTGTTTTCACGATGTCGCTGCCCGTCTGCGATTTCGCCGCGAAGACGTCGTACTCCTCGACGTTGATTGCGCCGTCGCCGTTGCGGTCTGCCATGGCGAGCGCTTCCGTGGACGCCCACTCTGCGGCAACGATGCGGCCATCGCCATTAATATCCATCGTTTTGAACGCGTCGGAGGTCATCGACGCATTCACGAGGATCGCCACGAACAGCGTCGCGACGAGCGTGTAAATGTGCATGTCGAGGCCGTCGAACATCCAGCCCAGCCATGCGGCGAGACCGGCTTTCTTTTGCTCTGGTGTAAGATCACGGAGGTGCATCGCGGGAACCTACGGGAGATGAATGGTGAACGACAACAATCGAATCGCTCTTTGGCCGATTACGATTCCTGCCGGATGCGAATCTGAAGTTGCCGCGAGAGAAACCAGCGGACCGCAAACATGTCGCATGTGGCCTTCACCGCGCGGCTGCCAAATCCGTATTTACTCACACCCGCCACGCGCGGGCGGTGGTTCGTGGGCATTTCGGTGATTTTGTAGCCGAGCCCTTTTACGAGTGCGGGGATAAAGCGGTGCATCCCGCGGAAAAGGAACAGGGATTCCCGGCACACGGTCCGCATGACTTTGAGCGAGCAACCGGTATCGTGGATACCGTCGCGTGTGAACCGGCTGCGGACGAAGTTCGCGATGCGGCTGCTGATTTTCTTGGACCAGTTGTCCTGCCGTTTCACGCGCCAGCCGCAGACGAGGTCGTAGCCTTCTTCGAGCTTTGCGAGCATGAGCGGGATGTCGTTCGGGTCGTTCTGGCGGTCGCCGTCGAGGAGGACGATGATGTCGCCCTTCGCCGCGTTGCAGCCCACATACATCGCGGCGCTTTGGCCGGTGTTTTTTGCGAAAGCGATCACGCGAACGTTTGGCCTGCGCTCGATGCGCTCCAGCGTCTTGTCGGTGGAGCAATCATCCACGAGGACGAGTTCGTATTCCCGCCCGGCGAGGGCAGTGGCGAGTTCCGCCTGGAGCGGCGCGATATTGTCTTCCTCATTGAAGAGCGGGATGACGACTGAAAGCATGACTGCCGTTCTATCGGAACTCGTCCGCGATTGGCGAGCGCTTATGCTTGGAGAGAAACGACACGAACCCCGGCAGCGTCCGCAAACGCCTGTTGATCGCCATCAAGCGTAAGAATCGCGTCCGCACCCACTTCGATCGCTATCGCAACATGAAACAAATCCATCGAACGAATCGCGATACTCAGGCCAAGCTCGGCACTCAATTCGCACGCGGTGCGCACCGCATCGAGCCAATTAAACTCAACGTGAGGCCAGTATCCGAGCTTCACTTCCTGTTCGAGTAGCCGAATTAACTGCCTTGCCTTCCCGCTTGAGATCATGCCGGTCCGTTCCAGTTGACGGAATGAGTTGAAAACCTCCAGCCGCTGCCACGGAGTCCACACAACCACGGCATCAGGCCACAAGTCAAAAAGTCGGACGGCAGTTTCGTGTCCGGCATCATCTTCGCATTTGTATGCGATCCACCACGACGTGTCCGCGTATAGTATCACCGCTTAAGAGTGCGAAGAAAAGCGACGCCGTCGAACGGACCTTTCCCTCCACTCACGGCCCGTGACTCGGCGAGCGCGCGTGTCATCCGGCGCGTGGGGCGCTCCGGAATTGTGCACTTGGGCTTTTGCTTCGTTGCTTTCATCGCGCATGAGATTGCATCAAACGCGATCGGAAATCAAGCGGCTCAAACTTCAGTGCCGAGATTTCGCTGGATAAAGTTGCCGCCACCGTCCTCTGCGTTAGACGTCGAGGCACATCTCTCGCTCCATACTCTCGCTGGCTTTACGAATCGCGAAGCTTGGGAAGACAATGGCGGTGATGGACTGTTTGGCGAACGCGGCTCATGCGACCACGTCCACGTTTCGCATTTTCCCTTTCAACGTGAGCCCAAATACATGCTGGTCTGCCGCGAAGAGGCCATGCGCGAGACCGATCTTTATAGCGGGTGCGGCTAGCCGCTGGCTCTCAGCCCAGCGATGCACGGGCGGTGGATAGCCGATGAGGGTTTGCGCGTAGAGCACATGGTCAAAGTCCGCCTGAGGATGCACTTTTCCGTCGTGGATGTGGACGGTGGGAAAGAAGAGCCGCTCCGGCATGGCGCTGGGGAATGTAAACGCCATCGGGTGAATCACCGCACGCCCTTTGCGCAGCTTGAACACGGCGAAACCAAATTTGGAATACTGCCCCAATTTCTCCCACGCTTCATCCGGTATTCGGAACCGCTCGTCCACCCGCGAGAAGTCTTTGATCGTGGGGACAAAGGACGCGTCGAACGCACCGACTTGCACAACTCGAATGGGTCTGTCGTTTCTGTCGGAACCGAGGGACCCGCCCGTGCCGCTCGAATAGGCTATCGGCTGCGGGAAAAGACTGGCGAGATCGGCAAAGGCGCCGGGGTATTTTTCAAAGCTCAGGAACTTCACAGAATCTTCACCGCTTCCGGCGACGACGGGGATCGGGAGGATCATCGCAACGTCCTCCGGGGTATCGAGCGACATGCCGTAGATGAGCCCCTGCCGACGTTGAGGCAGGGTACGGGCAAAGATGCGGGTTTCCGTTACGGAGATTACAGGGCCTGAAAAGCAGCACATGTTTTTTGGAAGTTTGCACCGCGAGGGTCGCAGCGTATGCCCGGGGCTCCAGCCTTAAAAAGACAAACTTAAGTTGGTAGCGGTGATCCTCCGATGTGTCGCGCAAAGCGCCGCTTGAGTGATTGCTGGAACAGGTCCCGGCAGTCCACGGAAGCCGGTGGCTACTTTCCGCCGCTAGCCTCGATATAGACAGAGCGCGGCACGGGCTTGAGATCCCAGATGATTCCGAGCCACGAGAACATCTTCAGCACGTAATATGTGATGTCGATTTCCCACCAGTAAAAGCCTTGCCGGGCCGACGCCATGTAGCGGTGGTGGTTGTTGTGCCAGCCTTCGCCGAGGGTGATGAGCGCGAGGGTGAGGCTGTTGCGGCTGTCGTCTTCGGTGTCGAAGCGCTTCTTTCCCCAAACGTGTGCGAGCGAATTAATGAACAGCGTACCGTGGAGAAGGACGACGGTGCTGATGAAAAAGCCCCAGATAAAAATCTGGCCGCCCGACGTGCCGAGTCCCGGCCACATGTAGTTCAACAAAGCGCCGAAACCATACAGGGCGAGGCCGAAAATCGCAGGAACGATGAGGTCGAAACGATTGATGAAAACGAGCTCGGGATACTTCGCGAGGTCGCGGATTGTCGCGTAGTCGGTGGGGAAGTTCTTCGACGTTGTCATCCACCCGATGTGCGCCCACCAGAAGCCGCGCTGCCGTGGCGAATGGGCGTCGTGCTCGTCATCGGAGTGCTTGTGGTGATGCCGGTGGACGGCTGCCCACCAGAGTGCGCCGCGCTGAACGGCGGTATTGCCCCACACCGCGAAAATGAATTGTGCGATGCGGCTTGTCTGGAAGGTCCGGTGCGAAAAATAGCGGTGATAAAAGCCGGTAATGGCAAACATTCGCAGCACGTAAAGCGCTCCGGCGACCGCTACGGCTGTCCAACTCCATCCAACGAGCGGAAGGAATAGACAGCCTGCGTGGATGAAAATAAACGGAATCGCACGCGGCCACTCAAACTTGTCCGGCTTTGCCCGTGCAGCGTCGGGCCCGCCGGGAAAATAATCCGAATCAAACCACTGGCGGAGGCGGATCAGTGCGCGTCGTAGGGTGGATTGCTTTAGATTTGGAAGTTCGGACATCAGATAGAGTGGACAATACGTCCTGATTGTTGAAAAAGCTACAACCCTTAAAAGTCGATTATCAGTTTTTTATCGATTGTCCATTTGGGCGGACATCGCCCGCGCGTGATTCCACGCAGCGCGGCAGTTTATGAACATGAACATCGCAATGATGCCCACCCAAATCGATTCCCACTCAAATGCCAGGTATGCCAGGCCCGCAGCGCCGAGGAACCCGATGAAAGTCGCGACAAGCAGGCTTTTCACCGGTCCGATGACGAACCAGAGGAGCGAGCGAAGGATTTGCCCGCCATCGAGCGGATAGATGGGAAGGACATTGAAGATGAGCAGGCCGAGATTGATGCGCGCCAATTGGTGGATGAGCGTGTATGCGTCGTCCGAAACCGCAGGATTGCCGAGTGAGACTTTCTGCGCCAGCATGAAGACTGGAATGAGGGCAACATTCACCAGCGGTCCGGCAGCAATGCTCCACAGTGTCGCGCCGGGACGCTGTGGAGGCGCGACGTAGGCGACGCCACCCAGCGGCCAAAGAACGATGAGATCTGCGCGCCCGCCTACCTGGCGGCAGGAGAGGGAATGCCCGAACTCATGCAGGAGTACGATGGCGAAAAGACCCATGTATTCCAGGCCGTTCCAAATCATCGAGGAATACAGTCCGGTGCGATTTTGAAACGTCCACATCGCGACTACAAACCACGACCAGTGGAGAAAAACGGTGATTCCGGAAAACCGGAAAAGGCGCATGGAACCCTGTTGTGTTGGCGTCATAGATCGGGAATTTAGCAGCCGGCGCGCCAATTACAACTATCACGCCCCGCCGCCCGGCTTTCGGAAGCGATAGTGAGACACATGCCATTCGTTTCCGTCGCGGAATCCCCACAATTCAGCGCAAGCCATGTAGAACACCCGCCAGTAGGCCCACCAGCGTTTTGTATTTTCCGCACCGTAAGTGGACTCGAAGAGCGGCCAGATCTCCGCACGGTGCGCATCCATATTCTGCAGCCATGCCTCTGCCGTTTTCTGGTAGTGCGAGCCGTTCACACACCAATGCTCTTCGATTCGCAAATCCCCCTGGAAATAAAGCAGCAAGTCGTCGGACGGCATCTGTCCGCCTGCGAAAAAGTATCGGGTCATCCAGTCGCTTGGGCCTTTGTCCACGTAGTGATACGCGTATTCGCGATGCGTGAAAATGTGGACGAAAAGCCGCCCGCCAGGCACCAGCCAACCAGCGACTTTCCCCATCAGCGCCTCGTAGTTTTTCATGTGTTCGAACATCTCCACGCTCACACAGCGATCGAACTCTCCCTGCGCCTCGAATACATTCATATCGGCGGTGATGATCGTCAGATTCCCCAGCCCGCGTCGCGCCGCCTCTGCATCGATGTGTGCTTTTTGAGTCCTCGAATTTGATACGCCCGTGATTTGTGACTTCGGGTAATGCTCCGCCATCCAGAGCGAAAGCGAACCCCAGCCGCACCCGAGCTCCAGAATCCTCTGTCCGTCTGCAAGGGCGGCGCGCTCGCACGTTAGCGCGAGCATTTTCTCCTCCGCTGCGTCGAGCGTTGCCACGTCATCGGTCCAGAGCCCCGAGCTGTATTTCAGGCGCTTTCCCAGACAGAGTTGATAGAATCGCGTCGGCACTTCGTAGTGCTGAATGTTTGCGTCCTGCGTCTGCTCCGCAATTCCACGCGTCTTCAAGTCGGCGACATACGCCAGCAACGCGGCCCGCTGCTCTTCCACCCCCGGCTTTTTGTGCTCTCGCAGAGTTCCCGTCAAAAGACGACGAATGCCCGCCCGCACCAGTCCATCCGGGATTAAGTTTGTTTCCAGTAAAGCATCGAGATTCAGCATAAGTGCGTGGGATTGTTACCCGGCACCGCCCCGCAAGGCGATCTCCGAGTGCGTTAATCATTCGCCCGGACCGCCATTTCGGATGCCCTCAAGCGCATTCCGCATTGCGCAATAAGTAAGAGCCGCGTTTCGCCCGTTCTTGCGGCAATAAGGCTGGGCGGAGCCATGTTGACGCCCTACGGTCCAGTCCGTGAAATACTGGAAACGCGAATTTAAGAATTTTGTGCTCATTTGCCTCGCGGTTTTTTCCGCGGGAATGGGCATTCATGGATTTCTGTTATCAAGCCGGTTTATCGACGGGGGCGTGACTGGAATCTCGATGCTCGTCGCGAATGTCGTGGGCTGGCCGCTGCCGCTTTTGATCGCGTTGATCAATCTTCCTTTCATCGCCGTCGGCTATCGCCTGATCGGGCTGGCGTTCGCTGTGCGCAGCGTGCTGGCGATTGCCGGGCTCGCGGTGTGTCTGGCGACGGTGCCGTTTCCCGATGTCACGCCGGACAAACTACTCACCGCAGTATTCGGAGGGTTCTTCCTGGGCGCGGGCATCGGGCTCGCGATTCGTGGCGGAGCAGTGCTGGATGGCACCGAGATTGCCGCCCTGCTTATTTGCCGTCAGGTCAGTTTCCTGCGCGTGGCGGATGTGATTCTAGGCGTCAATATCACGATTTTCCTCACAGCCGCTTTCTTCCTTGGTGCCGAGTCGGCGATGTATTCCATCCTGACTTATTTTGCCGCATCCAAGACGCTCGATTTTATCCTGCATGGTCTGGAGGAATTCACCGCCATCACGATCATGTCGGCGAAAAGCGAGGCCATCCGCCTTTCCATCACGAACGAACTGCGGCGAGGTCTCACGGTTTACAAAGGACGCGGCGGTGTGAGCGGCGCAGATCAGGAAATCCTGATGTGCGTCGTCACACGGCTGGAAATAGGGAAGGTGAAAGCGATCGTCAAAGAGCACGATCGGGCCGCCTTCATCATGGTGCATTCGCTCTCGGATGTCTCCGGCGGCATGCACAGGAAAAAGTCCCTGTTTTAGAACTCAATGACCGATGAGAAAGTCCAGCGATGGCCGAACAGGTCCGCCTGGTCATTGATGGCGCGCTCGTAGGCCGCGCGGAGAGCAAAGCGGGATGTCGCACGGAATTCGAGGCCGATGGCGGCGGTAATCGTGTTCTCGTTCTTGTTCCCGCCGAGGTTCAGCACATCGTTTCCTTGGAAAGGTGTGACGACATCTCCTTCGTCGAAGACGTGGTATCCGTTCACTTCAACGACCGGGCTGATCCATTTGTTGATCTGGTAGTCGGCGTGGAGGTGCCAGCTAACATGGTTCGAGTCGCCGAATGGATCGTCTCCGTTGTCAGTGGCGAAGAAATAGTTCGCAGTGGCACCGAGATGGAGGCGTCCGAATCCTTTATTGATGGACCACCACAGGCGAATCTCGTCGTCGTCCTGGAGGACCTCGTCATCACCGGACGCAAACTCGTAGGAGAGCCCGACTGCGGAGTAGAGCTTGTTGACGTCGTCCTGCAGGAATGCGTATTTGAGGCCGGCGGAGAGATCGTTCCAGCCATCGTTTTTGTAGCCCTTGAGGTTGATGTCCATGTAGCCGTCCTTGGTTGCGACAAGCTGAAGATTTGGCAGAAGTTTCACGCGGACTTGTGCCGCATAGACGTTTGCATGACCGCCGCCGAAAATGGTGCCGGGAAATGAATGGTGCGCAAATACCGGACGGATGTCGGTGGTGATGAACGAATCTTCGTTCCAGTAAGGCGCTGTGATTGGGTGGACCCAGAAGTCTTCGGACTCCACGGGCACCGGCTCTTTGGTGGATTTTTGGCCGGCATTTCCGGGCAGCGTGGTGGCGGCGAGGATTGCGGCGGCGAGGAAGTATGTTTTTGTTTTCATCGTCAGCGAGTATGGATTTCGAACCGCCGGGCGTCTCACCCGATATTGCTGATCGCTGGGCTGGAGTTGGCGGAGGCTTTCCTACTCGCCCGCGGCCCCGCAGATGCGGCGCAGGAAGGCAGCGAGCTGCCAGCGCTGCTCTTCGCTCAGAGTGGCTTCCACAGACACCATCGGCGTGCCACTGATGCCCAGCGTGAGCACGCGGAAAATATCCTGCGGGTCGTTGCCGTTGCGGTAGTTTCGGTCACGCAAGTTTGCGGGCTGCGAGGGATCTCCGAGATCGTCTTTCAGCGCGGCAGCCGCAGGTCCGTCCCCCTTGCCCTCCTTGCCGTGACAGGGCAGGCAGAGTGCTTGAAAAAGGGCGGCGCCGGCGTCTTCGTGGGGCTTTCGCTGCGCCGCATCGGCGAACCACGCAGGCGGTGCCGGGAAGTTTACCGGCTGCGCATAATTGGCAGGATCCTTCCACTTTTTAGAGAAGCCCTTGATGTATTCCACGACGGCATCCAGCTCTTCCTGCCGGAGATTTGTGAACATCCCCATCGCCGTTCCGGTGATGCCGTCGCGGATGGTTCGTTTGAGGTCCTGATTGACCGGCATTTTGCCCGCGGGCGTGGAGCGGTACTTGAATACGCCGGTGCGAAACGAACGCGGCTTGATCGTGAGCCCGGCGGCAAGTTCGCCTTTGCCATCGCCGAACTGTCCGTGACAGACGATGCAGTTTTGCTCGAAGACAAACCGCCCCTCTTCGAACAGCGAGCGATCCGGCAGCACGGGCTTCCAGTCTTCTGCGAAACCGGCAACCGACCCGATGAGCGAAAGCACTGTCGCGGCGGCCCGGCTGTGAAATGCGATTCCCGGTCTGGGCGTGTTCATGGAGAAAAAATTACTAATAATCCGGCTGCATTTTCTGCCGCTGCCTGCAAATCGGGCAGTTGTCGTTTGGCGATGTGTGGAGAAGCTGGTTCAAGTCCGGCGGCAGGGCCGGATCTCCGGTCAGCGCGTTGTCCACCGTCATCCCGTAGAGCGCCATCGCCTTTGCGCGCGCCCACGGGTTTCGCAGCGCGAGCCGCTTCAGTGCTTCGTCGGTGAGCAATGCGGGAGGCTTGGGCGGATTCGATAGTTTCACCAAACCGAGGCTGTCGATCGCTTGTGCGACCTCGGCTGGCGAGACGGGCTGCGCTTCTTTTCCCTGCGGGCGTGTGGAGACGAGCCACTGCGTCCACGCCTCCCATTTAATGTCCTCCAGCGCGACGAAAACGGCCAGTTGCGCGGTCGGGCGGGGAAGGTCGTTCTGTTTGGCAAAAAGCGGCAGCAGTCCCGCGAGAAGAGGTTCGCCGTCGGGTGAGAATTTGACCGCACGTTCCGCGGCGGTGTTCCTCGGCGAGAGCGCGGCGGCCGGAAGTAAGGCATCGGATTCGCCGTTTGCATCGAGCTTTGCATCGAGTTCGCGGAGGACGATCTGACGCTCACCATTGTCCGCAATAAACACGGAGCCTGCGGCAATCCTCACTGAAAGCGGCCCGTCAGCGGTGTTGCCCAGTCGCAGCGAAATGGAATCGCGACCGTTGCCGGTCATCCGTGCCGTTACGCGGTTTTCCGCCAGCGCCTTTGCAAGCGGGACCGGATCCGCGAGCGCGGTGAAACACGAAATGACAAATGCGGGAATTGTTTTCAGCACACGACGAATAAACGCCGATGCGCGCCGGATTGCAACGCCCCGCGTTTTCCCCGCCGCCAGACGATCCGAAGTGAATGATATTCTGCGCGACACCGTTCGCCGGAATCTGCATGATCCGGACGATGATTCGCGCCGCCTGCCTATTTCTCACCATTTCGTTCTGCACCGTCTTCGCCGGCTCGCCCCAGGAGGACTGGGCTGGCGTCACCAAACTCGACGCCGGCCCCGGCTCTGTGCCCAAAACCGAAGCGGAGGCGAACCGCGTCGCCGTCGCGCACAACGAATTGCAGGAGAAGACCCTCCGCGCATTCATCGCGGCACATCCGAAAGACCCCAACATTTTCGAGGCAAAACTGCGTCTGGCGCGGGCGATGAATATCCGTGCACGACTCCTCGGCGAGCAAGAGCCCGCAGAAATCGGGCGCATTCTCGATGAACTCGAAACCGTGGCGACAGGCCCGCAGCGTGCCGAGTTGGAATATGCGCGGCTCTCCCGGCAGATGCGGCGATTGCAGGGCGCGCGCCCTTCGGCCGTCCAACGCAGCTCCTTGCTTGAGGCTGCGCGGAAGTTCCAGAAGAGCCACCCCGATGACCGCCGGCTTTGCGCGGTCCTGGCCGAGGTGGCGACGCTGTTTGAGTCCGACCCGAAAACAAAAGCCGCTCTGGTTTCCGATGCCGAAAAGCTCGTGAAGGAGCCGGAACTAAAGGCTCAACTTGCCGACGACCGGAAGCGCCTTGCGCTCGTAAACAAGCCGCTCGGCCTCCATTTCCCCGGCATCGACGGCACGAACTTCGATATCAAGACGCAGCGCGGAAAAGTCGTCGTCGTGATGTTTTTCGCGACGTGGTCCGCGCCGTCTCGCGCCGCGTTTTCAGAGCTCAAGGAGCGTCTGGCCGACAACGAGTCGGTGAGGTGGGTGGGTATCAGTCTCGACAAGGAAAAGGCCCCGCTGAAGGCATTTCTTCAGCAGCAAAAAACGCCGATTACCGTGGGTTGGGATGGCCGGATTTGGGAAAGCCCGCTGGTTCGATCGCTGGGCATCAACTCCCTCCCGACTGTGTGGATTTTCGACAAACAGGGCGTGCTGCGGACGCTCGACGGACTTGAGGACACAGGAAAGCAGATCAGCCGTTTGAGCGCGGAATGACCAAGCATCGCTGGCATTATAATTGCTATAATTGCTGGTGATATGCGTTGGTTTTGCACAGGACATTTTGCCGCTACGTGGCTCGCTTGCAGCGGGTTGCTTTTTCACTTTCAGAAGACTGGGGAGAAGCCCCTCACCTTTGTGCTATTTGCGCTCGTGCTCTGGCCGCTCGTGCTCACCCTCCTTCCCCTGAAGGGTTACTTCCGGCTTAAGGCTGTCACTCTCGACCGACTCAAAGCCCGCGTGAACCGTGGTGAACTAAAGAAGGCCGTAGTCTTCACGTTCGGATTTTGCACCAGCCTCACCGCTGCGATTTGCATCGGAATCGCGACGTTTTTAGTGGGCAAGCTCGACGGATTCTTCAGCAAGCAGGAGGGCCTCATGGGTATGGCTCACACGCTGGCTTGGTTCCCAATTTGCTTCGCCCTCTGGGCATTGGTGCCCTCGTTCGTCGTCTCCAAACTGGCGGGCAAACCAGACCAGCTTCTGCACTCTTAAAACTCAGCATGAACCCCAGAGCCCGCTTCCGTGAATCACTTTTGCCCCTCCTTGAGGAACTGACTATCGCTCCAGTGGACGCTGCCTTTCGCAGCACGGGCGCCCTGATGGAGCGCGAGTACATCCATCTCGACATCGAGGAAGACGGCAGCGCTTTGGGTAATCGCCTGCGCCAGTCCGGCTGGAGTCCCGCCAGCATCGAAAGCGAAGTCTCGACTTACCACCTGAACGACAGCGCAGTGCAACTCATCCTCCGCACGGGCGTGCGCCGGACTTAACGCGCAGCCCACTCGTTCACATTGCGCTCCAGCACCTCCAGCGGCACCGGGCCGCTTTGCAGGATCACCTCGTGAAACTCGCGCACATCGAACTTCGCGCCGAGTTTCCCGCTCCATAAAGCGCGCAGCTCTTTGATCTTCAGCTCGCCGATCTTGTATCCGAGCGCCTGGCCGGGCCACGCGATGTAGCGGTCGATTTCATTCTCCACGTCGAGCACCGTCTTCGCGCTGTTGTTCAGCAGGTAGTCGATTGCCTGTTCTCGCGTCCATTTCTTCACGTGCAGCCCCGTGTCCACCACGAGCCGGCACGCGCGCCAGATTTCGTAAATGAGCTGGCCGAACTTCGAATATGGGTCGTCGTAAAGCCCCAGTTCATCGCCCAGCGATTCCGCGTAAAGCGCCCAGCCTTCGATGTACGCATTGTAAGCCGCCTCGCCGCCAAACCGCCGGAATTCCGGCAGACTCTGCTGCTCGTATGCGAGCGCGATTTGCAAATGATGCCCCGGCACCGCCTCGTGCAGCGTCAGCGCCATCATCTCGTATTTCGGCCGCATCTGCGGGCGGTAGAGATTCACAAAAAACGAACCCGCACGCGTGCCGTCGCCGCTCGGCTGCCGGTAGTACGCCGCCGTCGTGTGCGGCGCCGCCTTGTCCGGAATCGGCTCCACGCCATACGGCATCCGCGGCAGCGTCTTGAAGAGCTTCACAAGCAGCGGGTCCACGCGCTTCGACACCGCGCGATAGCCGTCCAGCAGTTCACCGGGCGTCTTGTAGTAAAACTTCGGGTCGCTCCGCAGATGCTCGAAAAATTCCGCACGCGTCCCCTTGAAACCCACCTGCGCAATAATCGCATCCATCGCCTTCAAAATACGCTCCACCTCCCGCAGCCCCAGCGCGTGGATCTCCTCCGGCGTCATCCGCGTCGTCGTGAATTTCCGCGCCGCCAGCGCATAAAGCGCATCGCCATCCGGCAGCGCCGACGCACCCACCACATCCGGGCACGCTGGTAAATACTCGTCCTTAAAAAACGCCAGCATCCGCCGATACGACGGCACCACCGATTCCGAGATCGCCGCCTTCGCCCTCGCCACCAGCTCCGCGCGCTCCGCCGCTGGAATCGATTCCGGCCACGTCTTGAACGGCGCGAAAAACGGGCTCTTCTCGGCATCCTCCACAATCTGCCGCTCGATCTGCGGCGGCACGCGCTTCATCACCACCTTCGGCCACACACGTCCCGCCTTCGCTCCCGCGCGCAGCACCTCCAGCGTTTGATCCATGTAAGTCGGAAACGACCGCAGCCGCGCGATCCAGTCCTCAAAATCCTTCCTCCCTTCAAATCGCAGCGCACTCGCGAGCTCGTCGGCCAGATGGATTCCATCGCGATGCGTCAGCGCCGCGAGGTGCATCTTCATTTGATACTCCTCCACCGCCAGCTCCGCCTCGTAGCGGAAAAGGTCATAGTTCACCCGCTGCTCCGCCGGCAGCGATGAACGCGCGATCGACTTCAACCGCGCCACCAGCGCCAGCCGATGCTCCTGCTGCGCCGCCTGCCGCGCCAGCGAAACATCAGGCCAGCGGTCATTCCACCGCCGGTCCCCAAGCTGCGACGCCCAAGTCGGCGACTGCTCCATCGTCCACTGCCACTCATCCGCGAGCAGCTTCTTAAAATCCTCCGCACACGCGGCGACCGACAGCACCAAAAACGAAACGAAGCGAATCATGCACGCCCGCATAGCTGTTTCCCCAAACTCCGCAAACCACGAAAACCGCGCTCGACTCCCCGCTCGCCCGCACGGCTTACTCCCCGCCACCTTGAGCCTCGCAACCGCCGACTACGACTTCACGCTGCCCGACGATCGCATCGCCCGCCATCCCGCGGAACGACGCGACCAGTCGCGCATGATGGTCCTCCATCGCGACACGCAGACCATCGAACACCGCATGTTTAGCGACTTCCCCGGCTACATCCGGCCCGACGACCTCGTCGTCCTCAACGACACCCGCGTCATCCCCGCACGCGCATTCAGCGACGACGGAAGAATCGAACTCCTCTTCCTCGAACCCGCCGGCACCAACGCCTGGATGTGCATGGTCAAACCCGGGCGCAAAATGCGTATCGACGCCACACTCACCATCGGCGGTGTGCGCGGTAAAGTCACCGCCATCTGCCCCGACGGCGAACGCATCATCGTCTTCGAATCCCCCGTCGATCTCGACCGCGTCGGCGAACTCCCCCTTCCTCCCTACTTCGAGCGCAAACCCGAAGCCGGCGACGACGAACGCTACCAGACCGTCTATGCCCGCAACCGCGGAGCCATCGCCGCCCCAACCGCCGGCCTCCATTTCACGCCCGAGATTCTTGCAAAAATCCCCCACGCATTCCTCACGCTCCACGTCGGCGCCGGCACCTTCCGCCCCGTGCAAGTCGAAGACATCACCCAACACCGCATGCACTCCGAGCGCTACCTCCTCAGCGCCGAGACCGCCGCTGCCGCAAACGCCGCCCGCCGCATTATCGCGATCGGCACCACCACCGCCCGCGTCCTCGAATCCATCGGCCGCCCCCTCACCGCCCGCGAAGGCAAAACCGACATCTTCATCCACCCGCCTTATCTGCCGAAAGCCGTGGACGCATTGCTCACCAATTTCCATCTACCAAAAAGCACCCTTCTCATGCTCGTCAGCGCATTCGCCGGCCGCGAATTCACCCACCGCGCCTACGCCGAAGCCATCGAAAAAGGCTACCGCTTTTACAGCTACGGCGACTGCATGCTCATCCTTTAAAAACCGGATCAGCGCAGAATCACAAAATCACCCGAAGGCTCTGCAAACGCAGTCGCAAAACTCCACACCGCGACGTCGCCCGCCTTGCCGTTTTGCGCTCCGGGTTTTCCATCACTGCCGAGAATCGTCCACGCCAGCGAGCCACCGCGCGCCCAGCCGGTGCCCGTCGTCCACACCGCCAGCGTTTCGCCGCGCGCATTTGTCGCGAGTGACGGATGCTTTCCTTTGCCAAGTTCAACCGGCGAGCCACCGACGGTGGACGTGAATACTTTCCCGTCCGTCTCCCACGCCATGCCGCTCGCAGAAAGCGCTGCGCTGCTCATCGGACACGTGTTTCCCGCCCACGGCGAAATCGTCTCGCTCCGAAATGTCGCGCCACCATCGCGGGAGGAAAGCAGCGTGATATCGCGTTGGCCCACCGAGTGTGCGGCGCGATAGAGCGTATAAATTGTGCCGTCCGTCGTGACCGACGCGCGCAACGAGCAACACGCGCAAACGCCCGCTTTTTCCGCAGTCGCGATCACGGGCGGCGCAAACGTCGAACCGCCATCCGCCGACCTCCGCATCCGCACCACACGCGACGTCTCGCCCACCTCCACACCCGGCCCGTGCCACACGACAAAGACCGCACCCTTTGAATCCGCCGCGACCGACGCTCCGCCATCTAGCCCGAACCCGCCATCGATCAAATCCCTCTGCCGCTCGCTCTTTCCACTCCCCGCAACAATGCGCGAATACCACAGCGGACTCCGTGGCGGCTTCGTCCCCGCCACCCCCGCGCCATTCCACACAAAATGCACCGTCCCATCCTTCCCAAGCGCCATCTGCGCCCCACGAATCGTCCCCATCGCAATCGCGCTTCCCGGCTCGGAATTCACCACGATCGGAGCGCTCCACTCCCGCGCCCCACGAGCCCGATTCACATAATGCACCTCGCTCGCACCCGGCGCACCCGTGAGATAAACCAAATGCGCCGTCCCGGCGGAATCCACCGCAACCTGCGGCTGCACACCCTTTTCCGGCACCGACTCCACACGAACTTCAGCGACCGCGAACAAAGGCAAAAAGAGAAATGCAAAGAGTGATTTCATAGGATGAGCGCTCGAAGAAATGAGCCCCCCAGCCTCCAAGTGCAAGACATACCAAAATCGCACGCACTCCCGCGCGTCCCCGAGCGCAAAATCCGCCCACGCCCCCATTTCCGCCGCCGTCGGCTCGCGTCGCCCGTCAAAAGCCTCCGTTCCGCCCGCGTCGGATCGCTCGATGCTCGCCCGCTTACCGATCCCTCCATCGTCGGATCACTCCCCCGGCCAAAAGTGCCCCAACCGCCCGCGTCGGACCGCACCCCGCGCCAAAAGTCCCCCGATCCGCCGCCGTCGGATCGCAGACCGGGCTAAAATTGACCAATCCGCCCCCGTCGGATCGGTCAATTCTCCAGAAGACCCCGATCCGACGGCGTCGTAACTCACCGCCCAACAGAGTAAGCCGCACAATTTACGCAAAAAATGGTCAAAAAACGACAGGCTCCTCACACGGACGGCCCACCGCGGGGATTTTTGCCTCTTACCGCCCTGAAAAATGGCCTGCGTCGGGGAGTTGACAGGCTATTTCCGCTGGCATGACGCCCGGAACCGCTCCCAATACAGGTGCAAGGAGTCAACGAACGAGAGATCGAAGTCGAAATACATCGATTGGAGAGAAATGCGCCCGTCCGATGGCCCCTCGCCCGCCGCGACCGCGTTCGTTGCCACGAGGTTCAGCTCGAAATTCCGGAAGACCAAATCGGGGTGCATCCAGAATGCCGCCGTTTCCATTCGCTCGCGCAAGTCCGGATCGGGCGTCAGTGGGGAAAACCGATACGATATCCAGTTGTCGGCTTTTGAGACAGGGTCCGAGAGCGAGGCGATGGTGGTGCCATGCCACTCGACGTCCCACTCCAGCCGCAGCCCGTAGTCCGCCGCCGCGACGCGGCGGCGGAGGGCACGCTGGGAGGCAAAACGGCGGAGTTGCTCGCGGGCGAGCGTGGCTTTTTCGTCGCGGTTCATTTTCGGATGCTTGGTTCGGATGTTTCGCTAATCATGTGGTCGATCGGAGCGGAGAACGGGAGGTAAAGATGCGCGAGCTACCGGCAGGCGGAGAATGAATGTTCTGTTTCTAGGGTGGAAAATCCATGCAAACCGGTAGTTCGCGCCCCAACTCTGTTGCCTTACGTATTGTTACGCAATGATTATTGTGCGTCGTGCGATGACTTACCCGTTATGCGGGCTGCAGACACTGGATTGAGGGAGGCTCTATCCGCTGGCGGGCTACTTTTTTCCTGCGCCCCACCTTCGCACCGGGCATTGCGCCGGTGACAGCGCGGCTCAGCCCATGGTAAAGATGGACGCGTATGTTGAGCGAAGACGCATTCTATGAGTCGGTGAAGGAACTGGCGGAGGCAAACGGCATCCCGCTGGAAGAAGCGGGGCGGCTAATGGTATTTATCGGCGACACCCCGCGTCTGAGCACCGACGGCACAAAACTCGTCGCAGATGGCCGGCAGTGGATCATCCCGCCGACGTGGCTTCGCTCGGAGGACAGCGAAACTGCGGATTAGGGATTTCAAATGAGCGGGTTCATCCTGCGGGTGTTGGCGGCGGTATCGTGGCTGGTCGCCTGCGCAAAGTAGTCAGCGACTTTAGTCGGCCCGGCCCGGCCAGCCGTGTGCGCGCGAAACTCTCAGGCGGCGTCTTTCTGCGAAGCGTTCCCGTGTTCTCTTTACGACGGTTTGGCCGACTGAAGTCGTGGACTACGTTCGCAAGCGCACGATTTCAGTTCCCTGAGCGGCGGGGCTGCGTTCAAAACATCCATTGTTTCACTCGGCCAAGGAGTTGCCTGCTTGTAATTCGGGCGCGATGCACGCAACTCTCAAATCTGATTCAAATCCTCCTAGACGCTGTTGGCTTCACCAGGGAAGGCATTGGATCCGCCGTCGGAGGCACGCAAAACTGAGAAAAAGGACTTGCAACAATGAGAATGCATATCTCAATATTGCGAATCTATGGACAATCAAACATCAAATCAGCAAAACAATCCAGCACCAAAAACCAAACGCGAGGACGGGCGCGTCAAGCACGCGAGGAAGAATGCTCTCAAAGGCATGGGCCTCTGGCCAGAATCCATGTCTTTCCCAAAAGAGCTTTTGGACCGCCCTCTTTTCGACCTCATCGTCGATGACTCACGACAGGGGTCCTAGCTTCGGAAGCCCGTTCACGATCTTCATTGTCTCCAAGCTTACGGTGATTACGCGGAGGAAGAGTTCCAGCGGGTATTTGGCGTTTTGCATCGTTTCGGTGGCCCAGAGGTTCGCGTCGTTTACGATTCCGCTGTCTTTGTCGGTGGTTACGGATTGGCGCTCCATCACCCATTCGAGGGCGGGTTTGCCGTTCACTACGTAGTCGTAGGCGGCGAGCGGGATGCACGTGATGGTGATTCGCTCGTTGTAAATCACCGTCGTTTTGTCGGCCACGCTTTTGCCCTCGGTCTTGGTCTTGGCAAACTTCATCTTCGTCACCCGGTAGTCGGCATCGGTGAGGGCGGTGCGCGGGGTTTTACCGGTGTCGAGCTTTGCGCCTGCGTAGGGGGCGACGGTTTCGTAGTTCAGATGCCAGTGGGCGAGTTCGCGCCCCGCTTGGGAAAATGCGCGGAAGTCGGCGAAGGTCTTCACGGCGGGGATGCGCGGGAGTTC
>JAYUSJ010000073.1:0-7005 GCA_043755735.1 Verrucomicrobiaceae bacterium | reverse complement strand
CTCCTCTGCCGGCGTTTCCCCCGGCACCGGCGGCGGAGTCGGAGCCGCCGGAGGGCGTGTCCCCCGGAACTTCTCCACAATCGACCGCGCCGTCGCGGCATGAGACTTCCAAGCCTTGTTACTCTCCAAATATCCCAGCGCTTGCGTCAAAGCATCCCGCACAACCACCACCAACGCCGTCCGCTCGCCCGCCGCCGTCGAGTGACTCGCTACTTTCCCCTCCACCAACGAATTCTTCGCCCCTATTTGCCCGATAAAAATCGTGAAATTTGCCACCGTCAGCGAAGTGTCCACCGGAGCAAACGTCGGCAAGAAAGTCGCACACGCATCTTTCAAAGAAGTAGCCCGCCCCTCGCGGTCGCGGAATGATTTGTCTGAGTCAGCCATAATAAGTAGTAGAGTGGATTGTGGATGGAATGGAGAAATGAACAGTCTTGAGCTAGACGCTACGGCAAGTTACGCCGAAATATCCGGCCCACATTGCGGATGAGAGCACAACCATGCAGAACTACAAGCGCAATATTATGAAACTTTTGTAATTTACTAAAACTCTTTGTGCATTTACCGCTACACTCCTCCGTCCCGTGTAAAAATGTTCCATCGTTATGCCGACACTAATGCTCATTACTGCCAATTTTGCGCGCATTACTGCGACCACAACGGAGGTTCTTTTCCATGCTGCGTCCGTTCTCGCTACGCGATTACAGTTCCAATATAAAAACAGCGAAAAGTGTCACAGAAATTATGGCTCGTTTACACGGATATATTGTAAAATTTTGTGGTAACGTTAATTTTGCCCACCGCCTGCGCCTGAGGTTCGTTTTATTGCTTTATCTTGTTAAGCTGACTCTCCCAATTGTTTTGCACAGCGATGCTATTGGGATGGAAAGCCAAAAAACTGTCTCCAAAAATCTGCACCGCCTGGCGGAACAGCGGCTCCGCTTCGGCGAAGCGGTTGGTGCTTTCCAACAGAACGGCGTTGTCACTGAGGTTGTAGGAGGAAAGCGCCTTAAGGCCGGGCGCTAACCTGACAAAAACTCCGGTGATGCGTTTGATGAGCGGACCACTTGCGAGCACGGCGCTTTTCGTATCGCAGGAGTCTGCGCAGGTAGAGACATGGCCAAAGGACGGGCTCGGGGCGTGGTTTCTTTTGTTGCGCCGGTCGCTCCAATTGCACTTTTAATCACTCCCGACGGGCTCTTTGCTTGCAATTTGCGTTTGGGGAGACTATTCCGCGCGCTCAATTTTTCAAAACTAAATACTATGCCACTTACTACCATCACTGCAATCGTCGGACGCCAAGTTATTGATTCCCGCGGGAATCCCACCGTGGAGGCTGAGGTCCATCTGGCCTGTGGCGCCGTGGGCCGCGCAGCCGTTCCGAGCGGCGCCAGCACGGGTGAACACGAGGCCTGGGAGCTGCGTGACGGGGTGAAGGATCGTTACCTCGGCAAGGGTGTGACGAAGGCTGTGGCGAATGTGAACAAGAGCATCGCCGATGCGATCGAGGGCTTTGATGCTTGCGACCAGGTGGGCGTGGACGGGGAGATGAACGCCCTGGATGGGACACCAAACAAGTCGAAGCTGGGTGCAAACGCGATCCTCGCGGTGTCGATGGCGACGGCTCATGCAGCCGCGCAGGCACTGGGCCAGCCGCTTTTCCGCTACCTCGGCGGCGTGAATGCGAAAGTCCTTCCGGTGCCGATGATGAACATCATCAACGGCGGTGCGCACAGCGATGCACCGATCGATTTCCAGGAGTTCATGATCATGCCGAAAGGCGCGAAGAGCTTCAGCGAGGCGATCCGCTGCGGCGCTGAGATTTTCCACGCGCTGAAAGGCGTCTTGAAGGGCCGCGGATTGAGCACGGCTGTGGGCGACGAAGGTGGATTCGCTCCAAATCTGAAAGACGCAGACGACGCGATCGAGACCATCGCCGAGGCCGTCAAGAAGGCGGGATACAAGTTCGGCAAGGATGTGTTCATCGCGCTGGATGCGGCGAGCTCGGAGTTTTACGACAAGGTGAAGAAGCAATACGTCTTCAAAAAGAGCAGCGGCGAGCGCATGAGCGCCGATGAACTGGTGACCTACTACAAGCGCCTCTGCGCGAAGTTCCCAATCGTCAGCATCGAAGACGGATGCGCAGAAAACGACTGGGCCGGGTGGAAGAAACTCACCGACGCGCTCGGCGACAAGGTGCAGATCGTGGGCGATGATCTTTTTGTGACAAATGTGGATTTCCTCCGCAAGGGAATCGAGACCGGCACGGCGAATTCGATCCTCGTGAAGGTGAACCAAATCGGAACGCTCACGGAGACGTTCGACGCGGTCGAATTGGCGAAGGAAAACCGCTACACAGCGGTCATTTCGCATCGCTCGGGTGAGACGGAAGACTCGACAATCGCCGACATTGCAGTGGCGACGAATGCAGGCCAGATCAAGACGGGATCGATGTCCCGCACGGACCGTGTGGCGAAATACAATCAATTGCTACGCATCGAAGAAATTTTAGGTGAAAATGCCATTTACGGCGGGAAGATGCGCTGCTAAGAAGCAAACGTAGCTCAACCACTTTGCAAGACCTCTCCGAAGAATTCACATCATCCGGCGATAAGATCTGGCCCAAGCTGAACCTGTTGTTCGGTGCCATGATCGCACTCGTCATCGGTGTGACTGTCCTCTATCGGACGATGCCCGTCGCGGGAGAGAAGGCGAGTCAGGATGCGCGACTCGCAAAGCTGGAAGAGGCGATCGACAAAGCGGAAATGACCAACAAGCGACTCGTGAGGGAGGTGGACGCGCTCCATCGAGATCCCGAGTATGCCGGCATGGTTGCACGCGACCGCCTGAACTTGGTGCGCGAAGGAGAGACGATCCTCCGAATCGAACCGAAGAAATAGCCGCCGGCGGCTCCAGTCTCTGAATTCCATGAAAGCCTTTGCCATCATCTCCTCGGTCTGTCTTCTTGCCGCGTGCAAGCCTGTCGATTTCGCGAAGCCCGGGCAGCTTTCCGTGCAAGATCGTGCTTCGGCGGTGGCCACGCTGCGCGCGAATGCGGCTGCGCTGAATGCCGGGGATTTGGAAGCTCTGGAACGCACATTGTATGACGACTCGGGAGTCCGCAGCGCGCAGCAGATGATTGCGCATTATGCGCCAATCGTCGGGGTCCGCGGAGTGAAAGTAACCTCCGAAATGCAGGATTCCATCGTGGTGGAATATGAACAGACGATCGAGGTCAGGAAGGGACAACTTCCTTTCACTTCCGCGCTTGTTCAGTCCACGCTTGCCCGGACTGAAAACGGATGGGGAATCGTCTCGACCCGCGTGCTGAGTTTGCTGCGGTAAATCGTCCCGGCGTGTCACGGATTTCGCCTCAGATGCCCGCAAACACTGAGAGTCTTGGGGAGTTTCCTGCGGTGTTTCGTTTGTGAAAAATGATGGTTTGACGCGCCGGATTCCATTTCGGCGGCGTGTAACCCGCTTGAAATGAGGCTGCCGAACGCATTTTGAAGCCCACGATTGCGAATACCAAAGCTTGCCCTATGGTTGGCCCCTAATGACCAAGCAAGCAATTCGCAGTGACATGCGTTCCATTCTTCCTCTTTCCCCAGTTGTCCGTGGGGAAAAAAGCCGCCGCATCTGCGAGAGAATCATCCGCCTCTCCGCATGGCGAAGCGCTCGAACCGTGGTCCTTTTTGCCCCGGAGAATCGCGAGCCGGATATCGAACTGCTCTGGAAATATGCGGACGGTCGCAGACTTGTCTATCCGCGGGTTTCAGGCAATGGGTTGACTCTCTATTCGGTGGAGTCAGTAAAGGATTTGGAAATCGGGCCTCTCAAATTGCGCGAGCCGCGGGCGCTTGCGGAGGCGAAGGTGTCGCCGGAGTCGGTTGAGTTGGTGCTGATTCCGGGAGTTGCATTCACGGAATCCGGACACCGCTGCGGCCGCGGCGGCGGCTTCTATGATCGGTTGCTCGCAGCACTTCCGCCCGCTGCGGTGAAAGTCGGCATTTGCTTCGAAGAGCAACTCCGCGAAGAAATACCGATGGACCCGCACGACATGAGCGTGGACATCGTCATCGCAGAGTGAATCAGACCAGCGCCTGAAGCGGGATGTACACCCAGTCGGGCCGGTTGTTGAGTTCGTAGGCCAGTTCGTAGAGCGCTTTTTCCGCGACGAATAGAGGAAGCAACGCGGTGCCCGCGACCAGCGAAGGTGCAGCTTCGCGCCACGCCGCAAAAAACGCATCTTGCGAAGCTGCCGCCCAATTTTCCGCGCCGGCATGGTGCCCGGCGGCCTGCGCGGCGTAGTGAAAAGAGCGCAGCATCCCGGCGACATCGCGGAGCGGCGAACGCTTTGCGCGACGCTCGGCGAGCGAGCGCGAAGGCTCGCCCTCGAAGTCGATGATCACAAAGTCCCGGCCCGTCCAGAGCACCTGTCCAAGATGATAGTCGCCGTGCGTCCTGGTCTTCACTGCACCGGCGGGAAGCTCGACGGAAATGCGCATGGCGGGACTGGAAAGAAAGCGCTGCTCCAGCTCCGACGCGGCCCGCGAAGTGATCGTCGCGCGGTTGCTCGCATCGAGCCGGGCGATCTCATTTTCGAGTTCCCGAAGGTCCGATTCAGTAAAAGGCTCCGCGACAAAATCCGGTTCCGTCGCGGACGCGAGTGCTGCGTGCATCTCGCCCGAGCGGCGACCTAGCAGCGCAGCCCGCTCAAGCCACGGCCCCATTTCTCCTGTGGCGTAATACTCGCGCGCCGCCGCCAGAGCGAGCGGCCATGCGTCGCCTTCATTGGGCGTGAGCGCCGTCGCAAGCGCAAGCGATGCACCGTCCCATGTCACCTCTCCGGCAAACTCCGGGACATTTCGAAAGCCGGCGACCTCCGACAAAAAACGCGTCAACTCGGCATCGGGATTGATTCCGACCGAGAGCCGCCGGTAGAGCTTCACAAACAGTCGCTCGCCATAGATGAGCGAAGTGTTGCTCTGCTCCGCCTTCATCACCCGCGACGGCGGCACGTCCGCCCCGCGTCCGAGCGCACGGAAGAGCCATGCGCGAAACTCCGGCAGGACGGTGGCGTCGCACAAAACCCGGCCGTTCGCGCGGCAAATAACCGCATCCTCCGGTGCCTCTGCGGCCTCTGCGGCCCAGCCGAGAGGAAGCGAATACACTTCTTTTCCATCTGCGTAGGTGACCTCCAGTGCCACCAGTCCAGCCTCGGCCCAATGCCCGACGATTGCCCAGCCGACGAGTGTGCGCGCCTTCCCCCCGAACCAACGCTGCCGCTCCACCCAAGCCCAAAGAGCCGCGCGATCGACACCGCGCAACACTTCGACTTGAGAAAAAGCATCTTCCATATCGGCGACTGTGCAAATGGCTCGTGCCTTTGCCAAGGCGTGATTCCTCATTTGCGCCAAGTAGGGCGGGCCGTCCCGGCGCTAAGTTCCCGAATTCGCAATGGGCCGAGACGGCCCCGCTGCTGCGGACCGGCGCCCCTTTCAGTGACAATCCTGTTCGCGCAATTGCGTCTGCGATTTTCCCTTTGCCTCTGCGGCGCGCCATCGCGTAGCGTCCCCCTGAACTAGTTCAACCATTCCCTTTACACATGATCGAAATTGAGGTTTACGCCGCTGGAGTCCGCAATCTGGAAAAAATCCTGGAGCTCGATCATGAGCTGGAGGCAATCTCCGGCCTGCACTACAAGGTCGATAGCAACCACGACATCGTTTACATGGAACTGGAGTCGCCGACCTTCACCGTGACGGATATCCGGGCCATCTTTTCGAAGCTGGGTCTCGACGCAAAAATCGTCGGCAATATCCCGTCCGAGATTAGCGCGAAAAAGTCGAAGACGCAGCCGATCAAGCTCCCGGCCTGATAAGGCGCGACTCATGATTTCTGCGCTTGGCCGGACGGTACTGACGTTCCTCACCTACCTCGGCGAAGTGGCATGTCTCGCGCAGGAGACGATTGCCGCGATGTTCTCCACCAAGGTCCGATGGAGGCTCGTGCTGCACCAGCTTTATGAAATCGGCACGCGTTCGCAGCTCGTGGTTGCGGTGACCGGCGGGTTCACCGGTGCGGTTTTTGCAGCGCAGCTCTATTTTCAGCTCAAGCGGTTCGGCATGGAATCGACTGTGGGCTCCGTGACAGCGGTGGCGATTTTTCGCGAGCTCGGCCCGGCGCTTTCAGGGCTCATGGTCGCGGGCCGAGTCGGGGCCGCGATCGCGGCTGAGATCGGCACGATGAAAGTGACCGAGCAGGTCGATGCGCTGCGGGCGCTCGGGGTGCATCCCATCGATTACCTCGTCATTCCGCGCACACTGGCCATGATGATCTCGATGCCTCTTCTGGTGCTGGAAGCCTGTGCGATCGCTCTCGTATCGAGCTACATTGTATCCGTGCCGACCATGGGCGTTCCGGAGGCCGGCTTTCTTCGGAATCTGCAATATTGGGTCGTGCTGGAGGACGTCTACAAAGCGGTCATCAAAGGATTCTTCTTCGGAATCATCATCGTTTTTGTCTCCTGCCATCAAGGGCTGAAGACCACCAATGGTGCCGCCGGCGTGGGACGCGCACCGACCGAGGCCGTGGTGATTTCATCGCTCTCGATCCTCGCATTTAACTTCATCCTTACATTTGCATTGAACGTGATTTTCCCTGCCGGTGTATGATCGAGACTCGCGAACTCACCAAGAGCTTCGGCACGAAAAAGGTGCTGCAGGGCGTAAGCCTGAACGTCAATGAAGGCGAGACGCTCGTCATCCTTGGGCGCTCGGGCAGCGGGAAAAGTGTCATTTTAAAACACCTCATCGGGCTCCTTCTTCCCGACTCCGGCGTGGTGCTCGTGGACGGTGAGCCCATCACGGGATTGCCCGAGCGGAAGATGGGAGCCGTGCGCGCGAAAATCGGAATGCTGTTTCAGAGCGCCGCGCTTTTCGACTCGATGAGTGTGGAGCAGAACCTCGCCTTTCCGCTCCTGGAGCAAGGCATTCGCGACAT
>JAYUSJ010000072.1:0-7016 GCA_043755735.1 Verrucomicrobiaceae bacterium | reverse complement strand
GCGGAGATTTCGCCGAGGCCTTTGAAGCGCGTGATCTCGTGGCTCGCGCCGAGCGCGGCGACGGCGGCCTGTTTCTCCTGCTCGCTGTAGCAATACTTTGTGACCTTCTTGTTGCGCACGCGGAAGAGCGGCGTTTGCAGGATGAAGAGGTGGTTGTTGCGGATGACGTCGGGGAAGAATTGCAAGAAGAACGAGAGCAGCAGCAGGCGAATGTGCATGCCGTCCACGTCGGCGTCGGTGGCGATGACGATCTTATTGTAGCGCAGGCCGTCGAGGCCGTCCTCGATGTTGAGCGCGGCCTGGAGAAGGTGGAACTCCTCGTTCTCGTAGATGACCTTCTTCGTGAGGCCGTAAGTATTCAGCGGCTTGCCCTTCAGCGCAAAGACCGCCTGCGTCTGCACATCGCGCGTGGAGGTCAACGAGCCCGCCGCCGAGTCGCCCTCGACGATGAAAAGCGTGCTCTCCTCAGCGCGCGGGTTTTTGTCCCCGAGGTGGAGGCGGCAATCGCGCAGTTTCTTGTTGTGCAGCGACGCCTTTTTCGCGCGCTCTTTCGCGATGTTGCGAATGCCCGCGAGCTCCTTCCGCTCGTGCTCGTTCTCTTCGATTTTCTTGCGGATGATCTCCGCAGTCTCGCGGTTTTTGTGCAGGTAGGTGTCGAGCGCCTGCTGCACAAATTTGCCGACGAACTCCTTGATCGTCGGCCCTTTCGGCCCGACTTCGGCGGACCCCAGCTTCGTCTTCGTCTGCGACTCAAAGACCGGCTCCTGCACGCGAACGACGATCGCGGCGTCGATGGACTGCCGCACGTCTGCGGCGTCGAACTCCTTCTTGAAATGATTGCGCACCGTCGCGACGAGCGCCTCTCGAAATGCCGCAAGATGCGTCCCTCCCATCGTCGTGTGCTGGCCGTTCACGAAGGACCAGTATTCCTCGCCGTAGTGATTGCCATGCGTGAGCGCGATTTCGATGTCCTCACCCTCGAGATGGATGATGGGATAAAGCGGCTCCCCGCTGAGTTCCTTCGCCAGCAAATCCTTCAGCCCGTTCTCGGACTTAAAGCGCTTGCCGTTCAGCGTGAGCACGAGGCCCCGGTTGAGGAATGCATAATTCCACAGCATGTCCTCGATGAAGTCCGTGCGGAATTTGAAGTCCTTGCCGAAGAGCGCTTCGTCCGGCGTGAACTCCACGAGCGTGCCGTTGCGCTCCTCGGTCTTCGTCACGCGCGACTGCGCTTTCAGCTTCCCTTGCTCAAAATCCACGACCTTCGTCTCGCCCTCGCGGATAGCCTGCGCGCGGTAGTTCAAGGAGAGCGCGTTCACCGCCTTTTGCCCGACGCCATTGAGCCCCACGGCTTTTTGGAAAGTCTCGCTGTCATACTTCGCGCCCGTGTTGATGATCGACA
This sequence comes from Verrucomicrobiaceae bacterium, assembly GCA_043755735.1. Classification (GTDB taxonomy): domain Bacteria; phylum Verrucomicrobiota; class Verrucomicrobiia; order Chthoniobacterales; family Chthoniobacteraceae; genus SXWH01. Next base: position 5,614 of record JAYUSJ010000072.1, on the reverse strand, counting down.
CGCAGTCCACGAGTTTCCCCAGCGGGATGCCGCGTCCATAATCGCGCACCTTCACGCTGCGGTCCGTGATCTCCACTTCGATCTTTTTCCCCTGCCCCATCATGAATTCGTCGATGGAGTTATCGATCGTCTCCTTCAGCAAAACGTAAATACCGTCCTCCGCATGATTCCCGTTGCCGAGGCGCCCGATGTACATGCCGGGGCGCAGGCGGATGTGCTCCAGCGAGCTGAGTGTCTTGATGCTGGCTTCAGTGTAGTTGGATGCCATGGATTTGTCGGCGGCAAGAGAGGGAAACCCGCGCAGACTGACAAGCAATTCTCACTTCCCGTGTGATTTCTCCGGGAAAAGCGCCCGCTGTCTTCCGCTGACACTGCTTGATTTCCCCGCTGGAAAACGCTCAACCCACTCCCATGCAACGCGCTGACGAATTCCGCAACTGGGTGCTCGATCCCATCCGCACGAACGATGAACTCTTTACCGCCGAACGGCTCGTCGATTGGGGGCATCGCGTTTGGTGCGCGTTTCGCCAGCAATTCGACGCGCCGGATTGGGAGCGGGATAAGCGGGAGCGCCAGGAGCGCGCGGGGAATCCTGCCTACCGTGCAAAAATCAGCCCGGTTTGGGTGGAGCACACAATCGAGGTCGCGGACCGGATGTCTAATATGTCCTGCTTGTTCAGCAGCGACCGGCATGTGCGCGATGCAAAGGTGTTTCGCTTTTTCCCAGCCATCGAAAGCCTCGCGCTGAACGACGCGGAGATGTGCGATCTCTCGCCGCTCGCCGGCCTGGATAATCTGCGCAACTTGCGGTATCAGGAGCCGCGCACGGTTGTGTGCGTGGCTACGGAGGACTTCTCCGGCCTGGCCGCGCTCTCCCGGCTGGAGACGCTCTCGCTCATTCTGGTCGCACCGTGGCCGGACTTGTCGGCACTGGCCGGCCTTCCGCTCCTTTCCACGTTTGCTTTTACTGGAAACATCCTCGCGCTGCGCGATGTCGCCGCGATGCCCGGGGTGCGCGTGGCCGAGCTCGACTCGGGCTTTCACTTCAATACCCCGGTGCGTGATTTGCGCGACATTCCCGCGATGCCACAACTCCGCCGGCTGAAGCTGGAAAAGACGGCGCGGCTCGGCGGGATCGAGCGTTACCCCGAGCTGGTGAATCTCGAGCTGGAGGGGCCGTTCAGCGATCTCTCGCCCCTCGTTTGCCTGACAAAACTCACCTCGCTCACGCTCAAGGGCGAGCACTTTACCGACTTGGCACCGCTCGCAAAGCTGCCGGAACTTCGCGAAGTCGTGTTTGTGCGCGAGCGCCCGTTCGACCTCGCACCGCTGGCCGAGTCGGCGTCGCTGCGCGAAGTCCGCGTGGAGCGGTGCAACATTGTCCGCACCGAGCTGGCCGCGCTCAATATGGGGCTCGTCCCGTGGGATGTGGACTTCTTCGCACCGCAGCCGCGTCCTTTGAAACCACTCCGCGCGCTTTGCTATGACCCGCAGGCCGAGGAGATGACGAAGCTCTACGCCCTCTCCCAAAAGGACGAAGCGCGCGACGCCCACTATGGCTACGACGCTGCGATGCGCATGGCGGAGTCGCGCTGGTTTGCCATGCAATACCGCACGCGCCTCTCCGAGCTACTCGGCTGGGCAAAACCCTCCGGCAGCGACATGCTCGGGCTCTACTCACCCGGCGGCGGTCATGTCTCCATCAAGCGCTATCGCGACGTCATGCGCCTCCCCGAAATCATCCAGACCCTCCGCCAGCTCCTCTCCGAGTGTCGGTTTCGCTGGAAGCTCATGATCAACGTCGAGCCCCACGGCGACCTCTCGGACGACATGGACGAGATTCGCAAACGCCACGAGCAGGAGGAAGGCGACTGGCTGTGCCGCGAGCGCGACGCCGCGCAACACAAGGCCGACCACGACGACTTCATCCGCAGGCGGCGCGAGCTCTACGCCCGCTACGAGCGCGAGCACCGGCTAAAGCTCATCGAGCAGGCCGGCGGCGAGATAAAGCCCGAAGACTTCCGCGTGCCCACCCCGGCGAAAACCGGGCAGCCCGCAGACGAAGACCTGGATGATGACGAAGCGGAGACCGACGAAGACGACGGCGACCTCGCCGAACCACCGCCCGGCGACGAAGGCTCCGACCTCGGCCGACAGCTCCAGTGCATCGTGAGCCTGCAAGAAGACATCCTGTGGGTCACCGCCCACATGAAAGACGACGCCGAGTATCTCCTCTCCGTCCGCACCGAAGACTGGCACGCCCTCCCCGAGCCCCCGGAAAAGCGACCACTGCCACGGTAGGGAAAGAGCGGCGTGCCGCCGAACGAGCGACACTCATTAGCGAAAACTCCTCGCTTCCACTTTCCATCATGGCTATCCCGCTAGCCATGCCTGAACCCACTTCTATCTGCGCGGGAGCCCTCGTTGTCGGCGGGGCTTTTCTCAAACACGTTGTCGAAATCGCCGCAGCCCACAAGGTCGTCGATGGCGTGGAGCACGCCCTTGAGCATCTCCACAAGCGCCTCCAAGACGGCAAACTTCCCCAAAACCACGACATCGCCCGTGCCAGCGCCGCCTGCTGGCAGCTCGTCACCGAGAACTTCATCGGTGCCGTCGGCCTCTCTCTTGCGCCCGAGGGGAGACGCTCCGTCATCACGAAATGGCTTCGCCGCGTCGGTGAGAAAATCCATCTCCCCGCCGACTACCTCGAAGCATGGAGCCTCGATCCCCATGCCGACTGGCTCGAAGCCCTCCGCAAAGCCGCCGCCGATCCTGCCCACATCGCCGCGCTGGAGCGCAAGCTCGTCCCCAGCACCAGTAAGTTTTACTCCATCGTGGATCGGCGCGACGAAACATTCCTCCGCACCCACTTCACCGCCGCGTTTGGCGATTGGGTGAAATCCCTCAACCTCCCCGGCAAGCCACCGCTCGCCATCGTCGATTTCCTCACCAACGGCTGGCCCTTCGCCACCGATTCCGACGCCCGCATCCTTCCCTACGATGCCTTTGTCCTGTGCTTCAACGAGCACCTGAAAAAGGACGACGCCATCTTCCGCATCACCGTCACCGGCGCGCTCGACGATGTGCGCTCCGACATCCGCGCCGTGACTGGCGACGTCGAGTGGCTGAAGACCCACACCCTCACCCGCGACGAATTTATCGGCAGCCTCGACGCACAGACTGTTGCTTTCCGCGCCATGTTTTCCGACCTCGCTGGCGACACGCCCACCGAGCGGCCCATTGCCGACTATCTCGCCGTCATCCGCAAACACTACCTCCGCCTTGGTGTGGAGGACGCACTCGGCGAAGTAGCCGCCGACTACGAGGGGCTCACCATCGGCAACAACTTCATCCCGCAGGACGCCCGCGACTGCTTGGGGTGGGTGAGCGACCGCATCGAGAGCCCGCGCGATCACGAGTTTCGCCGACCGGACGGTAAAAGCTGCGACGAACTCCCAGAGACCGTCCTCGCCGAACTCGAAGCCCACGAGAAATTCCACCAAGCTCCGCTCATTCCTGTCGCCACGATTCTGGAAAAGGAACCGCGCCTTGTCCTCATTGGGGGCCCCGGCGCGGGAAAAAGCTCCCTCATCCGCCACGCCCTCCACTGTTGGGCGCACAGCCCCGATTCCGCCGCGCTTCCCGTCCCCATCGCCATAGACCTCCGCCGCTTTGCCGTATCGGGCCACCGCGAGACCTTCCTCGACTACCTTGCGAAAGACCCCGGCATCCTCTACCGCTTTCCCATCGCCCAACTCCGCGGACTCATCGCAGCGGACCGCGCTATTTTCTACTTCGACGGGCTCGACGAAATCTTCGACCCCGCAGACCGCGAGAAGATTGCCCGTCATATTGCCACATTTGCGCACGAGCACACGAGCGTCCGCATCGTCGTCACATCCCGGCCCGTCGGCTACATCCGCCCGCCCCTGCGCGACGCCGGGTTTGCCCATGCCATGCTCGCCGACTTCGACGAGCCGAAGATTCACGACTTTATCACCCGCTGGACCACCCACGGCATCGACCTGCCAGACGATCGTGCCATCGTCACCCAGCGCCTTGCCGCAGCCCTCGCCACTCCCAGCATCCGACACTTTGCGGGGAATCCCTTTCTCCTCACGCTCATGGCCGTGCTCTCCCGCCGCAAGGCTCTCCCGCGCGACATCACCAGCCTCTACAAGCACGCCACCGACCTGCTCATCGCCCAGTGGGACCCGCTCAAGAATCTCCCCGCCAGCATCGCCCTAGGCGACGTGACGGTGGACGAGCAGGATAAAATCGAAGTCCTCCGCGAACTCGCCTGGGACATGCAGAACAACCAGCAGGCCATGCGCGGAAACCTCGTCTCCGAGGAGAAAATCCGCGCGGCATGGGAGGCCAAGCTCCGCGTCCGAATCCCCGACGAAGGCCGCAGGCGGCAGGTCATCACGCAAGTCATCGAACAGCTTGTGGCCCGCAACTACATCCTCTGCCATGTCGGTGCGGGCCACTTCGCCTTTGTCCACCGCGGCTTCCTCGAATACTTCGCCGCCGCATGGCTGCTGCACCTTCCCGTCGCCGCGCCCGATACCGCCGTGGCAGAGCTCAAGGAGATATTCAAAAAGCGTTCCAAGGACGAAGCATGGGTGGAAGTTCTCACGCTCGCTGGCAGCACCCTCGACCCCGCTGTCTCCGCGCAGATCATTGAGCATTTGGTCGACGGAGCCGAACCGATGAACGCAGCGGATGCGGCCTACAAAGCAAAACCCCACCCCGTCCGCCTGGCCTGCGGCTGCATCTCCCGGATGCGCGAACCCGCCCGGCTAGGCGCTCTCTATGCAAGCATCAGGCAACAGATCATCCAATGGACGAATAAACACTTTGATTACAGCAACGGCGAAGGCTGGATCATCCTCCTCGCTGACACGTGGCCGGATGAAGAAACCCGCACGTTTCTGGAAGAAATCATCCGCCGCCGCAATGAGAACACCTTCGCCCGCATGCAGGCGGTTGGATCGCTGGCTGGCCACGAGCCATGGAGGGACGAGCGGACGAGGTCGCTGCTGGAGGAGATCATCCGCCGCGATGAGAGCACCGATGCCCGCAGCCTGGCGGTTGTATCGCTGGCTGGCCACGAGCCATGGAGGGACGAGAGGACGAGGTCGCTGCTGGAGGAGATCATCCGTCGCGATGAGGACACCTCCGCCCGCAGGCAGGCGGTTGTATCGCTGGCTGGCCGCGAGCCATGGAGGGACGACAAGACGAGGTCGCTGCTGGAGGAGATCATCCGCCGCGATGAGAACACCCACGCCCGCATGCAGGCGGTTGCATCGCTGGCTGGCTACGAGCCATGGAGGGACGAGAAGACGCGGTCGCTGCTGGAGGAAATTGCGAAGACGGCACACGGACTTCAAACGCTCAGAGATGCGAAGATGCATTTCGGCAACGAAGCCGCCAACGCATTTCTAAAAACCATCGTGGAATAGACGGCCGCGATTCTCGATAAGCTTTCGCAGCCGTAGGCGGCGGCGTTTCTGTCGATCGGGTCGCCCTGACGGGGTTGCACCCGTCAGGGCTCCCACACCACCGGACGTGCGGTTTTCCGCATCCGGCGGTTGGAACCAAGGGAACTTTA
>JAYUSJ010000071.1:0-7031 GCA_043755735.1 Verrucomicrobiaceae bacterium | reverse complement strand
TTATGAATTAACTTCCCGATGAGGGCTGGATTGTTCTCCCGACGGAACCCAGGGCTGCGCTCGTTCCTCGCTTACCCTGGGCTATTACATTGCCGGGCTTTCAGCCCTCAGTTTGGAGCAGCTTTCGACCATCCTCCTGCGACTTGTGGGTAATGCTCAGACTGCGCTGGCGCTGCGGCTGGGGCGGCTCGTCCGCGCCGTGCAATCGGTCCAAGAAATCCCAACGCTCGAAAGAGGAACCGGCAAGATCGGAGAATCATGAAAAACCAACGTAATTCATTCGCAATCGCCGCCGTCGCATGGCTGCTCGCCTTTCTTTCGACGCCTGCTTGGGCGGCTACGGGCTTTGGTGTATCGGGTGATACGGTGGTGGATACGCGGGCCGTCCCACAGCCCGTGGTCACCACGTTGCCCGCGACGCTCATCGGCAGCACGAGCGCAAATCTCGCAGGCTCGGTGAATCGCTATGGGCTGTCGGTTGCCGCATGGTTTGAGTGGGGCACGAGCGCGAATACGCTGACGAATCGCACGCCGAATCGCGGCATCGTAGGAACGGGTGCAGTAGCGATGGATGAGCGGCTGGTGAATCTCACGGCTGGGCTAACTTACTTTTACCGAGTAGCCGCGATGAAAACAGGAGGAGCCGTACAGCGCGGCACTGTGGAGAGCTTTGTGGCGGAAGACGCTGTGGCAAAGGGCGCGGCTACCGTGAGCGTGGTCGCAAGCGGCAGACCGAGTGAGGTCGGGACTCACACGGGCTTTTTTACCATCACGCGAACTGGCCTGACGACCGCACCGTTGACGGTGTTAGTCCAAATGGAAGGGCTGGCTTTGAATGGAGTGGACTACGATTTTATCCCCGGAACCATCACGCTGCCAGTGGGCGCGAAGTCGGGAAAAGTCGTGCTGGCTCCGAAGCAGGACAATGTCACTGAGGGCGTCGAAAACGTAGTCATGCGAGTGATGCCCTCCACTGCTTACCGTGTCGGCACTGCGAAAGCGGCGCTGTCGATTCGCGAAAATGACCGACTGGATGCGAGCTTTCTGCCTTTTCCGTCTGTTGGCAGCGGGCTGAATCGGCGCAATTTCCCGATGGATACTGTGGGCGAATCCACGGGAGCCTCTTGGTATCGTATCAACAGTGTGCCTCCGGGGACAAAGATGAACCTCACCGTGACGGGGAAATGGGTAAGCACAAAGGACGATTTTGGGACGATCAAGGGGGAAGTCAGCTACGCATCGAAATATAAAGCGCTGGACTGTGGTGTGGCACTGAAACTCTACGACGAGACGGGAACGGTCGTCGGGCAGTCGGATTACTCGGGAAACAATCCTGAGTTCATCAGCACAGTGATGGAACGCGGCGGCGACTATCTCGTGACGGTTTCTTTCTCGGACAGTCCGGGTCTGATCCGCGAGAAGAAGACGCAGTTAATCCTCAGTGTTTCCGCCGGAGAGAACTGGTCGCTTGTAGAAAACGTCACGGATGAAAATGGCGGCGAGGTCCATCATGTCGGCCTGATGCGGCTCCCTACCACGCCGGAACCGCAACCGGGAGCGCCGACTTGGATTGTATCGCATGGGCGAAGCGATGACCCCGGCACGTTTCTCGGAATCGGAAAGGCGCTACGAATTGCGCATCCCGGGTCGCAAGTCTATCTGCTCGATTGGAGGACTGCTTCAGCCATTCCGACCATATATGGAGTGGATTACGGCAACCTTACGAATGGACGTTGGTTTGTAAAAATCGGCAACGCTTTAGGGGGTTGCCTCGCTGGAGAAGGAACCGGTTTTGGGCGGTTCAACGGTGGTGAAATGAATTACGTCGGGCACAGTTGGGGCACCTACATTTGCTACGAAGTGGCGAAAGCGATGCAAGATCGTGCGCTTGGGGATGCTGCGCGATTCGTCGCACTCGATCCGGCGAAAGAGGGACTAAACTACGCGGACAGCGCGGTGGATTTCAGCACGGTTTCCGACTACTCGATGGGCTTCCAAAGTAGCGATCTCGGCAACGAGGAGCGGGTGGCGGATTGCGACGATGGATTTCAGATCAATGCGAACACTGGTATTACCGATGTTCTTAAAGTTAAACAGCATCGGGTCGCGCATCTCGCATTTCTTAGCCTGCTGAAAAGCAATGACCCAATCGGGAATTTGCTAAAGCCAAGACTGTTCAACAATTCTGTGCGCGCTTGGAAAGAGAACCCTCCGAATTTCCATACCGTCACGCATTTCAAAACGGGAACTCGGACGACGACGTTCGTTGGCCTCGTGGATGATCGATTTGAAGGCAGCTTCGATACGAGTGGCTCCGATTGGCACTTCGCGAATTTTTACTATGAGGCGGGGCCGTAGTGTTTTCACAGACGAACTAAAATGAGCCAACGCATCGCAGTCGAAACGCGCATGCCGACTTTTAACCATGAGATGCGCGGGAGACAATTTTAAGCCATCGGCGAGTGGACGCGAGGATTGTGGTAGATCGGACGGATGCGAAATGGTGGTGGTGAGTTAGGCGGCGAGGACGGCGACTAGGTGGCGCAGTTCGTCGTCCACGTCGCTCTCGGCGGGGACGGTGTGGGCGATTTCCGCTTTCACGGCTTCGCGGAATCGCTGGCGCAGGCGGTGGATGGCGACTTTGACGGCGCTCTCGCTCATGCCGAGTTGCACGGCGGCTTCGGCTTGGGACTGGCCGGCGCCGGTCAGCCACGGTTTGAGCACGAGAAAGTGCGCGGCTTTTCCTGCGTCGCGAAGTTCGCTGCTGATGGTATCGAGGGCGCGGGCGATGATGGTGAAGGCCCATTGGCGGTCGAAGCGGCGGTCGTCGTCCGATTGCGAGGGGAGTGAAAGGCCGGCGCTCGTCGCGGTATCCAGGGGGACATTTTCCGCTCCGCCGCCGCGCTTTTCGGCGTTCGCGCGTTCGCGGTGGTCGGCGAGGAAGTGCTTCACCGCGCCGAGGACGTAGCTGCGAAATCTGCCGCGGCCGCGCTCCGCTCCGCCGAGCGATTTGCCGGCGAGGATGATGGCGAAAAACTCGTGCGCGAGTTCGCGGGCGGCGTCCTGGGTGCGGCCTTCGCAGGCGAGGAATGCGACGACGGGTTTATAATAGGCGTCGCAGAGTTCCGAGAGTGCGGCCTTGGATGCAGGGTCGTTGCCGCGGGCTTGCGCGACGAGGGTCCAGCGGGTGGCAGCGAAATCGCTCATATAAAGTGGATGGTTCTGAAGGGACTAAAGGGACTGAAGGGACGAAAAGGACGGCGTCCCTTTTGTCCTTTGTGTCCCTTGAGTCCTTTTGCAGGTCTCATTACTGAGAAATTGCGGGATTTGTGGCTAAAAATGACCATCCCCAAGTCGGGAACGTGGTCAAAAAGACCCAGAACTGAATTCCCTAATGCAGGAACGCTCCGCCGGATGTCCGGAACTGCATTCCCCAGTTGGGGAACGGTCCGGCGGACATCCGGAACTGCATTCCCCAGTTGGGGAATGGTCCGGCGGACATCCGGAACTGCATTCCCCAGTTGGGGAACGGTCTGGCGGATATCCGGAACTGCATTCCCTAGTTGGGGAATGGTCCGGCGGATGTCCGGAACTGCAATCCCCAATGCAGGGACGCTCCGGCGGACATTGCGGCCAATATTTGCGAGCGAACGATTCATGAGTTTTTACAGGCGCTTTGCGGTCCCGATTGCAACAGGCGTTCCGGGCGGGCCGTTGTGGACAAATCGCCAGAGCGCGCGCACGGCCCAGATGCTCGCGGCGAAGGCGGCGAGGACGACGATGCAGGCGATGATGGTGCCCTCGGGGTTTCTTCGGCTGGGGCTGATGGCGCGGTCGATGTCTTTGAAGTTGGTGAGCGCAGTGACGATGAGCGCGAGGACGGGGAGCCCGAGGGCGGCAAAGACAGCCGTGCCGCCGCCGCGCAGGTGGCCGCGGTGGTATCGAAAATCACCGACGGCTTTCCACCCGAGCGCGACGCCGATGAGGGCGGGGATGAAGCCGAAGAGGATGATGTTGCCGGCGACGGGACCGTTGAGCTGGCTGCTGCTTTCTATGGGGGGATTGACGATGGCTTTGACGAAAAGAAACACCATGAGCCCAAACGGAATGCTGGCGATGCAGACGCTCGCACCGACGGCGGCGGCTCTGGAAAATGGGGCTTCGCGGGAGGGTGGCGGCGGCGTGGGGAGCGGCGGGACATTGTGATCCCGGCGCAGCACTTTGATGAATACCCAGACGATGGCGGCCCCGATGGCAATGCCGAGGAAGGGGAAAAGCGTGAGGGAAAAATCTTTCGTATTCGTCGCAAGAATGATGACCACCGGGATGAGGCTGAGAGCAATGGGAAACATGCCGAACGCGAAGAGGGTGCGGGTGGATGGCGGGCGGGTGCCGAGGGCGCATGTGGCGGTGAATGGGATGTCGCGCCCTTGCGCGCTGCGGGCTCCGGCGCGGACGGCCTCGGCCCATTCGGCGACGATGCTGTTGGTGGTCCAGGCGGGGGAGAAGCCGGATTGATTGGGGGTGAATAGGCGGGTGCGAAGTGCGCCGTTTTCTTCCCAAACAATGGAGAGGAAATCGAGGCGCACGGGCTTCGCAAGCGCAGGGTAGTGCCCGATTCCGAGCTCGCGGATGGAGCGAAGCGGGATAGTGACGCTCTCGCGGTCGCCGACGAACGTAAGCGTGTGGGCGTCGAGCGCGACGTGGCCTTTGGCGGTGTAGATGTAGATGTTGCACGCAACGGAGCGGAGGTGCTCGGGCGTGCAAAGGTAGCAGGCGGATCTGCGGGCGGTGGCGGGCGGTGGCGGGGGCGCGGCGTTGCGTGTGGCGGCACCTTCGACCTGCGTCTTCATTTCGGTGGCGCTTTGCTGGCGGCGTTCGCGTTGCTTTTCCAGCGCACGGAGGACGACGTCATCGACGCCGCGGGAGCAGTGCGCCTTTTCGCTCGGCGCGGAGAAGCGTCCGAGCGGGAGTTCGCCGGTGAGCATTTCGTAAAGGACGACGCCGAGGCTGTAGATATCGGCGCGGTGGTCCACGGTGGCGGGCTGCTCGATTTGCTCCGGGGCCATGTAGGCGGCGGTGCCGAGTTGCATGCCGCTCATGGTGAGGCCGGTCGATTTATCGTCGCCAAATTTCGCGATGCCGAAGTCGGCGAGTTTTGGCACGCCGTGGGTGTCGAGGAGGATGTTCTCGGGCTTGATGTCGCGATGCAGCACGCCGTGGTCGTGGGCGAATTGCAGCGCTTCGCAAACCTTCGGCACGAGGAGCAGCGCCTGCTCGGGCGTGACGCCGGCGCGCATCGCCTGGCGGAGATTCACGCCATCGACGAACTCCATGAGCAAGTAGAAGAATCCGCCGCTTTCGCCGAAGTCGTGGACGCCGACGATGTGCGGGTGCGAGAGCTTCGCCAGCGCACGGGCTTCGCGAGTGAATCGCTCGGCAAATCCCGGTTGCGTGGCGAGCGCGGGCGTGAGGATTTTCAGCGCGACAAAGCGGTCGAGCTTCGGCTGGCGTGCTTTGAAAACCGCGCCCATGCCGCCCTGTCCGTAGAGCTCCAGCACTTCGAGTTCGGGGAAGGCCGCGGCGACTTCATCGAGCATCGGCACGCTGGCCCCGGCGACTTGCGTAGGGCTCGTCGGCTGTGCGACACCGAGCAGCGCGCAACCGGGGCAGATGCCGCCGGGCGCATCGGCGGGAATCGGTGACTGGCATTGAGGACAGAGATTATTTTGCATAACGCACCCTTCCTGCGGAGCGACATAGGCGAGGTTACACTCTTTCTCAAAATAAATGCGAGCCTGCCGGCTGCGGCCTTTGCTAAAGCGAGGTCACGCGGAGGCGCACAAATCGTCCGCCGCCGGCGGAGATTGAGGGGAGGACGCTCAAAAAGCGGAGCCTCACTCTTATTTTCTCAACATCGAGAGTCCGATTTCTTTAAAGTCATCCGGCATCATCGCTTGGTAGCCTTCGGGCCAGCAGCCGACGATGCGCAGGAGAATCCGGCTATCGAGTGGTGCGTCAGAGTTGATACGCTCGACAGTGACTTTTGCTTCGTAGATGCAGTTTTCCATCATGTAGCTGAAGTCTCGCACGAGGTAATTGGGCGTATAGCCAATCGGTTGAAGGCAGGACTCGACCCGCAGTGCAGGTTCTTGAGTGCCGCTATTACACGCCTCATGCACGAGCATCAGTTCATCATTCACAGATAGGGCTTTGATTTCTTCTTCAGCAGCTTCACCCCAGTAGCGCGTACCGTGGAGGAAGAAAGTCAGCTCAAAATGCCCGCCGCTGGCTGGTTCAATGCGGGGAAATACCTCGAACGAATCCGTCCGACGTTTGCCGCCCGTCACGGCCAAAATGTGGATGGGCTCGCGATACTCCGGCGGCAGTGCCAGAGAGTCGAGATACTGGGTAAAACCAGGCCGATGATCGTCCATAAGCCGGTTCTTAAAGAGGGGGAAAATCTCTGCTGATTCGTAGGTTTTTTGAAAGTCCGGGAACGAGTCAATCGGGCAGAAACCGACCTCTTTTGATGCTCTGAGCGCACCGTATAAATAAGTGAAATGATAAAACCCAGCCTGCTCGCCGATGCGCTCGAAATCCAAGCGCCCGACAGGATACCAGCGGCGGTGCGGCGATGGGGACTGCCAAGCGAGGTAGAGTGATTTTAGGCGGTCAAACATGTGAGTAGTTCGCGACGATTGTCTTCGATGAGGGAAATTGCAAATTCTTTGGCAGGAAGCGACATCCATGTTTCGGGCACCGCACAAATGGCGTCTTCAAACGCGTTCGTACTGACCGCCTCAAGACGTTTCAGCCACGGATGGATGAGCGAAGGGTTCTCCGCTGCGATACGGCGAACGAGTTCCATTTGATGCAACGGATGCTGGTCTGTGGACCGCCAGTAAATGGCTCCACGGGCGAGCTTATGGTGGCGGTAGCGGTCAAGTCCGCCGTTCAGTAACTCGCGTCGTCTATCGTCTGTCAGCTCCCGCCCGAGCGAGGATGCGTGGTCGAAGCTCGGGCACATG
>JAYUSJ010000070.1:0-58608 GCA_043755735.1 Verrucomicrobiaceae bacterium | reverse complement strand
AGAGGATTTTACGTGGCCAACCAGGCTTCCACGGCATGCGACCAGCGGTTCAAACAGTCAGTCGAAACCAGTACGCCCCCTTTATTTTTCGGGTGAGGGGACTTTAGAGATGATTGGCGGCTTCGCAAGTGCTCGTTTCGGGTTTTTCCGCGGGTGCGAGTTTGGATCGAAGTGCTTTTCTCGATTACGATGCTGGATTCTGAATCCCAGTCTTGCACTTGGGAAGTCGTCCGCCTTTATGTTGCGTGCATCCATGCCATTGAACGCTCACGACCGCGCTGAAGCCCTTATCGAAGCTCTCCCGTATATGCAGAAGTTTCGGGGGCAGCTTTTTGTCATCAAATATGGGGGCAGTGCCATGGAGGATGATCAGGCCGTCGATCGCTTGCTCAAGGATATTGTTTTTCTTGAGGCGGTAGGGATCAATCCGGTGGTGATTCATGGCGGGGGCAAGGCGATTACGGAACGGATGCGGCAGTCGGGGCAAAAGGCGCGTTTTGTAAATGGGCTGCGTTGCACCGATAAGGAGGCCATCGGGATTGTGGAGGAGGTTTTGGATCATGTGATCAACCCGGATATTGCGAATCGTATCAATGCATTCGGGGGCTCTGCGATGGGAGTCCACGGGAAAACGGTTCTGGTGGGAAAAAAACTTCCGCTTCAGCGCGATGGGGCGGATGAAGTGGACCTCGGTTACGTCGGAGAAGTAGTGGATGTGATGCTGGGCGAGATCACCCGCCTCGTGGAACGCGAGGTGGTTCCGGTCATCAGCCCGCTGGCGCGGGATGAAGCAGGGGTCGTTTACAATATCAATGCAGATATCGCTGCCGGCGGGGTCGCTGGCCGGCTCCGGGCAGCCAAGATGATTTATGTGAGCGATGTTCCGGGCTTGATGCGCGACCCGGCGGACAAGGCGTCGCTGATTCCCAGCGTGACGAGAGTGCAGATCGAGAAGCTGGTTGCTGATGGGATTATCTCAGGCGGGATGCTTCCGAAGGTGGAGAGCGCTCTGGCCGCGCTCCGGCAGGGAGTGCAAAAAGTTCACTTTATCGACGGGCGGACTCCCCATGCGCTTTTGCTGGAGGTCTTCACGAACCAGGGAATCGGGACTGAAATCGTCGGCTGACAAAAAACCGAAAAGTTTCCGATTTCGCCCTTGCACCCTGCGGGCGAAGTCCGTATCTATCCCGCCCTTTCTCGCCGGAACAACCGAATTTTATGCCGAAATCGAAGCCTAAAAAAGCAGTCACAAAAAAGCCAAAAGCCGCACCAGCAAAGGCTTCGAAGCCTGCTGCCAAAGTGCCAGCATCGAAAAGCAAGGCTCCGGCCAAGGTGAAGCCTGCGGTAAAGGCGAAGGTCGCTGTGAAGGTGAAACCGAAAACAGCTGTGAAGGCGAAACCTGCCGTGAAGGCGAAAATCGCCGTGAAGGCGAAGGCGAAGGCAATCGCACCTGTGAAGAAAACTACAAAAATTCAGCCTAAAGTTGAAGCAGCAAAGAAACCCGCGACGAAAGTCGTGGCAAAGGTAAAAGAAGTGGCAGCGAAGAAGCCGCCGGTAAAACGGCCAACGCCGAAATCGAGACAGGACGACGACGAGGAGATCTTCGTGGTTCCTAGACCCAAGGGGCCAATCAAGATCACGCCATTCCAGAAGGGGCAGCGTGAGAAACTCCAGGCGCTCCGGGATTTGATCCTGGACAGCATGGCAGGCGTCGCAAAAGATACTCTCCGCTCCCGCCCCGAAGGTGGCGAGGCGAGCGCGTTCGGAATGCATCAGGCGGATGCGGGCAGTGATGCTTACGATAAGGATTTTGCGCTCTCGCTCCTGTCGCAGGAGCAGGACGCTCTCTACGAGATCGAGGAAGCGATGAAGCGCGTGGACGCCGGAACTTACGGCCTTTGCGAAATGAGCGGAAAACCGATTCCTGTGGCCCGCTTGGAAGCCCTTCCGTTTGCCCGCTACACTGTCGAATGCCAGACCGAGATCGAGCGCACGAAGCGCCATCAGAGGTCCCGCGTTCCAGTCACATCCCTTTTTGGTCTCACCGACGCTGATGAAGAAGATGGCGACGGCGAAGAAGCTGAAGAAACCCCGCAGAAACCTCAATCAGAAGAATAACGAACAACTATGGCGCGCGAATTTATCATCCTCGAATGCACTGAGGCCAAAGCGGAGGGCAAACCTGTCTCCCGCTACATCTCCAGTCGCAACAAGAAGAGCCCGAACACACCGACCCGGCTCGAAAAAGTAAAATACAATCCGAACCTGAAGCGCCGCACGCTTCATCGTGAAATCAAGTAATCATGAGTCAGCCTAAAACACCGCAACGTCGGACAAACTTCCGCAAAGCCAATCGCATGATGCCCCGGCGTCGTGTGGACATCGCTCTCGAAGCGATCGACTGGAAGAATCCTGAGCTCTTGAAACGCTACGTGACTGAAGCAGGGAAGATCCTTCCCCGCCGAACCACTGGCGTGCCTGCGCACTATCACCGCAAAATCACCAACGCTATCAAGCGGGCCCGTCAGGCTCTCCTGATGCGCTAAGGCGATTTTCTAAACCACAACTTTTAAAAACAGGACGCGCTGGAATACGGCGCGTCCTGTTTGTTTGTTGAGAAATGGCGGCGGTGCCCGGTTACTTCGAGAAGACCGACCTCGAAGAACTAGGGAATCACCGCAAACTCGGGCGTGAGAAGCATTGCCCAGAGTGCATCTTCAAACCGATCGCGCCAATCGCTCGTCAGGCGTTGTGTGGGCGTTGGGCCGGCTTTTACGTCGCGCTCAATTTCCAAGACGACGCGGGTTGCGTCGGGGTTCAGGTGATTTGCCCACGAAACGGCTTTCGTGCTATGCGGACGTGGAGCCGATCGTTCGGCA
Source organism: Verrucomicrobiaceae bacterium (assembly GCA_043755735.1). Classification (GTDB taxonomy): domain Bacteria; phylum Verrucomicrobiota; class Verrucomicrobiia; order Chthoniobacterales; family Chthoniobacteraceae; genus SXWH01. The sequence goes on along the minus strand of JAYUSJ010000070.1, from coordinate 55,729 downwards.
CCGGTGAGACGCGTGTCGTAGCCGGGGGAAAGTGCGGTGGTCATTTTGCGGAGTTCGGCGCTAGATGGCTCGCGGTTGAGCACGCGCAGAAAAAGGTCGCGCGACAGGAACTCGACGGATTGTTTTTTCAATGCGAGTTCCGTGAATGCGCTGGCGTCGTGGGCGGTGCCGAGGATTTTTCCGAGCGTGCCGTTTGCGAGGAGTGCGGGTTGGGCGACGTTTGCATCGTGGTCGCGGGTGCTGCGGGGTTCGGGTCGGCTTTCGCGCCATCCGTATGCGGCGAGGAAGTCGGTGTAGATTTGCGCGCGCGGCTTTGCGAGTGCGGGGCGGTCGCGTTCGTTGCTGAGGCTTGCAAATTCCCATGCCCGATTTGGGACCCCGAGATTTGTATGCGCGCTCGGATCCTGGCGTCCTTCGGGGTCGAACGTGAGCGGTTCGCTGTCGTATTCCTGGCCGGCGGCGAGCATGAGCGAGTCGAGCATTTGCTCGGCGGTGAGCCTGCGTCGGGCCTGCGCCGCAAAGAAACGGTCCTCGCTGGTCTTGGAATGGTCCGGGGCGACGGCGCGCTGATAAGTATCGCTGGCGAGGATAAGTCGCGCGATGTGTTTGCTGTCGAAGTCGTGTGTGATGAATTCCCGGGCGAGCCACTGGAGCAGTTCTTTGTGGGACGGTTGCGCGGTTTCCCAATCGTCCACCGGATCGACAATTCCGAGGCCCATGAATTGTTTCCAGATACGGTTCGCCAGCACTTGCGCAAAGCGATCATTGCGAGGATCGGTGAGGATTGCCGCGAGTTGTTCGCGGGAATCTCCGCTGCGTCGCAGGACGCCGGGGAGCGGTTCTTTCGCAAATGAAAACGGGAAGTGCGGCTGGATGGTTTCGCCCGCTTTGAGTGTCACAACGACGATGCTGCTTTTGTTCAGCCCTTTGGTGAGCGAGGTCTCGGGAACCTTCATCGGAGCGCGGCCAAGCATCGCGGCGATTTGGAAAAGCTCCCGTTGTTCGAACGAGTGATGCACTGCGTCGTGGCAGCGTGCGCACTTCATCTCGTCGGCGAGAAATGCGCTCGCGAGCACCTGCGCTTTTGCTGCGGTGGGGAGGTCGTTTTGCGTCGCGATGCCGAATCCCGCAGGCCCGCCGTAGTTTGCGCTGCCTTCCATCATCACGAGTTCGGTGACAAAGCGGTCGAACGGCTTGTTGTCGCGCAGCGATTCGTGAATCCACCAGCGAAACGGGCCGGTGTTGTTCAGCGTGCCTTTCAGCATATTCGGATTCTCCGCAAGAACATCCTGCCAGTAGCTTGTCCAATGATCTGCCCAACGCGGGTCGGCGAGCAGTCGGTCGATTGTCTTCGCCCGTTTGTCCGGCGACTTGTCGGCGAGAAAGGCCGCGACCTCTTCAGCGGTCGCGATGAGCCCGATGGTGTCGAGCGTCACGCGCCGGAGAAATGTGGCGTCATCGACAATGGCGGCGGGTTTTGTGTCGCCGAGTTTGTCCGCGATAAACTGGTCGATCGATTTTGCTCCGGCGGGCGCTGCGTGCTGTCGGGCGAGGTCGTGGCGCATCGCCCAATACGCGTCTTCCGCAGGATTGCGGCGACGCTGGCTGTTGATTACCTCCATGCGGTCGCGTTGCTGTTTGGCGAAGGCGTGAAATTCTGCGATGCTTTCGCCGGAGCCGAGCAGTGCCCAATCGCCTGCACCTTTTGCCCAGACTGCGATCTCGCCAGACTCGGGGCGCAGTCCTTTCCCGCCGACCCAGCTTTCCACGACGACGACATGCGGCTTTCCGTCGCCTGTCACGGTTGCCAACGCCTCGCGATGGCCTGGCGGCAGCAATGGAAGTTCTTTCACGAGCTGAAGAGCCGCTTGATCCGGGACGGGCTCGTTGTCGGCGCTGCTCTTTTTTGCTACGGCGGTCTCTGCCAAAATGCGACCGTCAACCGCGAGCCGTGCGCCCGCGTTCGAGCGCAGAAGTAGTTTGTGCTCGCCGGGTGGCAGAGTGATGACGCCGGCCGTCCGCACCAAAAATGGCCGCGAGCGATCAGTCTTCACGCCGCTCGGTAAATACTTGGAAGGCAGCGCCGTGAGGGCGAACGCAGGCTCGGTAAACTCCTCCGTTTTCAGCGCAGGAAGCTCGCTCCACGCCGGGTCGCGCGCGCCGTCAGCAGCCTTCTTCTTGTCGTCGCCAAATACCTCCGCGCTTGCTTCATCGGTCTTGGTTGGAAACTCCAGAATCTCCACGCGCGTCCCGTGCGGAGGGAGTCTTACTGGGTCAATTGCCGCGACTGGAACCGCGGGAAGCGCAGCTTTTTTCGGCGCGGCGGGCGCTGCATTACCTCCGGAAAACGAGACGGGAATCAGCGCGGGCGGCGTTCCTTCCCGGCGCGCTCGGAGTTGCATCTTTTCAGTGCTCAGAGCCGTCCGATAAATCGCGAGTTCATCGATGCGTCCGGGAAACTGAGCGTCCGCGAGCCCGCCCATGCTGCCGCCGATCCAAAGGTCGTCGTTGTCCTGCAACGGACCGAGCTCGGTCGGCCCGCCCATTCCCCACGTGCCTTCGACTTCGATGCCATTGATCCACGTCTTCGCGCTGTCGGGCTTTCCAAAAGTGTAGCTCGCCGCGACGTGATGCCATTCTTCGCCGGGCGTAAAGCCGCGGGCGCTCGTCCAGCGGTGCCACGATCCCTCGCCTTCGTTTTTCTCATCGCGAAACAGAAACGAAACGCTGGCCACAGGCTTGCCGTCGGTGCGTCCACCGCGCAGGCGCAGTGCCCAGTTTTGGTTGGTGCTTCCCGCAGCGGTGCGGCCCTTGCCCGCGATATAAACGTGCTGCCCGTCCTTCAGTCCTTCGCAGCGCACCCACGCTTCCACCGTGATGGTGTCGCCCTTTGCAAAATCGAGCGCACTTTTCGCGCCGGGATCTTTCACCCGCATAAACGCCGGCCCGCCCGAAGCCGTGAGATCCGCCGCCATATTGTGTGCGTCGAACCCCGGGAACTTCGGCGTGCGCGGCCCCGGTTCGACAAACGAAACGACATCCGTTTTCTCCGCCTTTAACTCATGCCGGAACGCTGCCTCCTGCGCGCAACAATCGAGCGCATCATCGAACCGCCAATATGCAACGGGCGAGTCCGCGGTGATGATCTCCTGCTGCGTCGCAGCTAGTGCTGTGGCGGAGATCGCGAGGACGAAAAAAGGGATGCGAGTGTGGTGCATGATCATTCTCCGAGTTCCTGTAGTTTTGCTTCGAGAAAGCGGCGTAGCGCATCGCGTTTTGGAAGGCCAAGTTCGTATTTGGAAACAAACAGCGCACTGTCCATTCCGGCCATCGCGTATTCCACCAGCGCGTGATCCTTGTCGGTGCAGAGCAGCAGACCGACTGGCGGGTTGTCGCCTTTCGCCATCATGTGCTTCCGATACCACGTTACGTAGGTGTTCAATTGCCCGAGATGCTCGTGGCTGAACTCATCGACTTTGAGTTCCACGAGCACGTGGCATTTCAGCAGCCGATGATAAAAAACGAGATCCACAAAACCGCGCGTCCGGCCAATGAGAATGCTCTTCTGCCGGGCTTCGAGACAGAAGCCGTAACCGAGCTCCAAAAGGAAACTTTGCAAGTGGTCGAGGAGCGCGGATTCAAGCTCCGATTCATCCATTGCGTCCCTCGCCCGCAAGCCGAGAAACTCAAATATATACGGATCGCGAATTGCCAGTTTTGGTTCCGCAATCTCCACTCCGGACTGAACCATTGATGCGAGCTTCTCTTTGTTTTTTGAGAGGCCGGAGCGTTCGAAGTAAAGCGTTGCGATCTGTCGTTTGAGCGCGCGGACCGACCAGTTTCCGCGAAGGCACTCAATCTCGTAAAATGCACGTTTGAGCGGGGCATCGATGGCGATGAGGAGTTCGATATGGCTGTAGGAAAGTCCCTGAATCAGCCTGTCCACGGGAACACCGAGCGACTTTTCATCTTCGTATTTTGAATGCTTCTGCAAACGCTTCGCACTGGCCGGAGAGCCGCTTGAAACCTTGCTTTCGGAGGCGATGGCGAATTGTGCGGACACTGTCCGCACAATGTTTTCCGGACGGTCGCGAAGTGCCTTTGGAAGCATCTCCGAAGATTGTGCGGACACTGTCCGCACAATTTGCGGATAGGTCCGGTAAAACGTCAGGTATTGATACAATTGTCTGCGCCCGGCCGTCGTTACGCCTTTGCGCACAAGCTTCGCAGCCAATGCGTCGAGTAATCCCTCGCCGTATTTTGCGCGGTCTGCTCCGTTGATTTCATATTCGGCGATGTAGGCCCCGATCACCCAGTTTCGCAGCGTGAGACTTACGTTGACGACGCGATTTACGTCCGCAGAGCAGTGGTCGTGAACCCGCTGGATCGACTCGACGAGGAGGGCAAAAGTCGGTTTTACGGACTTCGCTGCGACGCATTTTTGAGGCGCCCGTTTTGCAGGTTTTCGAGGCATGATCGCGAAATTGAAAATCCCGCCCGCTCATCCTGGCTTTGGCGGGAAAGTCCGGCTAATGCGGTGCGGAGCCTGTCCCGCCGCCGGACGGCGATGCGGACTTTGGCGGGTGGAAAAAGAGAAGGAGTGCGGCAGCGCCGGCAAGCGCGGCGTAGCACGGCACGAGGAACAGGCCCTTGAAATCCGTGATTCCGTCTTTTGTGAAGACCTCCTGCATGAGCATTGGACAAATCGAGTTTGCCACGAGTGCTCCGACGCCGAGGATCATCACGTTAAACAATCCCTGCGCGCTGGCCCGCACATCTTTCGGGAAGAACTCATCCACGAAAATATACACCGTTGCGAAGAAGAAGGCGTAGCAGATGCCGTGGAGAATTTGCACTGCAATGATGACGCCCTGCGATTCCGGAAAGAACGCATAGACCGCGAACCGGGCAGCATGACCGAGGACTCCGACGATCATCGTCAGCTTCCATCCGAAGCGCTTCAGAGTTGCGCCGAGCAAGACCATCGTGCCGAGTTCTGCGACCTGGCCGATGGTCATGACGGGCATGATCCAGTTGCCTGCGATGCCGACTCCACCTGATTCGCGCGACGCTCCGAGGAAGCCGCCGGTCCAGTTAAAGTAGCAGTTGTGGACGAATGAATCGACGAACGTGACGAGAAAAAGAATGAGGACGAAAGGATGCTTCAACAGCTTTACAGCTTCGAGCCATGCGAGTTTTTCGGCGGCGCCTTCTTCCTTTCTCTTCGGCGGTGTGTGAGGCAGCGTGAGGCTGAATGCGGCGAGAGTGAGCGAGATGATTCCCGATACGACAAACGTCCACTTCGTTGCGGACTTGAGCGCGTCGCCCGTCAATCCGGAGGCGAACACCGCATCGAACCACTTGACGATTCCCTGCGGATTGAGCGCGCTCACTTTCGCCCAATCGACGAGGATGAAAGTGAAGGGCCACGCTACCAGAATCCAGCCGAACGTGCCGCCCATGCGGATGATGCCGAACTCTTTTTGAGCGTCCTTCATATTGGCGAAGGCGATCGAATTTGTGATGGAAAGCGTCGGCACGTATAGGAGGCAGTGAACGAGCATCAGCAGGAAGAACGGCCAGAACTCCTTTGTGAAGCCGCATCCGAAAATGGCCAGGCCTCCAATGAGATGGCTGAATGCGAGGAACTTCTCAGCGGCGAAGTTGCGGTCGGCAAACTGGTTGCTGAAAAACATGCCGACAATTGCCGCAACGGGGAACGCGTTCAAAATCAATCCTTGTTCCGAAAAGAGCACCTGCATGAATTTCGGCAGCAACTCCACAATGCCTTTCAAAGCGGCCGGCGGCGCGCTGGGTGAGAAGCCGAGGCTCGGCAGGTAACCGAATATCAATGGCAACCAAGCGCCCCAAATGGCGATTTCGAGGACCATCATGATGAATAGTTTGCGGCGGATTCCAGAGTTCATAAGGCAGGTGTTTTAGAAAGGAGTCGTTTGACGTGCGGGATGTAGGCGACTGCGACGGGGCGTGGCAAGAGCGCGTTCCATGATAATGGAAAAAATCTCACGGCACACGGTTTCCGCAGCCGCTAGGAAATGCCGAGAAGTCTCCCGATGAATCCGAACAGCCCGGCCAGCATCCACACGAGCAGCACGCCGCAGCCGATGCTGGCGGCCAGGATTCCAAGAACTGCGAGCCATTCGCGGAGCCTGGCTTTGTGCGGATTGGCAAGGTAGGCACGCGCGAGATCGAGGTTGCGCTCGTTGCTACGAAACCAGAGCGAGAAAAGGTCTCCGACAAACGGGATGGCTCCGATGAGCGCATTGAGGATCACATTGATGCTCATTCTTGCGAGCACGATGCGCGGCATTTTCAAGCGGCCGCATCGGAGCACAATAAAGCCCGAGACGCCCGCAGCGATGACGTCGCCGACGATTGGAATGAGGCCGATGATCGGGTCGAGACCGAAGCGGATACCCGTACCGGGAATCACGAATGCGCTGTCCATCAAGCCCGCAAGCCACGTCAGAATCGGGTCCTGCGCGAGCGGGTCGGCGGCGTCCCGCTTTGCGTCGCCTTTTCCAAAGCGATGCGGCGGGATGATCTCGACATCGGAATCAGAAATCGGCTTCGGCATGTGCGTGTAAAATAGCGTGCATCGGCGGACTGACAACCCTCTGCGCGGTCTGACATTTCTTTTACATCCCGCTCATCCCGCCGTGACACACTCGCGCACGGCATCTGCCATTCTGGCAGCATGAAAACGCCATTCATTCTCGCCACAATCGCCTCCGCTCTCATCGCCCAAACATCGTTCGCCGCCGACGGCTACGTCGCGCACGAGTGGGGCACGTTTACCTCCGTGCAGGGCGCGGAGGGCGTCCAGCTTTCGTGGAATCCGCTGATCGCTGCGGATCTGCCGCCGTTTGTTTTCTCCATCAATAATCCGACCGCGAAGCGCACGGGTGTGCAGCTCCCGGCGTTTGCATTTGCGAGCAAGACGGGGACGGCGCAGCGATGGGGCTTTGAGCCGCGGCAGCGGATGGAGACGCCGGTGATCTATTTCTATGCCGATCAGCCGCAGAAAGTGGATGTCACAGTGAAGTTCAACCAAGGTCGAATCACCGAGTGGTATCCGCAAATCTCGGAGAACAAGCTCGGTGCGGCAGGCGGCATTTTTCACACGATGAAATGGACCGGAGTGGAGCTTTTGCCGGGTCTGAAAGAAACGGGGCTCTATCCAAAGGAGGGCAAGGCGAGCCATTACTACGCCGCCCGCGAGACTGATGCCACGCCGCTCCGATTCACTCCGCCGCAAGGCGAGGCGCAGAACGAGAAAATGCTCTTTTATCGCGGAGTCGGCGGATTCACCGCACCGCTGAATGTGACACAAGCTGGCGACTCGATCCGGCTCAAAGTCACCGAGGAAGGCGTGCGTCTCGCGGATGCGTTCCTTTACATCGTCCGCGGGGACAAGGCACTGCTGGAGCCGCTTGGAGCGATCGACGCGAGCGATGAGATTCGGAGCGTCGAGTATGATTTCCAAAAAGCACGGCCCCTCGCCGAAGTCCGCGCAGACTTCGGCAGAAAGCTCCACGCCGCAATCGTTGCAGGCGGGCTCTACGAAAAAGAAGCCGCCGCGATGGTGAAGACGTGGGACGATTCGTGGTTCGGCGAGCAGGGGATGCGCGTTCTCTACACGCTGCCGCAGTCATGGTCCGACCGTGTGTTGCCGCTCACGTTTTCCCCCGCGCCGCGTGAGATAAAGCGCGTCTTCGTCGGGCGTGCCGAGATGTTCACGCCTTCTCAAGAATGGGCGTTGCTCAAAGAAGTCGTCCGCTATTCCAGCGCGAACGAAGCGGAGAAAGCGAAGGCGGTGAAAGCCGCAGACGCCATCGGGCTCGGGCGATTCACAGACGTGGTGATCAATCGCATCTACCAAAAGATCCCCGTCACCGTGGAATCGGCGCAGGCGACATTCGGACTGCTGGAAGCATCGCGCCCGAAAGAGCTGCCGCTGGGCTGGGCTCAGGCGCGGTAATTACTTCCTCGTTTCGGGCGTGGCTGTGATTTCGGTCCGCTTGCCTTCGCGTTCGACGATAATCTTTACGGGCTGGCCGATCTTTACGGCGTCGAGCGCGTAGGTGTAGTCGTAAATGTTTTTGATTTTCTGGCCGGCGAATTCCACGATTGTGTCACCGCTTTTGAGCCCTGCCTTCTCCGCCGGGCTTCCACCGCGAACACCGCTCAATTTTACGCCGACGGCTTCCTGTGCGTAATCGGGGATGCTGCCGAGGTAGGCGCGGAGATTATCCCGCGAACCACCGGTGTCGCTCCGCTCGACGCGGGAGAAGGGTATGCGGGCTTCCGCATTTGCGACATCGAGTGTGATGGCGCTGGCGAACGTCGCGATCCTCTCGACGCCTTCGTAGCTGAGTTTGTCGGCGGTGTCTGATGGGCGGTGGTAGTCTTCGTGGCTGCCGGTGAAAAAATTCAGTACAGGAATACGCTTTGGATAAAAGCTGGTGACGTCGGTGGGGAGATACGGATCGTTCTGCAGCGTGAGCGCGAAACCGGCTGCGACATTGCGTTTCTCGATCAGCTTTGTCCACGCGGTGGAGGAGCCTACGGCTTGCATGATGAGCTTGTTGTCGCGGAGGCGTCCCACCATGTCGAAGTTGATGCAGGCTGTGATTTGTCCCAGCGGGAATGGCGGCTTTTGGGTAAATGCGGCCGAGCCCAGAAGACCCATTTCCTCGCCGCTCCAGAGCGCGAAAATGATGCCGCGTTTCGGTTTGGGCGATGTGGTGAGAGCGTGGGCGATTTCCATCACCGCAGCGGTGCCGCTCGCGTTGTCGTCCGCACCGCGATGGATCTGCGCTTCCTCTCCGGCGCGAGCGAGGGAGTTGCCGTTCTTGCCCAATCCGAGGTGGTCGTAGTGCGCGCCGACGAGCACCCATTCGGAAGTCTCGCCGGGAATGCACGCCAGCACGTTGCGGTCGCTTTTTTTGATGTGCTCGATGCCTGCGGTGAACTGCACACTCACGCCCGGTAGCGCGAAACCGCCTTCGGCGTGGGGGTTTTCGTCGTCGAGTGCGGTCTGGAGGGCTTTGAGATTTTTTCCGGACGATTTCAAAAGTTGCCCCGCAAACTCGCTGGAGATGCTCATCGCCGGGAGTCCGCTGTCTGCGCTGCTTCCGTCGCCGGTGAGCGGCAAAAGCTCGCCGGCATTCGGGGAGTTTGGGCCGGTCACGATGAGGACACCCTTCGCGCCGCGCTCGCGGGCCATCATGACTTTGTAGCGGAGGCCCGAGTAGCGATTGAGATGCGCGCGGCGGGGCGCATCGACACTCTCAGGAACGTAGCGGAAAAGAAGCACGACCTTGTCTTTCACATCGAGCCCTTCAAAGCTGTTGTATCGCAGTTGGCCTTGTGCTTCCGGAGCACTCAATCCGTAGCCCGCGAACACCACTTCGCCGGATACGCTCTCATTGGAGCTGAACGGCATGGGCCGGAAGTCTTTGTCCAACACCGCCGATTGCTCGCCGAATTTCAGAAAAGAGCGGTCCGCAAGAACCCTCTCGCCGGCGTTGAAATCGAACTCCTGGAAAAACGACGTGCTGCCCGGAAGAGGCTGAAGTCCGACGCGCTTGAGGTAGTCCGAGATATACTCGGCGGCAGCCTTCGCGCCATCGGTGCCCACGGCGCGGCCGGCCAGTGCGTCGCTGGCGAGGAAGGTCACCTGGTCGCGCAAATCATCGCGCGAAATCTCCGGCTTGCCCGCGCCGCCAAGCGAGGCCAGCGCTGCATCGTGATCCCAGTTGGCGAGGAAGACCTGCGACTTGCCGTCGGTCATCCGCCCGCTCGCCCACGAGAGCTTTTTGCCGTCGGGCGAAAAAACCGGCAGCCCGTCAAAGCCCGGAGTGTTCGTCACCCGCACCGGTTCTTTTCCGCCTGCCGCATCGGCGATGAACAACTCGAAGTTTTCAAACCCGAACTTGTTTGCGGTGAAGATCACATACTTCCCGGACGGGTGGAAATACGGCGCCCACGACATGCACTTGAAGTCAGTGATCTGGCGCACATCCGAGCCGTCACGCTTCATCGTGAAAACGTCCGCATTCATACCGCTTGCGTCGAACCGCCGCCACACGATCCGCTCGCCATCCGGCGAGAAAAACGGCCCGCCATCGTAGCCCGGAGTTTTCGTGAGCTGTCGGACGTTGGTGCCGTCCACGTTCATGATGAAGAGGTCGCCGAACGACGCCGGGTCTTTCTCGTAACGCGCGCGTTCCTCGGGCGTTCGCTGTTCCAGGGGAAAAGCGCCACGAAGCGAGCAAAAGACGATCTCCCGTCCATCCGGAGAAACCGCTCCCTCGGCATCGTAGCCCGGTGACTTGGTGAGATTCACCAAACCCGAACCGTCTGATTTGGCGGAAAAGATATCCATCGAGGCATCGTAGTCCCACGAATACCGCCGCTGTTTTCCGCTCGCGCGAAATTCCAGCTCGGCCTTTTGTTTTGCGGCGGACTCCGGGTCCTCGTGGGTGCTGGCGAAAATCAATCCATCCTTCGTGAAAAAGCCGCATGTGGTTTTGCCCGCTCCGGGAGAAACGCGCACGTTGTCGCCGCTATTCAGATCCAAAACATACATCTGGTAGAACGGATTTCCCTCTTCGCGTTCGCTTTGGAAAATGAGGCGTTTGCCTGCGGAATCAAAGTATCCCTCGCCGCTTCGTTTGCCTTCAAGAATGAGTTGCCGTGGCTGGGAAATGAAGCGATCTTCCGCGAATGCGGACGCGGTCATGGCTAAGAGCAAGAGTCGGATAAGCATAAGAGTTTCCGAGACTCCGGAATTGCGCGAAAAGTGTCGAGAGTTTCGTGGCGTTCGCAAACGCCGGCGACGCTACGAAGCGGCAGTCTCTGGGACGTTGCGTGCGATTTCTGTGACGAGATCGGGCACGCTGAGATTCTCGGCAAGGCCGTCGTAGTTCAGGAGGATGCGGTGGCCGAGAACTTCCGGGGCAAAAGTGCGGATGTCCTCGAACGCAATGTGAACACGTCCTTCCGCGAGCGCGCGAACGCGGGCAGCGCGGATCAGCGCTTGCACGGCCCGCGGGGAAGCTCCCCATTTTACAAATCTTTTGACCGAGTCGCCGCTCTCATCCGCAGCCGGATGTGTGGCGAGGACGAGCCGGACCGCGTAGTCTCGAAGCGGGTCGGCGACGACGACTTTTTCGAGAATGGTGCGGAGTTCCATGATGCGGTCCGCCCCCATGATCCGCGGCACATCGGTGCTGCCACCGAGCGTGGTGCGCCGCACGACTTCGTTGAGCTCGGCGCGATTGAGAAACGGGACGACGAGCTTGAACATGAAGCGATCGAGCTGGGCTTCCGGGAGCGGGTAAGTGCCCTCTTGTTCCAGCGGATTCTGCGTCGCGAGGACGAAGAAAGGCGGACGCAAAATATGCGTGGTGCCGCCCGCGGTGACGCTGCCCTCCTGCATCGTCTCGAGCAATGCGGACTGCGTCTTCGGAGTGGCGCGGTTGATTTCGTCGGCAAGAAGAAGCTGGGTGAAAATCGGCCCGCGGCGAAATTCGAACTGGTAGCGTCCATCCGGGCTGGCGCTCATGATGGTGGTGCCGACAATGTCTGCGGGCATCAGGTCCGGCGTGAACTGGATACGGCGGAAATCGAGGTCGAGGGCACGTGCCATCGCTTTGACGAGTTCCGTTTTTCCAAGGCCCGGGACGCCTTCGAGGAGGACGTTGCCGCCGGCGATGATCGCGGTGAGCACGCCTTCAATTACTCGCTGCTGTCCGACGATGACGCGGCCCACGCTATCGCGCAGCCGTGCAAAATCGTCGCGGAATTTCTGTGCTTCGGCTTGCAGAGCGGAGGTGTCGGACATGGATGTCGGTCAGGCTTTTTCGGGAAGTAGAACGGTGAATTTCGTGCCGTTGGGGCTCGTCGTGAGGAGAATAGCTCCGCGCGCCTGGGTCGTGAGCCTTCTGACGATGCCAAGTCCGAGCCCGGTTCCTTTACCGGCGGGCTTGGTGGTGAATTGCTGGGTAAAGGCTTTCTGGAGAATCTCCGGCGGCATTCCGGGACCGTTGTCGCGAATACTGATGGCGATCAGTTTGCACGTGGGGTCAAAGGATTCGCCTTTGATGAATCGGGTGCCCGGCTTGTCCGTCAGGCCGGACATGTCGAACGCGGGAGGCAGCGCCTGAGCCACGACCTCCACGCGGTGGGCGGTGTTGCATGATTGAAGGGCATTAATGGTGAGGTTGAGGAGAATTTGAAGAACGTCGGTGCCATGGACTCCCGCGATGATGTCCGGATCGAGGTCTTGCACGGTAAGCTCGTTTCCGATGCAGCTCGGGTGTTTCTCGAGGAGTTCCTGAAGGTCGGCGAGGATTTGATTGATGCTGACAAAGGAGCCCGTTTCCGAGTGTTCGGCGCGGAGGAAGCTCAGATAGCGGCGGGATATTTCGATGCACCGTGTGACCTGGCCGTGGATGCGGTCTATTCCGACCCTCATTTTCTCGAGTTCGTCCCCTTCGAGGCTCGATGCATTGCTCACCTGTCTGTGGAGAAGTTCGATGAAACCGTTGATGACCGTTAGCGGGCTATTGAGATCGTGCAGCACGCTTCCGTAGATCTCACCGGTCTCTTTGGCCACGGCAGCTTGCTCTCCCCGGTGCTCGAGTTCGCGTTTTAAATCGTCAAACTGGGTGAGAACCTCGGCGATGTTTTGGTTGGCGCGGCGTTTTTCCAGCGCTTTGGCAGTGGCGCTGCGGAGCGTCGGGATGTCGAAAGGTTTGTTCAGGTATTCACGGGCTCCGTGGCGGAGGGCCTGCCTTGCGGTCTCGAGCGTCTCATACGCGGTGAGCATGATGACTTCGATGCCTTCATCGATATTCTTCAGCTCTCGCAAGACTTCCACTCCAGACATCCCCTGCATGAGGATGTCCAGAATCGCCACATCGATTCTTCGCTCGTTGGCGATGCGCATGGCATCCCGTCCGTTGGCGGCGAGATGCACGTCAAAGTCCCTGCTGAAGACTACCTTGAGAGAGGCACGGGGACCTTCTTCGTCATCGACGACCAGAAGAGTCGGTTTGATTGCTGTTGGAGTGGTGGTCAACTTAGAATTTCTTGCCGAGGCCGAGACTGATGGCGTGCGAGTTGAATTCGTAGGTTCCGTCAGCAGGGGAGTTCTGAGCGATTGTGCGCTCGGGGCCATGTGCCCATTGGAGAGCGAGGTCCCAGTCCCAGCCATAAGAGTGGCCACCGAGTCCTGCGGTGAAGATATGTCGGTTGCTGTCAGGAACACCGGGGTTGAAGGATTGATTTGGGACGGAATTCTCAGAGAAGATATAGCCCACGCTGGCGGTGAGGCCGTTGTCGAAGAGGTAGCTTGCGCCAGCGTTATACATCCATGAGGACTCGTAATTAAAGTCGAGCGCGATGTCGCTTGTTTTCTGGTGGAGGAAAAGGGTGTTCAGGTTGTCCCAATCGGTCCAGTCCGCGTTCACTTCCAGGTTCCATTTCGGCGTAGGACGGTAGCTGTAGCCGATGACGAAGTGTTGCGGGAATTTGATGCCGACATTCGAGCTCTGGCGGGTTTCGACTGCCGGGAGTTTGATGGTGCGGGGGCCTGCTTTGACATTCGTGGCAGGGATGGCGACGTGCGTGTCGCCTTCGAAATCGATGTCGGTCTGGCTGCGGTAGTTCAGACCGAAGCTGTGCTTGACGGATGGGCGCCACATGATGCCCGCGTTCCATCCGAGCGCCCAGCCCTCGCCGTCAAACTCAAGCTTGTCGTTGCGAAAGGCACCTCGGTCTGGAAAAATTCCGCGTTTTAACTGTGCGCGACCGTAGTTGATAGTCGCACCGGCGGCAACGGAGAGCGTGTCAGAGACTTGATAAGAAACCACGGGGTTGAACGAGATATACATTAATTCGCCGCTGATGGATTGCTGGCGAAACTGGTTCCCCTCCGGCCATTCGATGCCGAGGCCGTAGGGCGCGTAAGAACCGAAACCAAAAGTGAATTTTGAGCCTGCTGGCCGGTAGGTCATATAGGAGGAAGGGACGATTTGGATGTCCCGCTTGATGTCAAAGCCCTTCCCGCCGCCAGCCGGCGAAAACTCTGATTCGAGTGAGATTCCGAGGAAATTCAGGCGCGAACGCTGCCCGCTCTCACCATCGGAGCCGGTTGGTTCGGATGGAACGTAGCCTTTTCCATTCGGTGCCAGCGAGACGGAGTGAGGTGCAATCGAGGCGCCCTGATACAGCATTGAGATGCCCGCAGGATTATAATAAACGGCTGATGGGTTGTCCGCTGTGGCGACGAAAGCGTTTCCGCGAGCCATGCCTCGCGTGTCCTGCTCGGGAACCCGGAGACCGAGCGCGAGAGACGAGGATGTGAGCGTGGTTAAAACGGCGCAGGAGAGAATGAATGGTTTGGCTTTGTTCATAGCGGAGCCTTCAAGTAGCAAATCCCCCGCCCGTAACAACGATTAAAATAGAACTGGCGTATTTTTTCGGAATATGTCAGATTTTATCCGCCAAAAGTTAGATGAAGTCCGTTGAGTGACGTTGAACGCGAGAGTTTGCGGTCGAAATCCGAATTAGTCGGGAACAGTCAGGAAGCGCCAGTCTATCGGCAGACACAAACAAAAAATGAATAACAAACTCTTCGTTGGTAACCTCTCGTGGACCACAACAGACGGCCTCCTACAGGACGCATTCGCACAATTCGGCACCGTCGTAGAAGCGGCTGTCATGATGGACAAATTCACCGGCAAGTCCCGTGGATTCGCGTTCGTCACAATGAGCACGGCTGAAGAAGCCGAGGCAGCAGCCAAGGAAATGGACAACAAGGACATCGATGGTCGTCCTGTCCGCGTCAACATTGCGCGTCCGAAAGAGGACCGCGGTGCAGGCGGCGGCGGCGGTGGATACCGTGGCGGCGGCGAAAGCTACTAAATCGCTCAGTTTCTGCGGCAATAGCTGCGGATAAACCGAACAATTCTCAAAGCGGCGGGTGTCTGAAAAGATGCCCGCCGCGTTTTTTTGCGCCCGGAAAGACCGGAGCCGGATCCTTCGTAGAATCGGTTGAGCACCCGGGTTTCCTTTGCAGGTGTGAGGGTAAGAAGCCTGCGCGCCCGGAAAGTCTAACTCCATTCTCTTGCTCCGTCCATGGCGCGCAAGGGATTGAGGCGCAAATTTAGAGACGCGCTTCCGGCGATTTTTCGCGCGCAGATCTTCGGAGAGTCGCGGGGCGAACCACTCGGAGATCGTCCGGACACATGTTATCTCCTCCACCCGAGCTTCTCTTTGAGGAACTCAAATGTCCCGACGCCGTGAATCGTGTGCGGTCCGTCGAAGTGCTCGATGGTGGTTCGGTCGCCGATGCCGAGCTTGTTATAGAGTCGCCGGACTTTCGCGTATTCGTAGTTCACCCATTCGTCCGTGCCGACGCCGTCATTGTGGCCGCGCTCAACCATGAAAGGGCGCGGGGCGATGAGCGCGGCCATTTCGGCGTAGTTGAACGTGCGGCCCATGTTCCATTCCCAAATCTCGTGTTCGCCCGTGTGGATGTAGCTCATCGGCATGTCGGAGCTCACGCATTTGCGCACCCATTCATTGAAGTCGCCGCTGCAGATGCTCAGGCAATAATCGGTCAGCACGGCAGGCGTGCGCATCGCCGATTTGCCGCCGTAGCTGAGGCCGTAAAATGCGATCTTATCCGTCTGGGTAAATGGCTGCGCCTTCAGCCATTCGAGGATGCGCTGGTGTTGTCCGTTGATCACGCTGTAGAGCGTGAGGCCGAGGGGATTGAGCTTCCGTTGAATGGTGCGGAATTCATCCCATCCGCGATACGGATTGTGCGGCGCGAACGTCACGAATCCTTGCTCGGCGAGGCGCAATGCGAACGCTTTGTAGGGACCGAACGCACTGGATTTCGGATCGTCGTTGAAGACGTCTTCCGGGATGCCTTCGAGGCCGTGCTGGCACACTACGACGGGGCGTTTCTCGCCGGGCTTGAGGTCTTTCGGAAGGCAGAGCCAGCCCCATGCGAAGACATCCTGCCAGACATCGAGCGTCACTTCATAGATGGTCACTTTGTCGGTCTCTCGGACGAAGCGACTCTTCGCGTTCGCCGGCAGATTTGGATCGGGCAGTCGTCCGATCACCTCGCTCCAAAATCGGTCACGGTGGGCCGCGGTGTGTTTTTCAAATGCTGCGAGGGAGTTGAGCGGAAGCTGCTTCCAAAAATGTCTATCGCGTTCCGTTTCCGTGCTGAAAAGCAGACGCTGGCAGAATGTCTCCATCTCGCGGAGTTGCCGCTTCTGGCGGGTCGGATCGGGTTTCAATGCGGTCGATCCGCCGCTCATTTTGACGGACTTCAGGATCTGTTCGGCGATGTCTTTCTTGAATACCTGCGAGACAACCTCCGTGACACCGTGTTGCTGCGTATAAAACTGAATCCAATCGCCGGGCGCGATCTTCCTTGCGCGTTCGACCTCCGCGCTGGACGCATCGACATCGGGTGCCCCGAGCTTGCCTGGCGCGGCTTGATTCCTGGTTCCCGGAGGAGTGGCGACTTGTGGGAAAGCAAAATGATGAATCGCGAGCGGACGTGGCGCGATGAGCGATGCGATCTCCGCATCACCGAAATCGCGCAGCAGCCCGAAGACGTTGCGGTAGAGAGGCTCCTGCCACACCGCATCGCGCGGGCCGAAGTGCCCGGAGACGTAAGCGGCGTCGATCCGTGGGTCGATGGCGGCCGCGTGCATGGCGACCATTCCGCCTTCTCCGATCCCCGCGATGAGCACGGGATGTTGCTCCGTTTGCGCTGCGAACCAATCGACCAGCGAGAGGACTTTCTGCACTTCAAAGCCGATGATGTGCCGGCCCAACTCGAAGCTCTGCCGGTACACCCACTCGCGATGCGAGACGTTCATTTTGATTCCGAGGCGCCCGTTCACGCTGAACTCCGTATCGCGACTGATGAGCGTGGGGATGACCACTTCACAGCCTGCGGTGAGGATGAGATCGTCCACGAGTTTCTCCGGCGTGTCTGCGGCGTCGGGAATGTAAATGACGCGAGCGAGCGGCTTCTGTTTTGGCTGCACGTAGAGCCCCTCGCCATGCACTCCGTCGAACACCGGCCATCGCACACGATAAATTCGGACGTGCCCGGTTTCATGGAGCAATGCGGGCGTGCTGGTGTCTGCGACGAATTCCAGCGCGCTAATCGGGAGGCGCGAGTCCACGACACCAAGAATCGCCTTCAGCTTTTCCCGCTCCGGCTTTCTCGCGGCGGTCGATTGCTCGATGAGCCGCGAGGCGAAACGATGAATGCCGGCGACCATCGTCGCGGAGAAATCGGGATTGGGTTCGAGTGGTTTCGTCCCCGGGAGTGTCTCTGCATTCAGGGTGGATGCGGTGAGCAGGGCGATAGCGAC
This sequence comes from Verrucomicrobiaceae bacterium, assembly GCA_043755735.1. Lineage (GTDB taxonomy): Bacteria > Verrucomicrobiota > Verrucomicrobiia > Chthoniobacterales > Chthoniobacteraceae > SXWH01. The sequence goes on along the minus strand of JAYUSJ010000070.1, from coordinate 38,285 downwards.
TCTTCGCAGAATGGTCGAAAGGTGCATGGTTTTGATCGTTCAGGGATTGGCGGTTTGAGTGCCGTGATAGTCACGGACTAAACCAAGCTGCGTTGTTTCTGAATCCTCGTCAGGAAAATGCAATCGGTGAATCCATCCTGCGCGCTTGATCCTTCGTTGCCCGGACGGCGGAAGTCGCTAGCGTGCGCCGGTATATGCGAGCATTACTCTTGGTCTTGGATTCCGTCGGCTGCGGTGCCGCGCCCGACGCGGCGCAATATGGAGATGAAGGCTCCCACACGCTCGGTCACATTTACGAACGGACTCGAGGGCTCTCACTGCCGACGCTGGAGGCTCTCGGGCTCGCGTCGATCCTGGGCCGGCCCGGCACGCCGCGCGCATCGTGGGGCAAAATGCGCGAGCGCTCTGCGGGCAAGGATACGACCACGGGGCATTGGGAAATTGCGGGCGCGGAGCTCGACGTTCCGTTTGCGACGTTTGAGCGTTTTCCGGATTCTGTGGTGCGTGCGATCGAAGAGGAGGCCGGCGTGGAATTCATCGGGAATTTCCCGCGGAGCGGAACGGTCGTTCTCGACGAGTTGGGCGCGGAGCACGTTCGCACCGGCAGGCCGATCCTGTACACGAGCGCCGACAGTGTGATGCAGATCGCCGCGCACGAAGGCGTCTTTCCGCTCAAGAAACTTTACGCGCTCTGCGAGATCGCGCGCCGCCACTGCGACCCGCTGCGCGTGGGGCGGGTGATTGCGCGCCCATTCATCGGCGAGGACGGTGCGTTTAAGCGGACCTCCGGACGCCATGATTACGCGATGCTCCCGCCGAGGACTGTGCTGTCGGCGTTGGTCGAGGAAGGGCATGCGGTTCATGGCGTCGGCAAAATCAGCGATATCTTTGCAGGCTGCGGAATCACCGCGAGCACGCCGACTGCGAGCAATGAGGAGGGAATGGCGGCGATCGAGCGTCTGTGGCCGGATCACAGCGGGCTCATGTTTGCGAACCTCGTTGATTTCGACATGCTCTTCGGGCACCGCCGCGATGTCGCTGGGTATGCGCGCTGCCTGGTGGAATTCGACGCATGGCTCGCGACGTTCATCCCGTCGGTGAATGCGGGCGATCTCGTCATCATCACGGCCGATCACGGAAATGATCCGATTCATCACGGCACCGATCATACGCGGGAGGAAGTGCCGCTGCTCGTCCTGCACGGCGGTGCTGCGGTGCCGCTGGGCACGCGTGAGAGCTTCGGCGATGTCGCGGCCACGATTGCGGAATTTTTCCACTTGCGCACATGGTCGAAAGGGCGGTCCTTCCTGCCACCTTCGTGAACATCCTTCGCTCCATCACTGTTTTGTTTTTTGCCGTGTGCGCCGTAACTGCGCAGACCATTCCGGCGGATGCCCGCTACGTGATGTCGCACTTCAAAGCGGACGGCGGAGGAGGGGATGAGCGGCTGTATATCTCCACGTCGCCGGATACGCTGACGTGGACTTCGGTCAATGGCGGGCTGCCCGTGTGGCAGCCTCCGGGCTGGGCGGGGTTCAGCAATGTCGTGCGCGATCCGGCGATCATTTTCGACAACGGCTGGTTCTGGGTCGCCTTCACTTCGGGGACTTACGGCAAGCACACAGCGTTCGGACTTGTGAAGTCGCAGAACCTCATTAACTGGACCTATCTCGGCAACATTCAGATCCCCGTGGCCGGAGCGACGTCCTCCAACCTCACGTGGAATCCGTGCTGGTTTCGCGATGGCGATGGGACGGTGCATTTGTTCATTTCCATCGCGCTCCAAAGCGCCGACTTTAGTCCGAATCCTCACATGCATACCTACGTCACGCAGCCCACGAATGCGGCGTGGACAACGTGGAGCACGCCGGTCCCGCTCGCGCTTCCGGGGGCAAATACGAACGAGTTTTTCTGCTGGAAAGAAGGGGCAATCTACCACGGGGTTTATGTCGATTTTCAACTCGGCGGCGCGTGGAAACACACGACTTCGACGAATCTGCTGACGGGCTGGACCGCCGCACAGCATCTTGGTTTTAACGCGAAGGAAGGCGGCATGATGCTGAAGAAACCGGGTGGCGGTTATCGCTTTTACGTCGAGAACGGAAATTCCGCGCAGGTGCTCGGTCTTCGGTGGTCGGACTGCTCGGATTCGTTCACTGGTTTTACCGCCGAGACGGTCGTGAGTTCCGCGGTCACGATGCGCAATGGAAAGATGATGCTCCTTCCCGCAGTGACGACGTTTGCAGCGTGGGCCGTGGCGCAGACGCCCGGAGCGCCCGGTCTTTTGGATGACCCTGATGCCGACGGGACGCCGAACATTCTCGAAGCGGTGCTCGGAAAAAACCCCGTTCTTTTCGAGGTTGGGGCGCAGCCGTATTTTACGACCAGCGGTCAGCTTGCGCTGAAATACAAACGGTCTGTTCGCTTTGCAGGACTGGGAGTTGTCGCGGAAAGTGCGACGAACATTTCGAGCTGGTCGCCCATCGCGCCGATCTCGGCGACGCTGATGACGGATGGCACGGAACTCATCGAAACGCGATTGCCCGTCGGGCAGTCGCAGGGATTCCTCCGGCTCCGCGCGACGCAGAATCCGTAATTCAGACTCCACCTGCGGGCGCTGAATGCGTAGCGATGTGGCGATGTTTGATTTTTTCCTGCGCCAGTTGCTGGCACTCGTTGAGCCCGTGGGGCTGTTGTGGCTCGCGCTCATCGTTTTTACGATCGTGCTCTTTCGTCGAAAGCAGCGCCGCTTGGGCGCGTTCATGGCGCTGCTGGTTGCGCTCGTTACTTTGTGCGGGAGTACCGATTTTCCGGGGTGGCTTTTGCGTGGGATGGAAAAGCCCTGGGCGGGCGTGAAAACGGAGTCGCTGCCGAAGTGCGATGCGGTGGTGGTTCTGGGCGGCGGAACTGAGCCTTCGCGTTATGAAATGTCGGGGGTGCATTTTACCAAAGCGGGCGATCGGATATTGATGGGACTGGAGCTGATGCGGCTCGGCAAGGCTCATGTACTCTGCATCGGCGGCGGAGGCATGTTGATCGATGGAGCGGTGAAATCCGAAGCCGACTCGGTGAAGGCATGGCTTGAATCATGGAAGCTCCCAGCGGACGCAGAGCTGATCAGTTTTGGTGTGAATCGTAACACGCGCGACGAAGCCGAGAAAACGGCGAAGCTCGTTCGCGAGCGAGGATGGAAGCGCGTCCTGCTCGTGACCTCCGCATTTCACATGAAACGTGCGGCAGCAACGTTCCGAACCGCAGGCGTGGATGTGGTTGCGGTCCCGTGCAATTTTCTCACCACGGTGAGCACGTCGGATGGGCCGATGGAGTTCAGAGTGCCAAGCTGGTCCGGTTGTGAAAAAATCAGCATTTGGATGCACGAGATCGTTGGCTGGCAGGTCTATCGCAGCCGGGGCTGGATCAAGGACTGATACGATTCTCGAAAAACAGAATGACTACGAAGGGCGCGAAGTACGCGAAGGAAAGACAAGGGCTTCATTTGTGTAGCGCCCTTCGCGCCCTTCGCGTCCTTCGTAGTCACCACGCTGCGGGCTGAACTTTTTTGCGAGATATCGTGAGGCTTTGTTCAGCCTTGTTTTGCGTAGCCGAGCGCGATGACGCCGGCGACTGCGACGATTCCGCCGAGGAGCGTGCGTTCGGTCGGACGCTGGCCATCGATCAGCCAGACTAGAAACTGTGTGGCGACTGGAACCGTCGCAACGATCGGCATGAGGATGCCGGTTTTTGTGGTGGCCACGCCCCATTGATAGACTGCGACGCCGATGCTCGGTCCGGCGAGCGCATTTGCGGTGATCCACGCCCACGCCTTTGGCCACACGCCGGGTTCAGGCTTTGCGTCGCGTTTGCGCAGGAAGAGGAAAAAGATAAACGCGATGACGATGCCCGCGAGAATCCGCTCATACGCCGCAGTTCCGCCGTCCACCGACTGGCCCGCGGCCGCGGCTGCGAAGTTTGCTTTTCTGCTGAGCACGGAGCCGAAGCCCTGGCCCATCGCGGAGAAAAGTCCGAAGACCACGCCGATCCAAAACGTCTTGCGCGGAATGGCTTCTCCACGGTCGGGAGCAAGCGCCAGAGCCACTCCGGCGAGGATCACGATTGCGCAGAGGATTTGTGAGCCGCTGAGTTTCGAGTCGAGCCACACCCATTCCGTAAACGTCGCAAGCGGTGCGGCGATGCAGTGCGTGAGTAACATGGTGAGCCGCGGCCCGATGCGTTGAAGCGCGGCAAACATGGCGACGTCGCCGAGCCCGAAGCCGACAAGTCCGCTTCCGATAAACCACGGTAGCGCGGCACCGCCGAGGCCGTGGCCGAAATTGTGTGCCCAGATTCCCAGCAGGATCGCCGCAATCAACATGCGGAAAAGATTCGCAGAACTGCCGCCTACGAGTTTCGCCGAGCGCGCGGCGCATACGGACGAGCAACTCCACAGGAGAGTGGTCAAAAGCGCCGGTACCATTATTCGAAAAGTTCGCCCGTTTTTTTGACGCCGGTGAGCCCGAGTTTCGCGTATGCGCGCGGCGTGGCGACACGGCCTTGCGGGGTGCGTTTGATGTAACCCTGCATGATGAGATAGGGCTCGTTGACGTCTTCGAGAGTGCCGTCATCTTCACCGACTGCCACCGCGAGAGAGCTGATTCCTACAGGGCCGCCGTCGAACTTCAGCACGAGCGCTTCGAGCAGTCGCTTGTCCATTTCATCGAGGCCTTCGCGGTCGATGTCGCGCATCGTGAGAGCCGCATCCGCGACCTCGCGGTTGACGTTTCCATCGGCGCGGACCTGTGCAAAATCGCGGACCCAGCGGAGGAGATTATTTGCGACGCGCGGAGTGCCTCGCGAACGCGCGGCGATTTCCAAAGCACCGAGTTCATCGACTACGATCGAGAGCAGGCTCGCGCTGCGGAGGACGATTTTTTGCAGCTCTTCGGCGGTGTAGTAATCCAGGCGCGTCGTCATGCCGAAGCGGGAGCGAAGAGGGGCGGTGATCATCCCGGCGCGAGTCGTGGCGGCGACGAGTGTGAACTTCGGGAGATTTAGCCGCACCGAGCGTGCGTTCGGCCCCTGATCGATGATGATATCAAGTTTGTAGTCCTCCATTGCGGGGTAGAGGTATTCTTCGATCACACGGGAGAGCGCGTGGATTTCATCAATAAACAAAACGTCGCCGCGCTCCAGCGTGGTGAGAAGTCCCGCGAGGTCGCCTGCCTTTTCGATCGTGGGCCCGGAAGTGCAGCGGATACCGACGCCCATCGCTTGTGCGAGGATGTGGGCGAGCGTGGTTTTGCCCAGACCGGGAGGCCCTGAAAGAAGGACGTGCTCCAGCACATCCCCGCGCTGTTTTGCAGCCTCCACCATGACCAGGAGTTGCTCGCGCACTTTCTCCTGCCCTGCGAATTCGGTGAAAGCGGGCGGACGCAACGAAATGTCAAACGGCGTATCCGGAGCGTCAGTAATGGTCTTGGCGAAGTTTTCGGGCATCGAGCTCACGGTGCTTTGCTGAAAAAGGGCGATTCGTGCGAGAAGAAACATGAAATCGTGCAAATCTTCTGCATTTCCGTGAAAAACCGGTTGCAGCGGTGAGACCCGTCAGTTATCGAACCCGCCCTCAACCCATAAACAAACACACAAAAACAAAAAAATGAGCGAAGAAACACAAGCCCCAGCGGCAGCACAGCCACAGATCCAAGTTGACACCACCAGCCTCAAGACCAGCTACGCCAACGTAGTCGGAATCGCGGCGAACATCAACGAGGTCTATTTGACTTTCGGCGTGAACAGCGATCCTTACAACCCAGCTCCAACAGATGCAGTGAAGCTCGACAACCGCGTCATCATGACACCGGATGCAGCCAAGCGCCTCTGCCTCAACCTCAACGCCACACTCGCAGCTTACGAGCAGCGTTTCGGCGTGATCGAGCTCGATCTCCAGAAGCGCATTCGCGGCTAGTCGCGAGTGGAAGGGTTTTGATTTCTCTCTAAGATACTGTCCGGCTCAGCCGATTCTGAGTATGAAGGTGAGTTGAAATCGTGATGGAGCCCTTCCCGTTCCAATCGAAGTGACGTGGCCGCTCCGGCGAAACCGGGCGGCCACGTTCGATCGGAAATCCCTCGATATTTTTCGAGTTCTCCCTCAGTTCAAATGCAAATATTATCACCTACTGCAAAGCTGTCGGAGGTTGATGAAACTGCAGTTAGATAAAAAGTTCAAATAGTTATTGCCCGAGTGAAAAAACAGGGTAGTAGTCTCACAGCCACAAATTTCGCCCACATGAAAACTTCTTCCAACCGACAAATCGAAGTCCTAGAATCCCGAATCGCGCCTGCCCGGGTCATCTTCGCGGGAATTCCAAACGCCGGGGTCGGCGAAGATACCGATTACAACGAGGCACCGTTCGTGAATACGGAGGACAATCCGCTCGATCCAATTTCCGGGGCGGTGGGGCCTGGCTCGGTTGGGGTGGCGGACACATTTTATCTTCGCCTTTCGGCAGGAGACCATTTTCAGTTGTTCAGGAATGGAGGCGGCGTAAGCGGGCTTCCGGCAGATGACTTTATTTCCGTGCAGGCGGGGAACATCGTGTTGTTCTTCATCGATAAGCCGGACTCAAACGGAGTGCGTGACAATGAAGTGGGCGAGTCGGAAATTGTCGGCATTGCAGCAGGAAACGGCGCGAGGTTCGAGGTCAAGGCCGCATTGTCGGGTGATATTGTTTTCAATTTGAACGAACAAGGCACGAGAGCCTTGGAGGATGATACCCTCACGATGTCCGGGGCTTCCCTGCCCGGCGTCAATGTCGGCGGGTTCACGATCGGAAGTTCAGTGGGCTCCACGATTTCAAACGGCGGCATCCCGGAGCGGGTGGGCGGCAAGGTGATGGCAAGCGGTAATATCGCGAATGTGATCATCAGCGGTGATGTCGGTGCGGTGCTTGCGGGCTCTGCGGGTAGCGGCGAGACGTTTGACTTTTTCCCGAAATATATTGGCGCGGGTGGAGTGATCGTGGACACCCCCGGCGGCAACGGCGTTTTCAACTTTTCACCGGCATCCGGGAAGGTCGGAAGCACCATTCAAAAAGTGCTTGTGGATTCCATCACCGATCGGATGGAGGCCGGCGTGGGCGGCGAGGGCGCGAAAGGCGGGCTGATCAAGAACATCACCGTTCGAAATGATTTCGACGGGTTCACAATCAAGGCTGGCGATGGTGGAACGACCAGCCCGACGAAGAAAAACGGCGGCGCTGGCGGTTCGGTCAGCGGCATTTTTGTGGGCGGCGCAATTGATTTAATCGCGAACGACCAGGTTCAGATCCTCGGCGGATTCGGCGGGGATTCGACCGTTGGCAAAGGCGGTGCAGGTGGCGCGGTATCCAATATTTTTGTGGGCTACACGGTGCTCAACGGAAGAATCATTCTCAGTAATGGTATTTTGCGCGACAACGTGACCATCGCAGGCGGAGAAGGCGGAGACGGGAAGGTCGCCGGCGCGGGCGGTTCCGTAAGCAGTCTGGATATTTTGGTTTCCACTCCGGAGGGGCCCGGTGACGAACTTCTGATCACCGGAGGAGATGGTGGTGACTCGATTTTACCTGCGGGTGGCAAGGCCGGAATCGGCGGCTCAATTTTCAAATCGGCGGTTCGTAACGTGGAGTCTTCGTTTGGGTCCGATATCGGGTTGCGCGCGGGTGACGGAGGATCTTCGTCGGGGCTTGGCATCGGTGGGGCGGGCGGGACGATTTCTTTGATGAAGGTTCTGGGTCGTCAAGTCCAAGTCGAAGCGGGCGACGGTAGCGATGGTAAAACCGGCGGCAAGGGCGGCGACATCCTCTCAGTTCTCATCGAGCAGCGGGATGGCGTGCTGGTGGACGCAGTGACCTTCAACGCCGGAATCGGCGGCGATGGGAACGCCGGGAACGCCGGGAAAGGTGGCGACATTTCTTTGCTCACGGTGACTGGAGACGTGAACGTTTTGGACATCAACAACGGCATCAAAGGCAGGGGTGGCGACAGCATTGGCGGTCGCGGTGGTGCCGGCGGTAAGGTGACCAGTGTTTCGATTCTGGATACGGATGCAAACGCCACGCGCGGCATTTTGAACCTCATGACGATCCGTTCCGGCGACGGCGGAGACGGAGACAAGGGCGGTGGCGTGGGCGGCCTGATGACCAATTTCTCCATCGTTGGTTTGAACATCGAGCCGACGCTCATCACGGGAGACGGCGGAGATGCGACCCTCAAAGGAAAAGGCGGCGCTGCAGGGGAGATGAAGAACATCGAAGTAGCGCTTTCTGGCGAAGTCCGGAAAATTGTGGGCGGAGTCCCGGCGGACGTCGAGGCATCGACCACCGTCATTGGTGGCAGGGGCGGCGATGGTGTTGGAAAAGGACAGGCGGGCGGCGCTGGCGGAACTATCGATACGTTGAGCATCAACACTCCGGGCTTCGGCTCCATAGTGGCGGGCGATGGCGGCTCGGGAACTGGTGCACTTGCTGCGGCGGGCCGGGGCGGAAGTATTTTGGGGGCCGGCGTGTTTGCTGGCAGGGGCACGGGAGAGTTCATCGCCGGAGATGCAGGCGCAGTGGGCGCGAAGCCGGGAGCGGGCGGCAGCATCTCCGGAACGGCAACACAACTTGCGGGGCTCTTTGCGCAAAACGCCGTGACTATTATGGCTGGAAACGGAACTGGCGGCGGCGCTGGCGGCTCGATCTCCAATCTCGGTTACGGCAGCACGGCTGCGACTCTGGTGCCGACTCCAAATGGACAGATTCTTATTCAGGCAGGAAACGGTTCGGCATCGGCCGACGGAAAAACCGTGGGAAAAGGTGGTTCGATTCTGAATGTCGGTGGGGCGGTCAGTAACGACTTGGGCGACACGATTATCCGTGCGGGCGACGGCGGCAGCGCTCTGGCAAAAGGCGCAGATGGCGGATCCATCACGAATCTTTCGCTGCAGCGGGGCGGGAATCTGGGAGTGGATGTGACGATTCGCGCGGGTGATGGCGGCGACGCTCCGCAGGGAAGCAAGGGAGGAAAAGGTGGAAATGTGAAGGGTGTCACCGTCGTCGATGTATCGAAGGCTGCGATCCTCCGCCACATCGCCGCGGGCGATGGCGGCGATGCGCTGAAGTCCGGCGGGCTTGGCGGAAGCGTCTCCAGTGTCTCCGTTCTCGGGCACGATATCGGAGTCCGCGATGGTGAGATTTATGGATTCAACACCATGGGCGGAATTTTCGCAGGTGCTGGCGGAGCGGGAGCAAAAGAGGGCGTGAACGGTAGCGTCACCATCGTGAATGCCGACGCAATTTCCAGTATCGTCGCGGGTCATGGCGCTACGCCGAAACTCGCAGCCAAGGTGGAAAACATTTACCTGAATGGATCGAACCTTTTGAAAGATTCGAAAGGTGCGTTCCTTACGGCCCTGCCGGGAACACAGCAGCAATTTGAGTTCGGCGGGCTTTCTCTCACCGCGACCGAAACCACTCCTGGAACTGGATTTAGCGCGGAGGTCCAGTCGATCGACATCACGTCGGTTCGGGCTCTGCCGGCCGGCACGCAGTTTACGTTCATCTTCCAGGGTGAAGAGACGGTGGCTATTGCGAACACCGCGACGGCCTCGGAGATCGAGGCTGCTTTGAACGGCCTTGCAACGGTGAAGGCAACCGGGCCCGGCGATACGGGGACGGTGACGGTTACCGGTACGGATCCGAATTTCGACATCACTTTCGGTATCAACGGTGATCAGACAGGGCTGTTCTCTGTGAGCATCAATTCGCAAGTGACCGGTCCGCTTCCGCTGACCGCGACTCCGGCGGAGGTCCAGACGGCCCTCAACAGTCTGACCTTCATCCAGGCAGTGGGTGGCGTCACAGTGGCCCTCGCGAACCCGAATGGGTATCAAATCAATTTTGTGAATCCGAATGATCAAGTGCAGATCATCGGGCAGGAGTTCTTCAATGTTTTCTCCACGGAGATCGCAAACGGTGTCGGTAACACGGCGCTGACAGTCACTGAGACCGGTAACGTGGGAGTTGGCGAGAATGAAGTTCACAGCTTCCTGCCGATTGCACCGTTCAAATTTAGCATCCAATACACCGAAGGCGGAGTCACAGAGACCACAAAGCAGCTTCCGCATAACGCGACCGCAAATGAGGTCCGAGATGCGCTCGTCGCTCTCACGTCCATCGATCCGGGCGAAGTCTCCGTCACGAAACGGGCGACTCCGACCCGTCCGGATGGAACTTTCGATGTGAAGTTCGAAGACCTCGTTGATCATGATTTGCTGCAAGTCATCATGTTTGCGGACGAACTTGCAGTCGCAGAATTCGGCGGCTCTTTGGAGAATCTAACGAAGGAGACCCAGATCATCCATGTGGATCCGATGGGTGATGGAGAAATAACGGTCGCGTTCGGCAGCTTCAGTTTCGCGCTGAATCTGCACGAACCGTTTGTGAACAACAACGATACTAACGAATCGACGAGGCTGGCGCAGGCGCTGAATACGCAGTTGAATCTCCAGCCGAGCATCATCGGACAAGGCGGTGTCGTAGTGACCGAGACGGCAGTGGGCTCCTACGATTTTGAGGTCCGCTTCGGCGCATCCGGCGACCAGCCGGAAATCAGCGTTCAAGAAGACACTTACCCGATCGGATACTCGATTGGTGGCAGGTTCACTCATCAGCCGTTCGCGCCGGTCCGGTTTGGAATCAATACTCCGCTCGGCGTGGTTGCTACGCAGGCCATCGTTCCGAATGCATTGGGAAATCTGACTGCCGGTCAGATCGACTTGGCAATCGAGGCTGTCACGGGTCCGGGAACAATCAATGTCTCGGCCGCTGCCGATAACACTTGGATTGTCGTTGGAGCCGGTGAATTCAATGTCGGCCAGCGGGTGACTATCCTGGGTGAGGCGGATGCTTTCTATCGGGGAATCACCACCACAATCACGCAGGGTAGCGCTCCGCTGGACGTCCGGGAAGTTCAGCAGTTCCAGGCACCTCCGATCGGAGCTGTCCTGCCGACGCCTGTTGCATTCTCGCTTTCGCTGAACGGAGTTACATCGGGGTTCATTCCCGCCGATGCGGATGCCGCAGCTGTGCAAGGGGCTCTGGACTTAATTCTGGCAGGCACGGGCATAGGTGCGTTGGTCACCGATAACAGTGCGACCAATACGGTGCCCTACCTCTTTACGATCACTTTCGACCAGTCGTTGCCTCAGCCTCAAATAATCATTCAGGGACTGAATATTGAGCAGGCTGTGGATGAGACGGTGAAGGGGGCGGATAGCATTCAGACGAACGAAGTCCAGATCGTAAGCTACGACGGTCTGGGTGAGTTTGCCTTCCATACGCCGGTTGAGTTGACTGCCGAAGAATTCCTCAAAGGTGGCGAGTTTACGTTTGAGAAACAAACTCTTGGCCTAGCGGGTGTGCAGGTTCTTCCAGGTGCCGAGTTTACCCTCACCTATCTGGGAGAGGAGACCACTCCCCTGGCATCGAGCGCAACGGCGGCGAACATCGCGAATGCGTTGAACGCCCTCGCGACCGTGCAGGCATCCAATGGTCTTGGCTCCGGGGCGGTGACTGTGGCATCGCTCCCTGGCGGGTTGTTTGATATTCAGTTTAACAGCTTCAATGACAAGCCCGGGATCATCACCGGACTGGTGAAGGGTGGAGCATCCACTCCGCTCCTGCCGGGCAGTGCGAGCCTCCAGACCATTTCCGACGCCATCAACGCGTTGCCCCCAATCATGGCCGTCGGCGGTGTGACGATTGAGCAAGTCAACGCCGATGAAATCAATATCATCTTTTCCCAGCCGGGGCAGATGCCTTCCATTCAGGCTTTCTACCAGGTCCGCGAGGCTCAGCAGCTCGACTTCTTCCAGGCGGGAAATTTCGTGGTGTCTTATGGTACCAATCCGGCGGACGTCTCGGCCAGCCTCCCTGCGGGTGCAAGTCCGGCTGTCGTTCAGGACGCGATCAACGCGATCCCTGCGGTGCAGGGATTGGGTGGAGTCACGGTGAGCAACGGACTGAACAGCCGTTACGAAATCCAGTTCAACAATGCGGGCGATTTCGACCTGTTCGCCGGTGTCCAGACGATCGACCTCAACAACTCGACCACCGTCCAGGGGACGGGAGTCATTGCAGAGGTTCAGAAAGTCCTGAAGCCAAGACGATTTGTCTTCGATCCTGTAAAGGTGCTCAACGGCAACTATGTCGGCGCATTCTCCGACTCGTCGGAAATCAACGGGCGTGTCTTCAAGTGGATCGACACCAACGGAAACGGACTCTACGAGATCGACGAAGTCCCGATCGATGGTCTGGTTGCGGCAAAAGTTTACAATCAAGCTACCGTCAACTTCACTGCGGAAGCTAGAATCACCGGTGGCGAGTTCAGCTTCGTGGAAACCATCAAAGGAACCTCAGTGGACGTGGAAGTCCAGCTCCTGACCATCAAGTCCGACAAATACACGCTCGTTTTCGAAGGTCTGCAGACCGTGCCGATTTCTGGAAAAGCATCTATCCTGGCAATCCAGAAAGCCATCAATGCACTGCCGACGATTCAGGCGACCGGCCCGGGTGGGCTCAACGGGTCCGTGACCGTGACCCAGGGTGCGGCACCGCGTAGTTACGCTATCACCTTCAACACACCGGGAGATCAGGAGCCAATCATCGCGCCGTTCTTCTACGACTACCTCAACATCGTTTAATTCAGTCCCATGAAAACCAAAAATAAAAACCTCGGTAAGAGTGTCATTGAGTCTCTGGAAGCCCGCATAGCGCCGGCGGCTTTGGTGACTTATCCAAAGCCTGTTGACGCGAAATGGCTCCCGCTCCCGCTGGGTACGCCGATCGAGTTGTTTGCAGGTCAGGGCTTGAGCACACTGGGCGATCAGAAGGGCAGCTACTTGCTCTTCGTGGAGCAGGGAAGCGCGATTGTGTTCACGCAGGATTTGGATGGGGACAATACGTTCGACGCAAACGAGATCACCGGAATCTCAGCAGGTGACGGGCTGCGCCTCATTTCGTTTGTAGGTATCCATGGTGATATCGTCACCAACCTCAAGGTAACCACGGTCGATGAGATCCGGGATGGAGTGATTGTGCCCAAACGGATTCTTTCATTGAGCGATTCGGATAACAATCCTGCGAACGATGTAGCCCAAGGGCTAAAGGGCGACGGACGCGTTCTTCTGAACAACACCATCGACAAAATCGAGCTTCGTCCATTGTTGCTGGAAGATCTCGTGGATCAGACGGGCGACGGCGTAGTGACCAATGGAGATCTGGATCTCCGGCAGCCTCCGAAGAGCACCTTCTCAATCTATGGTTCGATCTATGCAGGGCGAGGGTTTGGAACCGAGGATGGTGGACTGATTTTCAATCCCACGGGTGTTGATTCGACTGGGAATCCTACGCAGCCTGCTCCGACGAATTTCCTGCCTTCCGTGGATTCCATCCGAATCGGCACGGCGGTGAACGGACAGTATTATAGCTTTGGCGTCGCGGGCGCGTATCAGATTGGGAGACTTTCCATTGGCGACGACCTCAGTGGCGTGATGTCGCCATTCGTTCCAGCTTCCGGCGCGGCAGGTGGAAGCATCAATGTCGTGAAATCCCTTGGTGACGAAGTCCCATTCAACATCAACGTTCTTGTTGCAGGAAACGGTGGAGCCGGAGCTCCCGGTGGAAATATCTCGAACGTCGCGATGATTTCGGACGACACGGGCGGTTATCAATTGCTGGCAGGTAATGGTGGAACGGGGCGGACCGGTGGCAATGGTGGATCCATCATCAACTTCTCCGACACGGGATCGCAGACCGGGCTCGTGGTGTTGAGCGGCGGCGACGGTGGAACCGGAACGATTGGGAATGGCGGAACAGCCGGAGACAGCTCTTTCGCAAACCTCAGTATCAGGGGCAACGTCCACGTGGATATGGGCGACGGAGGAAACGGCTTCGTCAACGGCGGCGGGGGGGCAAGTCTGGCGACAGGCGTGTTCACCGAGCCGGTTTCGACTCTCACAAGGACGCTGAACGGATGGGGCACGACCCATTTACCCGACAGCAGTTCGGGTGGTTTCAGCACACGGCTTGGTGTCACTGCGGGAATCGACTTCAACGGGGATGGAAAAGGAGATTTCATCTATGCGACCGGCGGGGCTCTCGATCCCTCCTCCCGCGAAGGCAATTCTCAAATCATCGTGATGATTTCGGACCCCAATCCTCTCGCTACCGGATTCATGACATTCGCCACACCGGATGGATTGCAAAATCAGGGCATCTACCTCAGCGGACCGAGAAATGCGAAGGCGCTTGCTGTTGGAGATGTAAATGGAGACGGCCACCCGGATATCGTCGCGGCTTCACGGGATTTTGGAGGCACGGGTGACCTACAGGTAATGCTCGCCAAATTTGAGGACCTGAACAATGACGGGATTTTGTCGAGTGATGAGGATTTGAATCGCAATGGAATCGATGATTTTATCGGATTCTATGAGCCGAGGCACAGCACGATCCCATTTTTTGGGAACCATGAAGGAAGTGTTGGTGTCGCGGGGCCGGGGCGGCTGGTAATACCAGAGTACAATGAATTCGGAGTCAACGACCTAACGATTGGCGATTTTAACGGGGATGGGATTCCTGAAATCGCAGTCGGTGCTTACGAATTGGCGGTGTACATGCAGCCGGACTTTGAGTTGAATCCTGTGACAGGCGAGAGGGAATATACCGGGCAGTTCTTCTACGATTACGGAACGAAAACCGCGACTGTTGATGGTGTGAAATACCTTGGACAACCGAAGAACTCTTACTTTGATACGGATGCGATGTTCGTAAGTTCCGCGATTACCTTCGCTCCGACTTTTCCTTATTTCCCGGTGGTCCTTGAGGCATCTACGCTTAGTGCGGTTGGCGACACCCAAGACTATTTGCTCGTTTCGGCTTGGTCCTTCGACGCAGTTGCGGTGCTCGACTGGTCCGACCAGAATCGGCTACTGGGCGGTGTGCCTGTGAATGTCGGACAGCAATACGAATTGGGGGTCGTTGATTTGGATCGGAGCATACCGGGGGTGAACCTCGCGCCTTTCCGGCTCTATGACTTTACCGCAGTCGATTTTGATGGCGATGGCGACATGGATGTCGCCGCGATTTCGCTGGATAGTGGAGCCCACTCTGGATTCATGAATGGTTCGGTCGGTGATGGAAATGGATCGGGTCTGCCAGGCAGCGGCACGGGTAACCAAGCCGGAAATTACCTCGCAAGTCCCAATGTGGGGCATCGGAGCCTCTACACGATTCGCGCAGCGGATATCGATGGCGTTGGTGGTATCAATGACCTTGTGATTGGCCACGAAACTGGCGGTGCCATAGTGACTTGGCGTCCGGGCCCGAACAGTGCCGGAAGGAGTTATTTTTCTGAGGGAAGCGTCAATGACGTTACGACCAACGATGGCGACCAAGGTCTAGCCGATTCTAATCATAGTTTTGCCGACACGTATGTCTCGGACGTAAATAGTACGGAGCCAACCCATATTCTTGCGTTTGGGTTTAACGATACCTTTGCACCGGAGGAAGCGGTTCCTCGTCCCTACGATGGGGAGGTAGAATTTTTTGCGACCGCTGGCACTGTGCTGGGTCCCGCGCCCATCCCTTACATGGAATATAGCCTGAACATCGCGGCAGGAAACGGCGGGCACGCCTTGATTGGAAAAGGCGGCGTCGGTGGTTTTATCGGCGGGGTGAGTACGCTCGAACCTCTTGTGGATGTGAATGGTGTTCCAGTATTGGACGTGGTGACAGGTCTGCCGGTCCAGTTATTAAACGGCGCAATCAAGATCACTCCCACGGTGACGGTGCAAATCCAGTCGGGCGTCGGAGGGGACGGATTCTCATCTGGTGGAAACGGCGGGGCGATCCAGGGTGTGTCCATTTATGAAACCGATGGCCCTTACCTGAACCGCTTTGTGAATCACCGACTCACCGCCGGAGACGGCGGGCGCGGCGTATTTGGAACCGGAGGAAATGGCGGAAGCCTCGTTTCGAACTCCGTCTGGGGCGGAGTGGAATTTCTGGCGGGTAATGGCGGAGTCGGCAAGAACGGAGGCAACGGCGGCTCGGTGACCGGAAACGGCGGCACGTATGACGCCTACAATTCTAGTGTTGCCGTCATTGCCGGAGATGGCGGGCTCGGGTCCGCTTCGGGAGGTTCCGGTGGTAGCATCTCAGGTTTCCACCCGCGGATTCCCGATCCTCGGATTTCCACTGCGCCGACTGCGACGCTCCCTGTGGACCTTGCTGCGTCCCTTGCGGTACCACCGGTTCCGGCGTTTCTCCGGCATTACATCTACTACAGGGCGGGTGATGGTGGCTCTGCGGTGACTGGCCGTGGCGGAAACGGAGGCGGCATTTCGAGCAGCAGCCCGTCCATCGGCGTTCAGCTTTTGGGTGAGCTCATTATCAACGCTGGCGACGGCGGAATCGGCAACTCTGGCGGGAATGGCGGTTCGATTTCGGATTTCGCAATCCGGCCGGATGGCGGAAATGGAACTGGGACGAACGATTACTTCCCTAAATTAGTGTCTGTTCTTGCAGGCAAGGGCGGCGATGGATTCTCCGGCAAGGGTGGTAACGGCGGAAATCTGACCAATATCGACGTCATTGGTAAAGGAAGCGACAACGTTGGGACGAACACAATTCAGAGCCTGTATCGGGTTTATCAGGACGCTTCCCGGTTTCAGTTCAATCGATTGATCGCGGGTGCAGGGGGATCAAGCGCTGCCAACGACGGCGGAAATGGCGGAACCTTGGACAACATTGTCGCGTTCTCGCCCGCCGGTTCGTTTGCGATCATTGGCGGTGCTGCCGGTGACGGTCTGCGAAAAGGCGGAACTGGTGGTTCCGTTCTGAACCTCCGCATCGATATTGGGAATCCGTCCGTATCCAAAGCGCTGATTGCTGCCGGAGCAGGAGGCGATGCTTCATCGTTCGTGCTGAATCCGTTTGACCAATCCCCGAATCAGACTCTGAACGCCTTTGGTGGAAAAGTCGGTAAAGGCGGAAACGGCGGCAGCGTATTGGGTGTAACGCAACAGGGGGCACGGGCTGCCCAGATGGACATCATCGCCGGCGACGGTGGAAGCACGGTCAACTACGGAACTGTACGAGATGGCAAAAAGGGATTTGTCGGCATCGGTGGTTCGGTGAAACAAGTCTATGTGACAGCCGATCTGGGCAACGGTTCTCCGTTCGTGGCGCTGCGCAGTTACAACGATGTATTGAACGGCGAATCGTTCGGAGATTTCGTGCAATCGGATTTGATCGACCAGACCCGCGTCATCGGGGCCCCGTTGGTCACTCTGGATGATAATGTCGGAAACGTCGGCATCATCGTAGGCTCCGCGGGGCGAAACAAGTCGGTCCGCCTGGACCCTGATAATAACCCAACCGTCTACCGCTCGATCCCGTCGCAGGCCGGTGTCAATGGAATGTTGGAAAACGTGACGGCGCTGAACCTCGTCGCCGCAGTCGCGGGAAGCGTGGACCGCATCGCTGCGCTCCAGTCCTACAAGAATGTTCTCATTACGAACAACACCGGTTCGGACAAGGCACCTCGTCTCATCACGGTTCCAGGTGGACTCCCGACGATTGTCGAGGACTACGCGGATCAGTTCGGGATTCCGACGACATCGCATGAACCGGTTCTCGAAGGCATTCTGGTGGACGGTGCAATCGTTGCGAAGAGGTTCCTTGATGCCCGCGGAAAGAAGATCGCGCCACCGCTCCACGGAGTCATTCGGTAAGTCCGCATGTGGGTTCGCGTGTTTGACATCTTCGCCTTCAGTCAGAACTGTGGGTGGGATCGATGAACACGACCACACCGCGGATATTTGTCGCAGCGACCCAGCAGAATGATGGCAAGACCACCGTTTCGCTGGGCCTCTTCGGCGCACTTCGAAAGACCCTCGGGCGAATCGGATTCATCAAGCCTGTCGGCCAGCGATTCGTAGAAATCGAAGGCGAACTGGTCGATGAAGACACCGTTCTCATCGACAAAACTTACGGCATTTTTGCGCCGCTGGCGGACATCAGCCCGATCTCGGTGGAGCCGGAATTCACCCGGAAATTCATCCAGCAGGCAAACACCGATATGTTGGTTCGCCGCATTCAGAATTCGTTTGATCGGGCGGCATGGGAGAAGGATTTTGTCATCATCGAAGGGACTGGTCATGCTGGTGTGGGAAGCGTGTTCGACCTCTCAAATGCGCGGGTCGCCCATCTTTTGTCTGCCAAGGCAATTTTGGTGACCCAGGGTGGAATCGGTCGGCCGATTGACGAGGTTGCGCTGAATCGCGCGCTTTTTGAAAAGGAAGGAGTCGAGGTTCTTGGCGTGGTCTTGAACAAAGTTATGCCGGAGAAATACGACCATGTCCTTGAGTTTGCCGGGAAAGGATTTGCGCGACTGGGGATCGAACTTCTCGGCGTGATCCCTGCCGATCCAGTCCTAGCCCACCCGACACTAGGGCAGGTTTGCAGGGCAGTGAAGGGGGAGTTCGTGAATGCGAGGGCGAGTTCGCGCCGGCTCGTAAGGAAGGTGCTCATCGGGGACATGGAGGCCGGGCATCTGATCCGGCAGTTTAATGCCGGGACTCTCGTGATTACGCCCGGAGATCGGGAGGATGTAATTCTAGCCGCAATATCGCTGGCCGGGCAGCAGTCGAGGGGAGTCTGCGGGCTGGTCCTTTGCAACGACTTGCAGCCGCACGAGGACGTGATGCGCGCTTTGCGGGAGAGTGAACTGCCGGTGATTCTGTCCCCGATGGACAGCTTTACGATCGCGAGCAAGATTCACTCGATGACCGTGAAGACGCTGCCGGGCGATGATGAGAAAATCGGGAAGATTCAGGCGCTGACGGAAAAATACATCAACATCCAGCGGCTGCTCGCCCTCGTCTGAAGCACCGATTCGCAACAAAGTGCATTCTTTCGGCCTTGCTCACATGCAGAATATGGTAAGGATGACATTTTTTTCTTCATGAAATATCGGACATATCTTCTGCTCGGAGCACCCGGGAGTGGCAAAGGAACCCAGGGTAAAATCATCGGTGCGATTCCGCGCTTTTTCCATCTGGCGATGGGCGATGTTTTCCGCGCGCTGGATACCCGCACGCCGATCGGGCAGAAGTTCATTGAGTATTCGTCGCGTGGTCAGTTGGTTCCGGATGAAGTGACCATGGAACTCCTCCGCGCACACATCAGCCACTTGGTGGGAATCCATACATTCAAGCCCGATATCGACGCGCTCGTTCTCGACGGAGTCCCCCGCAACGTGGTGCAGGCTCAAATCATGGGTGACATGATCGATGTTAAAAAGGTGTTTCACCTTTCCTGCCCGGATCGCGAGCAACTGGTCATTCGCATTCGGAAGCGGGCGCTCAAAGAGAACCGTTTCGACGATGCGAACGAAGAGACCATTCGCCGCCGACTCCTGACCTATGACGCGGAGAGCAAGCCGTTGCTGGATTTCTACGGCCCGGATGTTGTCCGGACTATCGACGCAGAGCAGTCGCCCGTGAAGGTGGTTCGCGATATCGTGTCGGAGCTGGTGTAGGCCTACTTTCCGCTCGGTGCCGGCGAAGTGAGAAATGCGGAGATGGACGGCCACGCATACCAAAGAGCCGCGGCCACGACGGCGAGGACTGCCAAATCGATGAGCCGCCCCACGTAGGCCGGCGTGCGTTTTGGTAGCGGCTGGAGCACCGTGCCGCACTCCGGGCAGACAGCCTGCATTTCTTCAAAAACCTCGATATCCTCTCCGCGATATCCAATGAGACATCCCAGGAAATTCGGACATTTGTAGATGCGCGGACGGTTTGCCATCGGGGCGGGAAAATATCCGGGAAAGGCGGGAAGGCAAGCCAGTCGTGGCACCTGCTCTGCTAGACTGGAACGAACAATCATGCCCAACCGAAACCGAACGATTCTCGTCGGCCTCGCGCTCATCGTCGCCGTATGCCTCGCATACTGCGGCGTGTGGCGCTTTGAGTTTGTGCATTACGACGACAACTCCCACGTCTTTGCGAATGAGCATATCACCGGCGGGCTGACCCCGGAAAGCGTGCGCTGGGCGTTCGGGCAGTTCAATGGTGCACAGTGGATTCCACTCACATGGATTTCGTTCATGACGGACGTGAGTCTTTTCGGCCTCAATCCCGGCGCGATGCATGTGGAAAATGTGGCACTTCATGCACTCAATGCGGTCCTCCTTTTCCTGCTCCTCAGCCGCCTCACGTCGCGGATTTGGCCCGCGGCTGCGGTCGCGGGCATCTTTGCGCTCCATCCCGTGAATGCGGAATCCGTCGCGTGGATTTGCGAGCGCAAAAACGTGCTCAGCACCGCATTCTGGCTGCTTTCCACGCTCGCTTACGTCGCATACGCTCAGTCGAAACGTCTTGCATGGCTGGCTTGCAGCGTTGTGTGCCTCGCGCTCGGACTCATGGTGAAGGCGATGCTCGTCACCCTGCCGTGCACCTTGCTGCTTTTGGACGCGTGGCCGCTCGGCCGGCATCGGGCGCAATCATGGCTCCGGCTCGTTGGAGAAAAAATCCCGCATTTCGCCATCGCGATCACCGCCAGTGTTTTGCAGATGAAAGCGGCGGCGAACGACGGCTTGCTGTGGGAAGGAAGCGAGGCCCCTTCGTTCATGTATCGCGCTGCCAATGCCGGGGCGAACATCGTCCACTATCTCCAAATGCTCCTCGTGCCCGGTGAATATGCGCCGATGCTGCCGCTTCCCTTGAGCGCACCGATCGCCCTCGGGATTGCAGGATGGGCGCTGGCTGCGAGTGCTATTGTGGCGGGATGGAGGCTCCGAACTCGCGCTCCTTACCTCTTGTTTGGAACTCTCTGGTTTCTCGGCGTCCAGGTCCCCGTCAGTGGAATCGTCGGGGCAGGGGATGCGGTCCGCTGCGATCGCTACCTTTATGTTCCGCAGATCGGTGTGATTATCGCAGTCGTATGGGGGATGTCCGCGATGATTCGGAAAATGAGTCGCGAAGCCGTCGCCACGGGAACCGGAGTCGTCTTGCTGGCGCTGGGAGTTCTCACCTTCCAAACCGCAGGCCACTGGAGGAATACCACAACCCTCGCCACCCATTCCGCGGCAGTCTCGCCGAACAGCATCGTCGCGCAAAAACTCTCCGGCTGGGCGATGGCCCGCGAGGGGCGATTGCCCGAGGCGTATCAATACTACACCACCGCCCTGACCCTCGGTCCGTCCAACATCGAGGCCCGATGCGCCCGGGCCATTGTGATTGCGCGGATGGGGGAAAATGCGGAAGCCATCGCCGAGTTTCGCACCATTCTTGCCGCCGAGCCGGGCCACGCCGAAGCTTCGCTCAACCTCGGATCGCAGCTTTTCGCGGCGGGCGCGAATGCCGAGGCCCGCGCGATCCTTGAGGGTATGAAGCAAACCGCAGCCACCCATTACTGGCTCGCACGAGTCGCCGATGCAGACGGCCGGCGCGAGGACGGACGCCGCCACTACGAAACCGCCCTAAAGCTCGCAACCGATGAGTCATGGAAAGAAGATGCCGTCGCGCGGCTGCTGCTGAAGTGACCCTATTCTCGCGCTAGACTCGCGGGGGCAAACCGCTATGGTGCAAAAAATTATGCCTACTGAGCCCTTTTTCATCGCACAAGGAAACGTCGAATGCCTTTTTCTCCCGCAAATGGCAAACCGCCACGGCCTCGTCGCCGGAGCGACCGGAACTGGCAAGACCATCACGCTGCGTGTCCTCGCGGAGAACTTTTCAGCCATCGGAGTGCCCGTGTTTCTTGCAGACGTGAAGGGCGATCTCGGCGGTCTGGCGAAGCCCGGTGCCACGCATCCGAAAGTGCTCGAGCGTGCGGCGCAGCTCGGTCTCGAAATCACGCCCAATGGATTCCCTGTCACGTTTTGGGATGTATTCGGGAAGACTGGTCATCCGGTGCGCGCCACAATCTCCGACATGGGGCCTCTCCTGCTCGCGCGGCTGCTCAATTTGAATGAAACGCAGGAAGGCGTGTTGAACGTCGTCTTTCACATCGCGGATGAGGAAGGCATGCTGCTCCTCGACCTCAAGGATCTTCAGGCGATGCTCCAGCACGTCGCTGCGAATGCGGCGGAATACACAACGAAATTTGGGAATGTCGCCACGGCAACCGTCGGCACGATCCAGCGGTCATTGCTCGCGCTCCAGCGCGAAGGCGGCGACTTCTTTGGCGAGCCTGCGCTCGACTTGAACGACCTGCTTCGCACTGCGGAAGACGGGCGTGGAGTGATCAATATTCTCGATGGTTCGCAGCTCATGTCCGCCCCGCGCACGTATGCTGCGTTCATGCTTTGGCTCATCAGCGAGCTCTTCGAGCGGCTGCCTGAAATGGGCGATGTGGATAAGCCAAAGCTCGTCTTCTTTTTCGACGAGGCGCATCTTCTTTTCGGAGATCTTCCCGCTGCGATGCAGGAAAAAGTCGAGCAGGTCGTGCGGCTCATCCGCAGCAAGGGTGTCGGCATTTACTTTGTCAGCCAGAATCCCCTCGATATCCCGGACAAAGTGCTCGGGCAGCTTGGCAACCGCTTCCAGCATGCACTCCGCGCGTTTACTCCGCGCGACCAGAAAGCCGTGAAGGCTGCGGCGGAAACTTTCCGTGCGAACCCGAAACTCGACGTCGAAAAAGCCATCAGCGAACTTTCGGTCGGCGAAGCACTCGTGTCCCTGCTCGACAAAAAAGGCACACCGGGAATGGTCGAGCGCGCCTTCATCGCTCCGCCCGTGAGCGATCTCGCGCCGCTCACCGACGAAGAGCGGGGAATCCTCGTTGAAGGCAGCGAACTCTTTGGCACCTATGAAACCCG
The DNA here is from genome assembly GCA_043755735.1 of Verrucomicrobiaceae bacterium. Taxonomy (GTDB): domain Bacteria; phylum Verrucomicrobiota; class Verrucomicrobiia; order Chthoniobacterales; family Chthoniobacteraceae; genus SXWH01. The sequence goes on along the minus strand of JAYUSJ010000070.1, from coordinate 15,380 downwards.
CATCGACCGCGAGAGCGCATTCGAGATTCTCTCGGGTCAGGCACCGCAGGCGGCCGCGCCAAAAGTCGCCGCCCCGCCCGCCGGCCAGCCGTACGACGCAATCGCCGCCGCCCGTGCCCGTGCTGCCGCGCGCAATCAGCCCGGTGCCGCCGCGGCCGCCTCCGCGAATTCATTTGCCGAGGCCATGAGCGCGCAGCCAGCGCCGGCCCGAAGTATCAAAGAAGAAATGGCCGCCGCCGAAGCCGACGCCCGCATGGCAAAGCTCCGCGCGGAAGTGGCAGAGCGCGAAGCGAAAGCACGGGCCGCCCAGGCGCTCGCCGACAAACGCACCGCGGACAAGCCGAGCGCCATGGGGCGCCTCATGGAGAGCGCGGCAAAAGGTGCGGTCAATCAAGCTGCCCGCTCCTTTATGCGAGGAGTCCTTGGCAGTTTCTTTGGCGGTGGTCGTCGCTAGCATTTTTTGACGCTTGGCGGGGCGGCAAAGTGGCCGGCGAGCCCCATCGGGTAATCTCCCTTCTGCGGAGGGGCTGAAGTATTTTTCATCCCGATACGCGCAGCACGAGCTCGGCGTGCGATGTCATCGGTAACATGGCGGACTTTCAAGACACTCCAACGCTCAACGCGCTTCTTCAGCGCACGTTGCGCCAGATCCGGCGGGAACCGGGAAAGGCGATCGTCGGCGCATTTGCGGCCGGCCTCATTTGCAGCGTGGTTCCGATGCGGCCGTTGGTTCGCGGAGTGGTCCGGCTGGCGTTTTCTTCCGTGGGTCCGGCGCTGGCATTTCTCGGAATGCGAAAGGCGAGGGAGCTCTGCATGACCGAATGCGCGCAGGACACCCGGCGAAAAAGCACTATTCTATGAACAACAAAAACATCCTTGGAATCGTCCTCATTCTCATCGGCGCGGGCATCCTCATTTACCAGCAGGTCAGCTATCGGAGTCGGGAAACAGTAATCGACATCGGCCCGATCAAAGCGACTGCCGAGCGAACCAAAACCATTGACCTTCCGCCTATCCTCGGTTGGGTTCTGGTCGCTGGGGGAACGCTGGTGCTGGTCGTAGGTGCGCGCTCGAAAGCTTGAACCTGCTCGTGTCAGCGGCGAAAGACGCTGACATGTCGAATTTGCGCAATGGAGCGGCGCGCATCCATCGCAGCATCTCAACGCGAAACGCTGATTGATTTGTACCCGCGGCGCGGGTGCATGGAGAAATCGGATCGGACGCGAATTCTCTAACAATCGCCCGGTCCGTCCCGTCATTGATTATGCCGCGGCTGTGGCATTGCTTCGAGGGAGGCGGTGTTGCATGGTTAGGCGCGCTTTACACAATCACTCCTTTTTTATGAACACTCGTTCCTACTTGCCGGTCGTGCTCGCCGGTTTAACGTCGCTCGTTATGCCTTACTACTCCTGGGCGGAAAACGAAGTCGGTTTCATTGAAAAATTCGCGCTGGCTCCGGATCGCGCCAAGGTGCTCGGCGAGTTGGTGCCGGGCTCGGAGGACTATTATTTTTTCCACGCGCTGCATTATCAGAACATGCGCGACGAGGCCAAGCTGGCGGAGATTCTCGCGCAATGGGCGAAGCGGTTTCCGGATGAAAACGAGCGTCGCCGGACGATCCTGAATCGTGAGGCGCTGCTCGACTACGACAAGGATGCGAAGGGGACGCTGGCGTACTTGAAAGAGCGGCTGAGCTTGCACTTCGATCACGAAAAGGAAGTGCGCGACCAGGCTCCGAATCTGCCGGAGAAACTCGATCCGGCGGCGGTGTCGCTGGCGGTCTTCGAGGCCGATGCGCTGGGCAATGACCTGAGCCTCGATTCGCTTTCGCAGAATGCGCTGGAGCGACTCGTGTCGCAGGCGGCGAAGCTCCAGCCGCAGCAGCGTCAGGCGCTTTTGCAGAAGCTTCAGCGTCCCGATGTAAAGGGGCTCGTCGAGTTTATCGCAGCGGAGTTGAAGGCGAGCGAGGGCTCGGATTTCGGGAAGTTTGCGATTCATCGCGCGCTGCTTCCGGAGCAGCTCGACGCGCTTGCGGAGATGGTCCCGACGTTGAAGGGATACACGCCGTTTGTCTTTGCGAAGCTGCGCAAACTCGCGCCGGGTGCGGATGAGGATGTGGAGTTTGACGCGGCTGCGCGGGAGGCGTGGCTGGACCGTGCTTGGGCGTATGTGCAGACGCTGCCGCCGGCTTTCAATACGCTGAAGGCGGGCGTGCTTTATCGTCGTCTGGACCACGACCGGAAAAAGGGTGTGTATGACGCCGCGCGGTTTTTGGACTATCTGAAACTGCCGCGTCAAATGGGCTACGTGAATGAGAAGTGGCTTGCTGGAAAGCTGGAGCGGGAAGGCGCTGTGGACTTCAATGCGGGGCTCGGCGAGGCGCTGGTTGCGGAGCGTCCGATCGGGAATGACGAACCTCTCGTGCGGGAATATTTCCTGGCGCTTTTCGCAAAAGAGGGCGCGGAGGCGAAGTGGGAGAAGTATGTCGAATGGGTGCGCGATTCGTGGCTGAAGCCCGTCTTCGCCGAGGCGATGATTACGAACGGAATCGGGAATCCCGAGCAATGGGCGTCGCTGCTTTCGCCGACGGAGTTTCAGCAATTGAAGGAGCGCGTGGATATCGAGTTTCCCGCGACGAACTCGCAGTTCACGATGCCGGGCAACGATGTGCAGTTCGACGTGATCCTGAAAAACACGCCGAAGCTGCTCGTGAAGATTTACGAGATCAACACGCTCAATTTTTTCCAGACGCAGCAGCGGCAGTTGAACACGGACATGAACCTCGACGGGCTCGTGGCAAACAGCGAAGGCACGGAGGTCGTCGATGCCGGGCCGTTCAAGCGGACGCGCAAAACTCTGACATTTCCAGCGCTGAAGGACAAACGCGGGGCGTGGGTGGTCGAGCTGATTGGCGGGGGACGGAGCAGCCGCGCTTTGATTCGTGTGGGTCAGTTTCAGGTGCTCCAGCAGACGGGCGCGGGCGGCGTGTTGATCTCGGTGCTGGATGAAAAGAAGGAGCCCGTGAAGGATGCCGTGGTTTGGGTCGATGGACGGAAGATCGTCCGCGATGAAAAGACCGGGACCATCACGGTGCCGTTCAGCGCGCATCCGGGTTCGCGGAATCTTGTGGTGTCGGACGCTGCGGGGACTTTTGCGACGCTCACGCAATTCGACCACGCGGGCGAAGCCTATGCGCTGGATGCGCAGTTCCACATCGAGCGGGAGCAACTGCTCGCGCGGCGGAAGGCGACGCTGGCGGTGCGCACGGAGCTTTTGCTCGGCGAACTACATCTCGATCCCGCGCTGATTCAGGAGCCGAAGCTGACGATCACTTCCGTGACGCACGACGGCATTTCAACGACGCGCGAAGTGAAGGACATCGCGCTCCGTCCGGATGCGGATTTGACGCATGAACTCGCCGTGCCCGAGCGCCTGTCGAAGCTCACGGTGACGCTCTCCGGCAAGGTGGATGTGCTTTCGCAAGGCGGCCAGAAACGCGACATCTCGGCGTCGCACACGTGGACGTTGAACGGGATGGATAAATCCGATGCGACGTATGACGGGCATCTGGCGAAGTTCGGGATCGACTACGTTTACGAACTGCTCGGCAAGAATGGCGAGGCCATGCGCGACCGGCAGGTGGTATTCACGTTTTGGCGCAAGGATTTCAGCCGACCGGTGAACGTCTCGCTGAAGACGGATGCGAAAGGGCGAATCATGCTTGGCGGGCTCGCCGACATCGCGCGCATCTCGGTGCCCGCCGCAAACGGGAGCAAGAGCGATTGGACGCTCAAGGATTTCGACCGGACGTGGCCGGCGACGCTCAACACAAAAGCAGGCGAGCCTGTAAAACTGCCTCTGCCGCCGGGTGTATGGCCGCCGGAGATTTCGCTGCTGGAGCTGAAAGCGGGGACATTTGTGGCAAATCATGCTGCGAAGTTGAACGTGCAGGACGGCTTCCTCGTCGTGGAAGGATTGCGGCCCGGCGACTATTCACTGCGCTTGCGCGGCGAGGGTCGCGATGTGTCGATCCGTGTGACGGAGGCGACTCGCGTTGGGAGCTGGCTGCTTGGTCCGGTGCGCAACTTGCAGCAGCGCGATGCTGCCGCTTTGCAGATCGGTGAGGTGAAGGAGGAGAAGGAATTCATCACCGTGAAACTGGCGAACGTGACGCCCTTTACTCGCGTGCATATCGGTGCGACACGCTTCGTTCCGACGACGAGTTTGTTTGGCGGGCTTGGCGGATTTTCGCGATTTGGCGGCGCGGAAGGCGCGTCGGCGAAATTGCCGAATCTTTTTTCGGCGGGCCGCGAAATCGGGGACGAGTACCGGTATATTTTGGAGCGGCGCTCCGCGAAGATATTCGCCGGCAATATGCTGTCACGGCCCGGGTTGCTGCTGAATCCGTGGGAAGTGCAGGAGACGGGACTGGCCGAACTGCTCCAGAAAGCCGCACAGGATGCAGGCGCAATGGGTGGAGCGCGGAGCGAGCGTAAATCCGCCGCAAAACGCATGGCGGCTCCCGCGCAGGCCGAAGGTGGCGGCGCGGTGGAGCAGACGAATCTCGACTTCCTCGCGGAGTCCGCGCCGGTGCTCTACAATCTTATACCCGACAAGGATGGCGTGGTTCGCATTGAGCGCAAGGCGCTGGGCGACCGGCAGCATTTGCAAGTTTTTGCGGAGGACCCGGCGCACGCGGTGTGGCGGTCCGTCGCGCTTGCGGAACAGCCGACAAAGTTTGCAGAGCAGCGGCTCGTGCGGAATCTCGATCCGGTAAAGCCGTTTGCGCAAAAGAAGGAGGTGACGGTCCTGGAGAAGGGCAATGCGCTCACGCTCGCGGATGTGCTGACGAGCGAAGTCGAGACTTACGATACGCTTGGCGGAATCCACTCGCTCTTTATGACGCTGAGCGGCGACGAGCATCTCGCAGAATTTGCGTGGGTGCTGCAATGGCCGAAGCTCAAGGACGAGGAGAAGCTCGCGAAATACAGCGAATACGCGTGTCACGAGTTGAGCTTTTTCCTTTCGCGCAAAGACCCCGAGTTCTTTGCAAAAGTCATCAAGCCCTACCTCGCGAACAAGAAGGATCGGACGTTCATGGACGACTTCCTCCTCGGCAACGATCTCGCCGCTTACCGTGAGGCATGGTCGTATTCGCGGCTCAATGCCGTGGAGCGGGCGCTGCTTGCGACACGCATTGATGGCGAGCCCGATAACACGGCGCGACGGTTGCGCGAAGAATGGGAGATGATCCCGCCAAACCCGGAGCAACAGGACAGTCTTTTCGAGACCGCGCTGCGAGGCCGCGCACTCGTGCAGGGTGGTGAAGGCGTCGCCGAGGATTTCGGAGCGGTGCGCGACAGGGCGGCTGAAAATGCGCCGGTTGCGCTGGCGGCGATGATCGCCCCCGCCGCTCCTGCCGCGATGCCGACGCCGAGCCCCGCTGCGCCGAAGGGCGCGATGGCCGGGCGCATCCTGGAGAAAGCGAAGAGCTCGCTGGCGATGGATATCTCCGAAGTCGATGCGGTCAAAGTCTTGAGGGATGTTCGCCTTTCTGAAGAGAGCGTCGAACTCCAAAAGAGCCTCGGGGAAATGAAGGAAACCGGTGCGAACCGCTCATTTTTCCGCCGCTCGGGCATGACCGACGCCTCAGGGAAAGCGGTCGCTGACGCGGAGCATCATTTTGCCGAGTCCGATTTCGCTTTTGCCGGAGTGGATGCAGCCCGAGGTCTACGCGAGGCGACGCGGATCTATTACCGGCAACTCGGCCCGACAAAGGAATGGGCGGAGAACAATTACTACAAACTGCGTATCACCGAGCAGGACGCCGACCTTGTCTCCGTGAATGCATTCTGGCGCGACTTCGGCGCGCACATCGCGGGCGGTAGCAAGGGCGCGTTTGTCTCCGAGCATGTCGCGGAGGCTTCGCGGAATTTCACCGAAATGATGCTCGCGCTGGCCGTGCTCGATTTTCCGTTCGACGCGCCGAAGCACACCACCAAGGCTGACGGCGGGCAATTCACGCTCACGGCCTCCGGACCGGTGATTGTGTACCACAAGGAAATCAAGCCATCGGCCGTCGCAAACGCCGCGCAGGGGGGGCTGCTTGTGTCGCAGAGCTTTTACCGGCACGACGACCGGTTCCGTCAGGAGGGCAACGAGAAGTTCGAGAAATACGTCACCGATGAGTTTCTTACAGGGGTCGTGTATGGGGCCAATGTCGTCGTGACCAATCCCACGAGCGCACCGGTGAAAGCCGAAGTGCTGCTGCAAATCCCGCAAGGCGCGCTGCCCGTGCTCGGCAGCAAGCCCACGGACTCGCGCTTGCTGCGCCTGAAGCCGTACACGACGCAGACCTTCGAGTATTCGTTTTACTTCCCGGCGACGCCGACCAAAGCGGGCGCGAAGTTCCCGCACTATCCGGTGAACGTCTCCATCGCGGGCAACAGCGCCGCGGGCGCAAAGCCGTTCGCGTTCAACGTTGTCGGCAAGCTCACGCAGTTTGACAAAGCTTCGTGGGACTACATCTCCCAATACGGCACCAGCGCCGATGTCTTCGCGTTCCTCGATGCAAACAACCTCGCCGGGCTCAACTTCGAGCGCGTCGCGTGGCGCTGCAAAGACGCGGCATTTTTCAAAAAGCTTACCGCCTTCCTGAATGCGCACCATGTGTGGGACGAGACGATTTACAGCTACGCCGTCGTCCACAACGACGCCGCCGCGTTGCGCGAATGGCTGAAGCATAACGACGCATTTGTGAGCCAGTGCGGGCCGTGGATTTCGAGCAAGCTCGTCGTCCTCGACCCGATCGAACGCCGAGCCTACGAGCACCTCGAATACTCGCCGCTCGTGAATCAGCGCGCCCACCGTGTCGGAAACGACTGGCGCATCGCGAATCCCGCCGTTCGCGATCAATACACGGAGTTCCTCGGAATCCTTGCACACAAGCCTGCGCTCGACGCGGTCGATACGATGAGCACCGCCTATTATCTCTTCCTGCAGGACCGCGTGGAGGAAGGGCTCGCGCGATTCCGCAGCGTGGACGCGAAGGCGCTGCCCACGCAGATCCAGCACGATTATTTCTCATGCTACGCGGGCTTTTATGAAGGACAGCTCGGCGAAGCGCGCACCGTGGCGGCGAAGTATGCGGCGTATCCCATCGCGCGCTGGAAGGCGCTCTTTGGCGATGTCACCAGCCAGCTCGACGAGATCGAAGGCAAGGCCGTCGCTGCGAAGCCTGGAGACAAACCCGACCGCGAAAAACAGCAGGCGGAGCTCGCCGCGACGGAGCCGTCGTTCGACTTCAAAGTGGAGAAACAGACCATCTCGCTGAACTACAAAAACATCGGCGACGTGACCGTGAACTACTACCTCATGGACCCCGAGTTTTCGTTCAGCAGCAGCCCGTTTGTCAGCCAGGACGCGAGCCGCTTCAGCATCATCAAGCCGAACAAAACCGCGACGCAGGCCCTCGCGAAAGACAAGGACACGCTCGACATCCCGCTGCCCGCCGAGTTTGCGAAAGCAAACGTCCTCGTCGAAGTCGTCGCTGCCGGACAGCGCAAGGCCCAGCCGTATCACGCCAACACGCTCAAGCTCACGCTCACTGAAAACTACGGACGCCTCGAAACCCGCGACTCCGCCAATGACAAGCCCGTCGCGAAGGCCTACGTGAAAGTCTATGCGCGCCTGAAAGGCGGCACGATTCGGTTCTACAAAGACGGCTACACGGACCTCCGAGGCCGCTTCGACTACGCAAGTCTCAACGGCACCGCAGGTAAAGCGGAACTCCAGCGCTCAAGCGAGCCGCCACCGAAAAACGGACTCGATTACCAAATGCTAAAGCCCGCCGAACTCGGCAGCGTGGAGAAGCTCAGCATCCTCATCCTCAGCGAAACCAACGGCGCGACCACGCGCGAAGTGAGCCCGCCGAAAGAGTAGGGGATTTGCAATGCGCGTAAAACATGACACGCTCCCGATATGAGCACCGCAATCGCTCTCGAACCCGTATCTTGGAAACGCATGGCACAAGGCATTGAAGACGTAAAAAATCGCCTCGAACGCGCGGCGGCTGCGCTTGCAAAGACGGGCGTGCGGTACGCGGTGGTCGGCGGCAATGCAGTCGCTGCGTGGGTCTCGCGTGTGGATGCGTCTGCTGTTCGCAATACGCGAGATGTGGATATTTTGCTCCGGCGTGAAGACATGGAGCGGGCACGCCTGGCGCTGGAGGCGGCGGGATTTGTGCATCGTCGTGTGGCTTCGCTCGGTAAGGCCGCTGCGATGGATGTTTTTCTCGATGGCCCGGATGCAAAGGTCCGCGACGCCGTGCATGTTTTGTGGGCGGGTGAAAAGGCCGTCCCCGACGCGATCGAACCCTCGCCGGATCTCGGCGAAACGGAATCGGGAGATGGCTTCGAGCTGATTCCGCTGGTGGATTTGCTCCGTATGAAACTTACATCATTCCGCGACAAGGATCGCATGCATCTTCGCGATCTCGCGTCCGTCGGACTCGTGGATGAAAGCTGGCTGGAGCGGTTTCCCTCAACTCTTGCGGAGAGGCTCCGCGTCATTCTTGATGACCCGGAGGGATGATCGGTTGGTTGCTCACCGCAACGGCAGACCGTGGCGTTTCCAAAAGGTCTGCAATGACGCTTGCGAGCCGTTGAAGACGTTGCGCTCGATGGGCCTGTCGAGGTTGCCGAAGTAGGGCGCGTTGCGGTAGAAGCCGTGGTTGTAAACTTTCGGGCGCGAGGCACCTCGCTCCCAATCCACGCCGCCGTATTGCCACATCGTCCAGTCGGGCCAGACGTTGTATTGCTTTACAAGTCCACGCGGGCTGCCGGGTGCAGGAAACTGCGGACCTGCGCCACTGTCGTGCGCGTAAAGTGCGAGCCAGTATGGCATTCGACGCAGCTTGGCTTTGGTGGCGTCGTCCGCATTGCCGAGCAGGATTTTCAGATGCGCGCTGTTTTCCAGATATGCGACTGGAACGACGCCGGTGCGCGACTCGACGCGGTCCATAAAACGCAGGATGTCCGAGAGCTTCGAATTGGCATCGAAGTCGCCGCAGAGCAACAGCGCGGGCGCATTCCACGATCGGCTCTTCGCCAGCGATTGCGCGCGTGAGATGAACTGATCGGCCTGCTTCACCGCATCAGTGTGCGTTTGCAGCCGATAGTAAACGCCGGGCAGGAGATTCTCGCGATCCGCCGCCGCGAGAAAGTTCGCGCACTTCGTATCCAGCACGCCGCCTTTTCCTGCGCGGGCGATGAGCGCGCTCGCGCCGTTGGACCGGAGCGCGGAGACGTCATTCTCCGAATAGCTTTTGCCTGACCGCTGTCGCTCTTTCGGGTCGTAGGCCGAGACATTGATGATCTGCGGCAGCGATTCCGCGCGGGCAGATGCGGCAAGATGGGTGAGAGCAAGAAGGAGCGGGATGAAAAAAAAGCGAGTCATACGTGATACGATGTTGTTCGCCCAAAATGGATGCGCGGTCAATGCACAGACCGTGATGTCGGGCGACTGCGAATCCGTCTGCTTCGTTCGCAGCTTGGGATAGCTCGGCAACAAACGAAAATCCGCGCGATCGCGGGTTTTACCCAAACGATCGCGCGGATGTTGTTTCGAGTCGGTGTCCGGTTTTTTCCCGCCGGCCAGTATCAGAGGCTGTTTTTGGCTTTTCCGGTCTTGCCCTGTGTAGCCTTGTAAACAGCGCCGAGTTCGTTCGACTTCTGGAGGACGACGCCGTTGTAGCCTATGGTCGTCCTCGTCGCGACGTCGAAGAACGTGCCGGTGACGGCACCCGTCTTGGGCGCGAGTTTCATGGCGAACTTGTCGGCTCCGGGATTGTCCACGGTGACGATATGCAATGGCGAGACGCTCAGTGTTTTCTCAAACGGAGCACTGATGACGCCTTCGCAGCGGACCACCAGATTGCCCGGTGCCGGCGGTAGAGCGAGCATGAGCGCGCCCGCTGCCGGTGCGGTGTAGCGCGAACCGATGAACAAAACAGAGATGTCGAAGCCCGATGCGTACGGCGGTGTCGGAGTCGCGGCGGGCTGCGCAGGCTTGAACCACGATACGCTTCCATCGCAGTCGCTTGCATTGGGGATGTCGCGGAATTGCAGCGGGCACTGCATCGCTCCGGGAGCGGCGTAGGCGAGGTTTGCGTAGAACGGAACGATGCCGTCTGCGGAGACGATGCCGCCATACGAGAACGGCTGATTGTCGCACGCGCGGCCGGCGAGCGTCACTGCTCCCGCAGTCGTTACTTTCATTAGCGCATAGCCATTTCCACCCGGCAGCGACGGATCGATGGGCGAGGGGAGCAGCACGGTGTAGGAGCCTGCGTCGAGCGACGGATTCAATTTCGCATTCAAGACGTTCTTTGGTGCAACGCCGGCGGCCACCGGCGCTCCTCCGAGATCGACCGTCGCATCGCAGCGGTCGGCATCGCTGTCTGTGAGCGCGAGCCGGACGTGTGGTCCGCCGCCGGGGATGGTGATGTCGGCTATTCCATCTGCGTCGAAGTTACCCTTTACGGCATATTTCCGACCGTCCAGGAACACCGCACCGCTATATCCGCCGGTTGTCATGACGTTGATTGCGAAATAGCCGCCGCGAATGACCGGGGTTCCCGGTGGCAGTCCGTTCAAGCGATTGATGAGCCCGTTGTATTTTCCAGCCAGCGGCGGGAACGGATTGCGCACGATCACTTCGCCTGCGGCGGAAACCACAGCGCCGCCAGCGTTGCTCACACGGCACGAGTAGAAGCCCGCGTCTGTGAGTTTTGCGCCGGCGACCGAATATGAGGGCGAATCTGGTGCTCCGGCAATCGGCACTCCGCCTTTCAGCCATTGAAAATGGAGCGGTGAAAGGCTTGGTGCGCATGCCACGAAGAGGCTGAACTGTTTGCCAGGCAGGACGTTGGTGATTGGCCGCGGTCCGGCGGTGACTACGGGAGGCGGAACGCGCCGACCTTCGAGTCGCAGCGGGCCGTCGCTCGGAATCCATGTGGCGCCTCCGTCGTAGCTGATCTCGGTGAAGATATCGAAGAAGCTGCTGATGCGGAATGTTCCGTCGGCAGCCGGTGTGATTTTTGTCTGTCCCAGCGACTGCTTCGTCGGGCTCTCGCGGAGCATGAATCCTGTGGTCGCATCGCCAGTGTCGCACACAAGCATCTCGGTATCGAAGACCTGAGTCGTGCCTTCATCGAGGCCGCGAGTTGCTTCGATCTGCACGTGAACAGGTCCACTTGACGTATGTGTCACACCTCCGTTGACCACTCGAAGGTTGGATTGGGCCTGGTAGTAGTCGTATCCCTTTTTCGAGAGCCAGACTGCGAGCCCATCCGGGAGCGGCTCGGGCGTGATCTCCGTGAAGACATCGAAGAACGAAATCGCAGAGCCGTCAGCGAAGTGCAGCCCGCTTCCACCCGCTGCGGGCGAAAGGGACTCGTAGGCGGGGAAGGTCGCCACGGTGGATTCGATCTTATTCACGGTGGGAAGCACGCGGAGTCGGATGGGCTGGTCCGTGGGTTCCCACGATAAACCGCCATCGACGCTCACTTCTGTGAAGATGTCGAAGAAGCTGCCGATGCGGAATGTTCCGTCGGGCTGGTCAACGATGGACGTGCGGCCGAGCGATGCTTTCGACGGGCTTTCGCGGAGCATCACGCCGGCAGGCAGCGTTCCGCCGGAGACCGAGAATTGATCGCATTCCTCCTCGCCGACGATCAGTCCGGCTGAGCGGCTCAATCGTAGCGGCGCGGATACACGTGTGTACGTCTGGCCAAAATCAGTGGACCAGTCAAACGTCGCGATGCCCGATTCCGTCACGGTCACGGGGGCGGTCGAGCCACCACCGCTCTGGAGTCTGAAGTTGCTGCAAAGCCACGCCTTTTGCTTCCGGCCACTGATCGTCTGCTGGCCTTTGCTCTCCGCGCCCTCCCCGAGATCGCCGGGTGTAGGGAATGAACTGGTGCTCACCACGACATGCTCCGAGCGGCAATCCGTCGCCGCGCAGCGAATCGGTCGCTGCGCAGGGCACCACGTAGCGCCGTCATCGATCGAAACCTCCGTGAAGATATCGAAGAAGCTGCTCACGCGGTGTCCGCCGGGAACCGTCCGCACTGATGTGCGACCCGTTGATGCGCGTGTGGGGCTTTCTCGAATCCGCAGCGGCTGTCCGGGCGGCAGACCGTTGAGCGAAAGGGCGAGCATCTCTGTGTCATAAGATCCGCCCGCGGTACATGCGAAGGCGAACACTGCGGTCGCCTCCCTCTCCGCCGAGGTCCATGTTGTGCCGCCGTCCAGCGAGTATTCGAAAAATATCGTCGTATCGAATGTCATCGTCGTGCTGCTGCCGACCGCGGGCGGAGCGATGCGGAGTAGATCGAAATCTGGATCGCCAATTTGCACACGGCGTACCGCCGCATGGCTGCCCGCCGGGAGTCCGCCGAACACGTACACGCGCCCGCTTTGATCCTGAGTCGGGACATCGCCGGTTTCAAAGTGCTGTTTCAATTGATCGCGCACGACGCCGCCGGCGATCGGGATAAAGTCCGAATTTGAATTGAGCTCCGGAGCCTTCCACCGCAAGACCAGCGAAGTCGGTGCATCGCATTCCACCCACGTTGTGCCGCCGTCGAGCGAGAGCTCCGTGAACACATCGAAGAAGCTGCTGATGGACACGCCGTCCTGCCCGGAACTTCCGATGTTTTGCGTGCGTGCCGAGCCCTTGGATGCGCGCGTGGGGCTCTCGCGGAGCATCACGGAAATCCCGTTTGCCGTGGCCGTCGCGTCGAGTCCCGTCATCGCCACGTCCGGCGCCCCGTCGCCATCGAGATCCCCCGTGGCCACGCGGAAATGACTCGTCGAGCCGCAGAGCAGCCAGTCCGTGGAACCGGCGAACTGCACTTCAAACTCCACCGTTCCATCCATAACGGAATCCTCCACGGCGAGACTGCCGAGCTGGAAGTTGTTTCTGCCCTCGCTCATCTCCGCCTTGACTCTGCGAATTCGGGCTTTTGTCCCCGTGGCATCAGCAAAAAGCACCGGCGCGTCGCCCGGAAGATTTTCAAACAAGCTGCCCCGCGGCGGAAATGCACTCGTCGGGAAGGCTATCTGGTCCGGCTCCATGTCCGGACCGATCACGCGGATTCGCGCGGGACTGTCGCAGGGATCCCACGTGGCGCCGCCGTCCAGACTGACCTCCGTGAAGATGTCGAAGAAACTACCGATGCGGAAATTCCCGTCCGGCAACTGCCGCACGGTGTGTTTTCCAAGCGAGGCCCGCGTGGGGCTTTCGCGAAGCATCACCGTCGTGCCCGGGCCGCCTGTCGCATCCGGCACCGTCACCGAATAGGAAAGGGACAACATCTCCGTGTCGAAGGTGCGCACCGAGCCGTCCACGCGGGAAAGCGTGCAGCTTACCTCGCTGGAGACCGGCACTTTGTATGGAACGAACGATGCGCCGTTATCCAGCGAGACCTGTCCGGAGATTTCCGTTGCAAACGATCCGACATTGGTCGCGCCCGCAACGGGCAAGAGGCGGGGCGAAGAAACGAGCACATTGCGCGCGGCGAGATCGCGATGGACAATATTGCGCGCACGGAGTTCGCCAAATCCCACTTTGCTATCCGTCGCGAATGTCCCCGCGGGCGGGAAGAAATCGCTGGACGCAAAACTGTCGGCCTCAACGCGGCTTAGCGGGCAGTGGTTCGGCGGAGAAATCTGGGGTGCCCACGTGTTGCCGTTGTCGAGTGAGAGTTCCGTGAAGATATCGAAGAAGCTGTCGATTTGTGTCCGCGCAGTGGAGAGGCGGTTTCCCGACGTCCGCCCAGTCGATGCGCGCGTGGGGCTTTCCCTCAGCCGTACCCCGCCCCCGAGATCGATCGAGAGACTCAGCATCTCCGTGTCGAATCCCCCCGACCCATCGCTCGATGGAGCTAATCGCAACGAGCCCGCGCACGCGGCCGTCCATCCTGTATAGGTCGCGCCGCCATCCAGCGAGATTTCGCCCGAGCAGCGGCCTTGCGACGTCACCTCCATCGGCGTTGTCCCGGTCGGCTCAAAAGGCTTGCTCGAAGAAAACTGCACCGCGAGTTTTCTCACGATCGGACCGCCTCCCGCAGCTCCGCCGGCAAACTGCGCGGCATCCTCCGCGAAGAAGGCCCCCGAGCGCGGCGGGTAGAAAGAGGTCGGGAATTCCTTCGATACAGGGACCTTTTGAAACCCGACGATGTTGACCGAATAAACAGGCCCCTGAGCCTGCGTGTTGCCTGCGACGCCAAGGAGCGTCGAGGCGGTTGCCGCGAAAAAAAGCGAGCGGCTCCGCTGGATGAGTTTACGGATCGAGTTCATAAGGAGTGTTGTTTGTTGGTTGGAAGTGCGGCGGGACCCGCAGCGTTTGAATCGTCCACCCTCAATGCAGCAAATGTCCAGAAATAATTCCGGAGAATCGTGGCGCGTTGACCCTGATCAACCAATTGTCGTCGGGAACCACCGAAAACGCATACTGCGGTCTTTCTAAATCGCTCTCCTGAGTGTGGTTCATAATCGCTCTCCACAAATCAGTTGCACCATTCCTTCGTCTGCGCCTAAAGCAACCCGCATGAACGTAAGCCCTGTAACCGTCCAACAGTCCTTTCGCCTACGCGATGCCGGATGAAATGAGACGCGCGCTTCTCTTCGTGGTGCTCGCTCTTCTGCTTGGCGCGTGCGTTGGGCGGGAAACTCCCGAACGCCAGCACGCCCGCGCTGCAAAGCTCCGTGCGGACTTACTCGCACTCGACCCTTCGGTGGGCGGGCGCGAAGCGGATTTGCTGGCGACGACTGCGGTCGTGAAATCCGCAGCGCTTGCTCGGGAGTACAAGCCCCTGCTCATGTCATGGCTGAACAACAATCTCGTAAACTCGGGATTCAGACCCCGCGGGCTTTGCTGGCATTGGCGCGACGATTTGTTTCCGCATCTCCACAAGCTCCGATTGCAAACGCTCGATTTGCACCTTGCGACGGCGAAACGCGGCAGCTTTTTCGAGCACAGCGCGATCGTGGTGACTGCGGGGCGGCGTCCGTTTTCCGAGGGGATCGTCCTCGACCCTTGGCGGAGCGGCGGCTCGCTCTTCTGGGCGAAAGTGTCCGCCGACCGCCATCCATGGGTGCCGCTCGCGCCGGAACTCACGCCGGATTCGCTACGTTCGTTATTCAAAAGGCGACCAGCTCCGGCGGTCACCTCTTCATTTTGAACGACCCCGGCATCGCACAGTGCATCGACATCCAGACGGGCGAAGAGCGCTGGAGCCAGAGGCTCGCGGGCAAAGGCGGCACGGGGCAAAACTGGTCATCCATCGTCATCAGCGAGGGGAAATGCTACGCGGT
>JAYUSJ010000069.1:0-23931 GCA_043755735.1 Verrucomicrobiaceae bacterium | reverse complement strand
AGCCGTAGTTCTCCGGGAACAGCGCCGCCTCCTCATCGCCCTCGAACTCCTTCAGCGCCGCCGCATGCTCCTCGTCATGCACGTCCGAGATGCGTTTGAAAAACAGCAGCGGGAACACATACGACTTGAAGTCCGCCGCATCCACCGGCCCGCGCAGGATGTTCGCCGCTTCCCACAGGTGGGATTCGAGCTGGCTGAGAGTCACTGTGCCGGATGCCATCATGAGAGAAGTCGTGAACCGCCCCAAACGGGGAAACTGCAAAGTCGGTAGCTGAGCGCATACAGTCGGAACACGCTGGGACGCTACAAGACGCACTTGAACAAACGCAACTGGTAATCGAAGCGTCCGCCGAAGTTTTCGATGCAAGGTAAATCTAAGCCGACAACCGAGCCGCTGGAGGCAGTTGGTAAAGGGGGGAGTGGCTGGACACGGAATCGAACCGTGGACACGAGGATTTTCAATCCTCTGCTCTACCAACTGAGCTATCCAGCCTTTATCGAAGCGCCGCGAGGGCGTCACCGAAGGGCGCGTAGAAATAGAGAGCCGGGAGATTTTGGCAAGCGGTTTTATCATTCATCGCGTCGAAAGTTTTTCGGAACGCTGTCGGGATTGACACGAGCGGGCTTTCCGACTTCCGCTCTCGCCGCCATTTTTCTATGCTTTCTCTTAATCCGCCGCTCGGCTCCAGCAATCTCGTCCCCACTCGTATCGCCTATGGCTGCTGGAGGCTGGCAGGCAGCGAGGGCGGGCCTCGGCTGGAGCGCGAGGATGGAAAGCGGGCGGTCCATGCTGCGATTGAGGCCGGCATTAATTTTTTCGATCATGCAGATATTTACGGGAGGAGTGAGTGCGAGCAGATTTTCGGTGATGCGCTCCGTGACTTGCCCGGTGCTCGCGAGAAATTGATCCTCGCTACAAAGTGCGGGATTCGTCCGCCTTGGGACGGGCGGCAGCATTGCTACGACTCCTCGCGGGCGCACATCGTTGCTTCGGTGGAAAATTCGTTGCGGCGACTGGGCGTGGAATACGTGGATTTGCTGATGATCCATCGGCCGGACTACCTCGGCGACCCTGCGGAAATAGCGGGTGCTTTTGAACACCTGCGCGCGCAGGGGAAAGCGCGCTGGTTTGGCGTGAGCAATTTCCGACCTTCGCAGGTCACGGCGTTGCAAAGCGCTATGGATGCGCCGCTCATTGTGAATCAGATCGAGGCGAGCCTTGGGGCGCTTGATTGCCTGGACGACGGGACGCTCGACCAGTGTTTATCCGCAAAGATGACACCTCTGGCGTGGAGCCCGCTTGCGAAGGGCCGACTGCTCGGCACGCCGCAAAATGAGGTCGATGCCGCGCTTTTTCCCGTGTTGGACGCGACGGCGACTCGCCACGGCGTGACGCGTGCGGCGATCGCGATTGCGTGGCTGCTGCGGCATCCGAGCCGCATGGTGCCGATCGTCGGCACGGTGAATCCCGCGCACTTGAAGGAAGCCCTGGCGGCGGACAATGTGACACTAAGCCGGGAGGAATGGTACGAGCTGCTCATCGCTGCACGGGGCACAAAGTTGCCATAGCGCCACGATCATCCCTTTCGCAAATCGCAATCGTGCATACTTTAAGCTCAGACATAGATTCATGAAGCAACTCTCGCGCGTCATACAGGCCGCAACAGTGCTCCTGGCGAGCATCACAGGGAGTTTTGCCGCCACGGACTTCAAGAAAGACATCGTCCCGATTCTCGACCGCTACTGCATGTCCTGCCACGACGATGAGCCGAAGGGCAACGTGGACCTCGGACCGCTCTCGGAGGACGGTGGATTCTGGAAAGAACCGAAGACTTGGGAAAAGGTGCTGAACGCGATGCGCGACGCCTCGATGCCTCCGGAGAAAAAGGCACAGCCCACCAAGGATGAGCGCGCGCTCGTTTCCGCGTGGCTTTCGGAGGCACTCGATAATCCAGACCCGGCAAAAGTCCCCGCCAATGTCGGACGCAAACTCATCCATCGTCTGAGCCGCCTCGAATACAACAACACCGTGCGCGACCTGCTCGGGGTGGACTCGCGGCCAGCGGACAGTTTCCCGCCGGATAGCGGCGGAGGAGGAGGGTTCGACAACAACGCTTCAACGCTTTTCGTCCCGCCCGTGCTGATGGAGAAGGTGCTCGTCGCCGCAACCGATATCGTCGCCAAAGCAAAGCCCGAGCTGCTTTTCCGCGTCCGTCCCGGCGAGGGAAAAGACGAACGCACTGCGGCAAAAGAGAACATCGAGTGGATGGGCATGCGCGCGTTTCGCCGCCCGCTCGATGCGGAGCAACTTGCCGGGTTCACGGGACTCTACGACGGGCTGCGCAAAGCGGGTAATTCGTGGGAAGACAGCATCCGGCAATCGGTGCGGGCGCTGCTCATTTCGCCGTCGTTTCTTTTCCGGGTGGAGCAGGATCGCGAGGGATTGGAGCCGCAGCGCATCAGCGACTGGGAGCTTGCCACGCGGCTGAGTTACTTCCTTTGGTCCTCGATGCCCGACGACGCACTTTTCGCCGCAGCGAAGGCGGGAAATCTGCACCAGCCCGCCGTCCTCGACCGTGAAGTCCGCAGGATGCTTGCGGATCCGAAAGCGCGCACGTTTACGGACAGTTTCGCGAGCCAGTGGCTCCGCACCAAGGAGCTCTCCAGCGTTCATCCAGCGGCGGACAAATTCCCGGAATTTACACCACAACTCCGCGAGGCGATGACTGCGGAGCCGCTGGAATTTTTCTACGCGCTGATTCGGAATAACCACCCGCTGAGCGATTGCCTCGACTGCGATTACACGTTCGTGAACGCAGACCTTGCGAAGTTCTACGGACTTCCCGAAGTGGCGGGCACCGGCTTTCAGCGCGTGCGACTCACAGACCGAAATCGCGGCGGCGTAGTCACGATGGCGGGCGTCCTCACCCTCACCAGCTACCCGCGCCGGAGCAGCCCCGTCCTGCGCGGAAAATGGCTCATGGAAGAAATCCTCGGCACCCCTCCCCCGCCCGCGCCACCGATGATCAAGAGCCTCCCGACATCCGACAAAGTGCGCAATGGAATGACCTTCCGCCAGCAACTCGAGCACCACCGGAACCGGCCGGAATGCGCATCATGCCACAAAACGATGGACCAGCTTGGGTTCGGCCTGGAGAATTTCAACCCCATCGGCCAATGGCGCACCATCGTGGCCGACGCCCCAGTGGACAACAAAGGCGAGCTGCCCAACGGTCAAAAGTTCTCGGGTTCCATGGAGCTCAAAACACTGCTCGCGCAACGAAAGGACGAATTCACCCGCAACCTCGCCGAGCGCATGATGAGCTATGCGCTGGGACGCGGGATCGAGCAGGGCGACTGGCTCGCGATCCGCCAAATCTCCAAAGCGGTGGCCGCGAGCGGATACGCTTCGCAGGAGCTCATTCTGGGGATCGTCCGAAGTTCGCAGTTTAATTTTCGCCGCCCGGCTGAAGCGCCCAAAACTGCGGCGGCGTCCCGCTGACCCACTGCGCTTTTCAGTAGTCAGCAAAAGACCGGGGCGGAAGGAGTAGGGAATAACACGAAGGAATTACCGCAATCTTTTTGAGCCCTTTTTTTGCCAACCATTTTTCTGCCAAAATGAGCGACTCCATTTTTGCAGAAAAATGTTTGGCAAAAAAAAACGCTGCGAAACCCCGGAAAAGTGTGGGGTCGTAAAACGCTCTACGTCTCAACTTTGCAATGTGTTACTCAGGAGTGAAAGTAAGCCAGCGCTTGTCGGCGGTGATTCGTGATTGGTGATTTGTCGCAAGCGTGAAAACCACGCCAATTCGCTTGCGACAAATCACAAATCACACCTAATCAAAACCCACTACGAAACTTTCTGACGGCGGCATTGCCCTGTCTGCTGCATCTCGTCGCAATGAGCCTCGATGCGCACCACTTTGCCCGTCGGGGTGAACCCCATCCGCTTGCTGATGCAAACCTCGAGCGTGTCGATGTGAACATCCTCAAACTCGATGATCTTTGCGCAGTCCTTGCAGATCAGATGATTGTGGTTCGGATGGTCCACATAGTTCGGATCGTAGAACTTGTGATCCCGGCCAAAATCCATCTCGCGTAACAGCCCGCTCTCCACGAGCAAAGGGAGCGTCCGATACACCGTGGCACGCGACACCGACGGGTCCAGATTTTTCGCCATCACCAGCAGATCATCCGCAGTGTAATGCTCGGTGGTGCTGAATGCCGCCTCGATAATCGCATCCCGCTGCGTCGTTTTGCGCAGGCCTTTGGTTTCGATAAATTCGTAAATACGCTGGCGAACGCCGGAGTCCATAATCCGGAGTATGGAAGGCGAACCCCGCGGAGTCAAACCTCCGCCACTCAAAACCTTCGATTCACCCCTCCCCACACCGTTTCCGGGAGCCCTTCCGCCGGACGGGCTCGGGCGCGCACGAGATTTGCGCGACCAGACTCTCCAGCGCGGCAAGGCCGAAGCTGATCTTCTTAAAGAACGACGGATTGTGCGGGACGAGGGTGAAATGCGGATGCGCCGACCACAGTTTCCGTAGTTTCCTATCGAGTTCCACCGCGACTTCAAGCGACTCGTTCCGAATGGGATTCCCGCTCTCGATGGACGAACCGCCGACCGCCGCCGTCTCGAAGAAGATCACCGCATCATAGCGCAACAGCTCCTTTTCAAACGTGGTTCCAACGGTCGCAAAGTAATCACCGTCGCCATCCGGCCAATACGCAGCTCCGTCGATCGTGCCACGGTCGCAGAGCAGGATGCGGCCGGGATAAAGCGCGGCCTGCACGTCCTCAAGATTGCGCTGCACATGAAAGATTGCCGTCTGCGACACGCGGGAAGCATGAGGCTCCGTTGAGCGCGGAAAGCCGCCTTGGAAAAGGATCGTCGCCGCCTCGGGGACCATCACCACGCGGTCTCCGATCTCGCGGCGAAAAAGATCCGCAGCGGTCGTCTTGCCACCGCCCGGACCTCCGGTGAGAACGATTCGGTAGCAGTCGTTTCGGATGGATTCCTTCTTTTTCATGGCAAGGGTTCAGTGGGTTACAGTCCGCGAATCTTTGCCAGGTAGATGGCGCTTTTCCCTTCGTGCGAGGAGTAATAGCTCACCCACCATTCACCGCGATTCCAAAACATTCCAGGATAGCTGGAGTCCCCGCCACTTGGGAGAGTGAGGGCTGGCTCCCACTTCCCGTCGATGATCGGACCGATCACCGTTTTGGGACCATCCGGAAGATAGTCACGGCCCGCAGCGACCAACCGTCCCGGTGGCATCAGGAAATTCGGACCTCCGATTCCGCGCCCGATCGGCTGCCAGGTCCACTCGGTGTAAGGCGGCTTCGCCTTCCCCAGCCAGCCTTGCTTGTCCGCCGATTCACGACGGACGAGCGCTGTGCAATCGTCGTCGATTCCAAAACGCAGCGTCGCTTCGTTCGGGCGTCCGGAAATCTTCAGTGGGGTGACCGACTTCCAGTCCAGTCCATCCTCGCTTTTGCAAAGCGTCAACGTCCACTCGCCGGTATCCTCGGCGGTCCCCTCCGGTGCACTCGTCTTGTAAAACATGCCCCACGCAGTCCCTTGATGCCACGTCACGCGCCAGAGCCATTCGCCCTCGCCCAGCACCCGCTGCGGCGCTGTCCATTCCTTGCCGTCCTTGGAAAATGAAACGCGCGGCTGGCGGGCGAGCAACTTCGCGCCGCCTTTATAAACGCTGCCGCCCGCGACAATCATCAGCCGTCCGTCGGGCGTCACACTCAGCTTTGGGTCGCGAAGATCGATGCCGTCCTCCGCAATCAGCGCAGCGCTCTCCCACTTGTCACCCGTGGTGGAATGAAGGACGCGCAGCTTTCCATCGCCGCCCACGTGTGCCGCCGCCTCCCGGAAAATAATCCACCATCCATCGCGCCAGCGCGCAAGGTCGGTGAACGCCGAGTGCGGAGCGGCGTCCCACACCTTTGTCACGGTCACCTGCGGCTCGGCAAACGCTGAAACCGCGAGGAGCAAACCAAAAAGGAAACGAATCATCATCCCGATCTTCTGCCACGCGCCACGCGCGCTGGAAAGCGCAAGATTACCGAAGCGACGAATACGCATCGTCCCAAAAACCAAGCTCCGGCATTTCCCGCTAACACAAACCCGCCTGAATCGCAAAGCGCGTCAGCGACGCCACATCGTGCAAGCCCAGCTTGTCCATGAGATGCTGCCGATGATGGTCGATCGTCTTCGGCTTCGCATCGAGCACCTCCGCGATCTCCTTCGTCAGCATTCCCCTCGCGATCATTTGCAGCACGGCCACTTCCTTTTCCGTGAGTATCGAAAGCGCTGCTTCCGGCCTCAAAGACAGCTTCTCCGCGAAAGGTGACAGATACCGCCCGCCGGCCGACACCGTACGGATTGCCGCCCGCAGATTCGCAAGCGGCTCCGTCTTCCGCACAAATCCATCCGGCTTCTCCATCAGCACCGCCCGCATCGCCGCCTCATTCTCCGTGCCCGTATAAATCAGCACACGAATACCCGGCGCACTCTCCCGCAGGCTGTGCATCACATGCACCCCGGCAAGGTCCGGCATGGCTAAATCGAGCACCACCACGTCCGGCTTCACAGCTCTACAAACCCGCAGTGCCTCGCACCCGCCTTTCGCCTCGCCCACCACTTCCATCCCCGGCTCCAATCGCAAGATAAACGACAACATCTCGCACATTCCATAGTGGTCATCTGCGAGAACAATTCGCGTATTCTTACCGGTCGGCATCTGGGATTCCGTTATCATTAAAAGTGAGGTGTTTTTTGGGATTCCCCAAGCGTGCAGTTCAAAGCCCAGAGAACGACGGGATTCCTACCGTTCGCCATGAGGTAAACGCAAACAAAATAACGCATTTGTTTACAGCCCACCCACCGCTTCCTCACGATACCGCCCTCATCGGCAAAAACCACGACCCTTTGCGAGTTCGCAAGCCACATCGCCACATCGCACCGAAGCGCCGCCGCAGATGAATCACTCTACGGTGCCGGGCAATCCCCTTCCCCACCAAAGTTGCTTCGCCCGATTCAGCGCAAAAACTCGTGGATATTCGCACAAAAAAAACCGTCTGATTTACCGCGCAGCAATCGCCCTGTGGAAATATTACCATCGCTACCACGGGTGAACTACCTATACGCGCATCCCCCTTGTTCCAAGACCGAGCCCCATAAAATACGCCATTTTCTTATATCGGGTAAGGTTCCTCCTGAACCGGCAATACTACCGTGTCGTATTCAGGATCAGCCCCATTGGACAAACCCATCAAAGTCCTGCTCACATCATCCGCATGGCCCACGGCTCCCAAATAAACACTATCGAAGACGAGACTGCGCATCAAAGCGCCAAGTCCCCGACGTCGGAAGGAGCCGTCATCGCCCAAACAAATTGTGAAGGTGGTTACAGTAAAGTCCCCGGAGCATCAAAACGCATCAGCACCGGGGGATTCCTTGGTCGGACCCGTATTGAGCGCGCCAAATGTTTCGGGGACACCTCCAATCGACCGAATGCATGCCATGGCAGGTTTTTCCACCCCATGGTCGGCACCGGAATCAAAGTCTTCCGCAAGCCCTCCGAGAAAGTGGACGATCTCTTCAGCATCGGCCTCCTGCGAGGCAGCGTCCTCACCGCCCCGCTTGCGCCTGCCGACACCACCGTTGTCGTGGCCACGCGCACCGTGAGCACCACCACGATGCCCGCCCACGCCACGCGACTGGAAGTCTATCGCCAAGCCCCCGGGGGCGCCCCCGAGCTTATCGCAATCGGCGAGCCCGGCCAACTGAGCATCGTGATAGAAAACCTCTACACCTTCACCGCCGGGGTCGCCTACCAAGTATGGCTCCAAGCCCGCAACAGCCGAGGCACCAGCGCCCCAGGGCCGGTGCAGGAGTGGCTGGAGGAGTAAGGCGACAAAATCCAAGAAAACTATGCGTTTTCAACTAAACATCGAGACACTGAATATGGTCATACGGTCAGATTACGGGGTATGCGCGGCAGTCTTGCTCGGGGGAGCGCTCGGAGGCGTTGCTTCCACGCTCATCGGGCCGGGGTTTAACGCTGGCGAGGCTGAGATCACCGGATGGGCAGCGGCCTTCTTGGGCACGCTTGCCGGAGGCATCGGGGTCTATGTGTTGGCCAATTGCAACACCCGGCAAGTAGCGCGGACGGTCTTTTTTGCCGTCGTCTGCGGGTATTGCGGGCAATTTATCTTCCAGAGTGCTGAAAAACAAATCGCGGGATTAATAAACGCGGACAAACAGGAGAAGGCGGTCGACCAGAATAAAGCCGATATTGAAAGCGCGACTAAAGAAGAAGGCACTGCAGGGATAAAGGCGGCGACCCGCGATGCTGAAGGGCCTGCGCTGGAACTGGTGAGCACCGCTGCCCTGGCAACCAGCAGCGACAAACCGGAAATCGCCAAAAGCGCCACGGTATCTCTCATAGCTCTCGTCGACTCCGCAGCACGCGCGGCAGAAAAAGAGCCGGATAGCACCATCACGCTAATAGAAAGCATAGGCAAACGCGCCGACGCTCGCGGCGTGACGGAGGTGAAAGTTGCGGCCCAGCAAGCGGTGGAAGCCATCCTCCAAGATGCCAGCATCGGGGACAAGCCTGCCGTAGCCCAGCGGGCGAAAGCAGCGGCCCGTGCCCTAGGTGCGACCATCCCAGATGCGGCGACTAGCGTGGTCGCCCGTGCGCCCCGCGTTCACTTTGAAGTACCGCCAAAAACGACCGACGCCACGCTCGCGCCGCTAAAGACGTTTCTGAGCGCAGACAGATACAACTGGCGTTCCACAGGCTACATTGGGAATTTGGATACCAACGAACTCAAAGTTATCTACTATGACCCGGAAGATAAAGCCGCTGCGGATAAACTCATCGGGGACTTAAAGAGTGTTAGCAAAACCCCAGACGCTTTTATCAACGCAACGACGATCCTTGGGAGAAAGCCCGCGGGGTTTACCGCAGGGCACATGGACCTGAGGGTGGGGAAGACGTTTGTAGCGGCACTGGAGGAAGACCCAGCTGCACTGCTGCGGAACCTTCCAGAGGCAAAGGTTGGCACTGAGTCGGCATTGCCCGCTTCTAGTAATATAAAATAAACCAACAGCAAACACACCATGAAAAACAAAAAATCGAGAGTAGGAATCACCATCGCTGGAGCAGGCATCGACTATCGTTGCACCTTGCGCGACGAACCACCGCGCACATTTGACGTAGGCGTCCACCCCGAGCGCGCTTTTGCCATCCTTGAGACGGCCCAAAAGTGGGTCAACGGCACCGAGCTTACTTACGCCTTTTACGAAGGGCCAGACCGCCAGAAAGCTGCCATGCGCGCCTCGTTTAAGAAGTGGAAGGATGTCGGCATAGGCCTCAAATTCAGGGAAATCGCTGTCGTCCGCGACGCAATGGTCCGCATCGCCTTTGCAAACACTGGCTCCTGGAGCTACATCGGGCGCGCAGTGCTCACCATCCCTAAAGCGGAGCCCACCATGAACATCGGCTGGGACATCAGCCAAAACAACGACACCGGCATCCACGAAATCGGCCACACCCTCGGCCTTCCCCACGAGCATCAAAACCCCAACGCAGGCATCGTCTGGGATGAAGAAGCCGTCTATGCAAGCCTCGGCGGGCCACCCAATAACTGGGACCGCGCCAAGACCTACCACAACATCATCCGCAAAATCCCGCGCAGCACCGTCCAAGGCTCCAACTGGGACCCCAATAGCATCATGCACTACCCCTTTGAGGCCGGCCTCATCCGCGAACCGGCCATGTACAGGACAGGGCTTCGCCCAAGAGGGGGGCTCTCGGCGGATGACAAAACATGGGTAAAAACCTTCTATCCTGCAATGAGCGACAGCGCGCACCCAGTACTCGCCCCTTTCCAGAGCACGGAGCTAGTAGGCAAGTCGGGGCACCAGTCCAACTTCCGAATTGAGCCCACCACATCCCGCAACTACGAGATGAGGACGTTCGGGCCCAGCGACAGCGTCATGGTCCTCTACGAACGTTCGGGGAAAGAACTCGTCCGCATCGCAGCAGACGACGATAGCGGGGAGGATAAAAACGCCAGCATCAAACTCCGCCTCCACGCAGGGCGGCAGTATATCTTACGAGTCCGAGTCATGTATAGCGAGCCGGGCGAAGGGTGCTCGCTCATGGTGTGGTGAACTCGTCTCAAACCAATCAACCAACGCAACCATATGCCTACTCCTAAGAAACCAAAGAAGCCCGCCAATAACGCCAATCCAGCCGCCGCCGCCGCGAAGCCTGCGGCCAAGCCCAAAAATCCGGCAGCCAAGAAAGCGGGCGCTAAAAAGGCCGCTCCCAAAGTGATTGCCGCAAATGCGGCAGCGCTGAATTCGGATACCATTATCAACACCATCATCGCGCATCGTCGGCAGTTGAATACCAGGATGAGTGCTGCGAATATGAGGCAGGCGCCCGAGCTCAAACTCGGGGAGGGCGAACCGGTGCAGGTGCAACTCACGGGAAACCAAATCGTCTTGTTTCGCCAACGAATCAATAACGACAGAAGCATCGTACCGGCGAATAAAACCATCCGCGATCTTGTAGACGGGGACACGATGAAGGCAGTGGCGGAGCTCGTTGGGGCGGTCAATTCGCCGAGAGTCACCATCTCTTGGGATTAAGAAACAACTTCCATGAAAACAACACGCAACTTTCTATGTGCCGCAGTGCTCGTCGCTCCGGTTATCAGTCTCCCTGCCTTTGCGCAGGCACCGGCTGCATTGCTGAAAACATATGACCGGGACCGCAACGGGGAACTCAGCGCGGCCGAGCTGGGGGAGCTGCTCCAAGCACGCTCCGCTGCGCCTGCGGCTGTGCCGGCCAAGCCCGCAAAGCCGCGCGCTGCGGTGTCGCCTACTGTGCTGGAAAATGAATGGAAGGCCATCAATACGACAAAGGACGGCTTTATCACGCTCGATGAACTAGAGCCGCTCGCGCTCGGCGGGCGGTTGGTTTTGCCAGCGGGGAGGAAGTTCAAGGCTGTGTTTGACGAGGCGGATAGCGACGACCTCACGAATGCGCTATCGATGGAGGAGTTTGCGGCAGCGAGAAAACGGGACCTATTTACGATGGTGGAGATGACGGATGAGGCATTTGCCAAAGCGCTAAAAGACGCGAAGGAAAAGCTCGCCTCCGAGGGCGTGGGAAAGGTAAAAACCTATCTCTCCATCACCGCAAGCGGCTTGGGCGATGCCAAGGGGAAGGGGCCGGCGACGGTTTCCTGGATCCGGCAACGCGAGCAGACGGCAGCGGGCGGGAAAAACACGTCGCGTTGGGACGTGGACGCAAAAGCGGCCCTGAAACTCAACCCGATGTTGGGGGAAGGGTTTGAGGATAAGGGCCTCTTCCCGAAGTTGATTGCGAGCGCGGAAGCCCGAATCATCGATTATAATTCGAGGGAAGCCGACGAGAAGGCGGGCGCGCTGAATCATCTCCGGTACAAGCTCGCGGCGGATTGGGCGCTTCCCAACTATTCACGCGACACGCGCGAAGTCGAGCAGGGCGGGCAGGGCGGTGAAGCACCGTTTTTCAACGGGAGCATCGTCTCCGCAGAAGTCCAGCGGGAGACGGACCCTAGTGCCGACTATCGCAACACTACTGGGAGCATTTATTGGAGGCCGGTGCTGCGTCCCCTGCACCCTGAGAAGCTGTTTGGCTTCATCCCGTTCCGCTCGATCTACATCGACCCGAGAATCGGCTACTCGTTTGGTAACTACGACAAAGAAGTGGCGGAGAGTGTGAGCGCGGTGCCGGGGACAAAGAGCGTCACCAAGCTAGGTGGCGGGCGGGAGCGAGTGAGCTTTGAGCAGACACGCAACCGGGTGGTGACGGAGTCGGACATCTCGCAAGCCGTCTTTAATGTGGTGGCGCGGGTGGACTTGACTGACCGTCTTTCATTGACGGGGACATACAAGCTCGTGCTGGAGCTGAGTGGCGACAACCGGGCTTTTCACTATGGGAATGCGGGCGTGAACTATAACGTCGGCGAACTTTATGGGGCAAAGACGTATCTCTCCGCCAACTACACTGTGGGGCAAGATGCGCCGTCGTTTGAGAGGGACGATATTTTGACGCTCGGGCTGGGCGTGGAATTCTAGTATTCGCGTAGAACTGCAAATGAGCCTTTATCGACTGACCTCAGAGGGTGTCACACCCGCGAAAGGAGTAGTATTTTCCACGAAGGCGCTGAAGGCGGAGCCTGGCGCTGGTGGAAAAAGCGACGCCCCGCCGCAGACTGCGCCCAATAGTGGACTGGATGGGCTCGCGAAGTATCTGCCGACGGAAACGATCACCCTCTACATCGCGTGCGTCTCCGCGAATAAACCGCTCGTGGCCGTGTTCCCATTTTTCACCCCAAAGTTCGGATACTGGCTTTTTCTTGGGTTGACGCCGTTACTCATTTACGCGGGGTATCTTGCCATCAAAAAAAAGACTCCAGGAGGGAGTGCAGTTCCGAAAGTCCCGACTTGGAACATGTTTGCCGCGACGGTTGCATTCTCGGTCTGGGCGCTTGCGGTCCCCGGCAATGGAGTGCTCGCAGGTGACTCGGACGCAATGGCGGTCGTCACGGCGTTTGGCGCGCTTTTTATCTCCACGCTGCTAAACAAGGTGGCGCCTTTCTTTGAGTAGGGATTCTATCCCTCAGTCGCGACTACAACCACTCACAATCACAAACAACGAATAGTCAACGGTCGGCTCGATGCGAACAGCGAAACATCTGAGACATTTCTAACGACAGAAGGACACCTATGGACATCTATCAAACAATCTGGAACGCAGACCTTGAGGCGGGAGCGGGCATCCGGGCCTACATCGCGGGGACGGTCTTGAGCGCGGAGCAGAAGGCGGCGGGCTACATTCTCGTGAATGAAAGTCCCAGCGGTGGTCAGATCGAGGATCACCAGCTTCTGCCCGAGGTGGTGATCCCGGAGGCGAAGAAGGCGAGCTACGACAGGGTGGCCGCGCTCTTCAATAACTACGTGCTCGACCAGACGAAGGAGGATGACCTTTTGCCGGAGGAGAGTGGCGAGGTGCAGATATTTCTTTCAGAAGCGGTGAAGAGCGCGTCGCATCTCGTCGCGCGGGAGTTTTATGCGCAGACGACTGGTTCTGCGGTAAGCGAGGAGCAGTGGTGGGCGATGATCGAGCGCGTCTGGTTTGAGAGGTATCACATGGGAGGGAACCGGGACTTGAGCGGGTTTGAGCATACCGTAGTGGGGGAGCAGAAGGGCGGAGAGGTGAAGGGATACCATTTTTGGTATAAGTATTACATGGATGAGCACTTCAAGGTGCCGAATACGGTGGGGCAGTCGCGCGATTTGATCAAAGTCCTCCAGATGCTGAATGCCAACGATCCGAGCCCGGATGTAGCGACGCTGAAATACCAGTGGGATGCCTTTGACTATGTCGCCGGGGTGACGCGGCCTTTAACAAAGCCCATCGGCGGCTTTTGGATCGGCCCTAGCGCGGAGGCCCTGCTGGCGATGGGGACGCTTGCTTTTCTTCCAGAGACGCGGGGGGGCAGCACTGCGGAGATCAACGGTATGCGCTATCGGCTGAAAGCACACCAAGGCGCGACGTCGCGCAACATCCGGTCGTTTTACGCGGAGTTTGCCGGGGTCGCCTAGGGTGCGGGCCGATCGAGAAATGAATCAAACTCTCCAACCAACGCTATGAAACGAACATTTATCGCCATCGCCTCGCTGTTGTTTGCGGCGGGGCTTGTCGAACATGCGAGCGCTGCGGACAGGCAGCGACCTTCTCCCGCTGCTCGCGCCGTGCCTCCACGCGCCAGTGCGCAGGAAGTGCTGACGGCAGCAGAAAGAGCCGCACAGCTCTCGAGAATCGCAATCCGCCCTGGCGATGATGTGGAGATGCGATTGAAGCGGCTTGAGGATTTGACCAGGGCGCAGAATATGATGATCGAAGACCTCCGGGCGCGGGTGGCTTCGCTCGAGGAACAAGCTCGCGCAAGAAGGTGATTTTATGAACGAAAGCGAAGCAGCGAAGAAAGCCGCAGCGGAGGCAGCAAAACTCCTGTCGCAACCGGCATTGCCGAGCCAGTGGTCGGAGGAGATGGTCTTCAATATGACGCTGACGATCCTGATTTTCGGGGCGTTCGTGGTAAGTCTTTTGGTTTTTGTAATGCGAAAAAGTGAAGCGAAGGAAGCGCCATTCGAGCTGATTCAGGTAGTGGCGGTGCCGCTGGTGATTTGCGCGATGTTGATCATGGTGGTCGCGGGATACTCGGACAAACAGATCGCCGCTCCGCTCGGGCTTCTAGGGGCGATTGCGGGTTACCTCCTTGGTTCACGAACGGCATCGCCTATGCAGCAGCCAGGCCCGCCGGCACCGCCCGAAGATCCGAAACCTTAGACGAAACCCAACAAACGAACGATTTTATGGCAGCTAGCAAATTCAAATTTGACCTCCCGGAACCGAAAGCAGGGGACCTTGCAGAGAAATCCCGGCTTTGGGGGACGTACTATTACATAAAGTCAGTGACGCCTGTTTCCGACGGGGTGACGGTGCGGGATATGGATGGGAAGTCGCTCGGAATCCAGCTCACGCGGAAGGCTTGGTGTCTCGCGGGGGTGGAGGGGACGCTCGCCTACAAGAACGATGATAGGGAGTGGGTCGTGCTGAATTATAAGGGGAAGAAGGGCGAGAGTCAGACGAGTTGCGATGGGTTCACCTCTCTCTCTCCTGCAAAGGTCCGCGCGCTGGAGAAGGTGCGTTGGGGCACTCCCAAGGGGAAGTATGGCGATGGGGCTGGCGGGTATATTCTTTCGCCGATGAGGACGCTGGCGGTGGACAGGTCGGTGATTCCTCTGGGCACGGCGATCTACATCCCGCAGGCGCGGGGCGTGCGCGTCTCGCTCCCGGATGGCACGCGGCCTGTCCACGATGGCTATTTTTTCGCCGGGGATGTGGGTGGGGCAATTGCGGGGAGCCATGTGGATTTCTTCCTCGGGTTTACGGCGAGCAATCCGTTCCCGTTTGTGACGAGTGCCGAGGGCGGGAAGTTCGACGCATTTCGAGTCGTCAATGCGGAGACGAAGACGTATCTGCGCGGGCTGCACCGAGTATAACCGATTTATGAAATACGAAGTCAAATATGCTATCGCTGCCGAAGGGCAGATTGCTGCTCTCGCAGGCCTCACGGTCGATGAGGCGGAGGTGGATGAGCTGACGATCCACTTCTTTGATACGGATTCGCTTTCGCGGTTTGCTGCTGGGCAAATCCTCCGCGTGAGACAGGTGCGCAAGAGCAGGGACGGCGATCCGGATGATGCGACTTGCAAACTGCGCGGCGAGGAGGCTGCGGCGGCGCATGCGAAGTGGGGCAAGGACTTTCCAGATCGGAAGCTGGAGGCCGATAAAAACGTGGGGGCTCCAGCGAAGCAGTCGTTTTCGATCACGACAGAGCCGCCGCCGGATGAGATTGCGATGGCACTTGCGGGCGATTTCCCGCTGGCCAGTTTGCTTGAAGCGGATGCCGTGGCGCTCTCGGGATTGGCAGAGGGAGAATGGAAAACGCTGCTCGCGTATGGGCCGATCCATTCGCGGAAGTGGAAGGTCAAAGTGGCAGGGCTGGCGAAGAAGGCCACCGTGGAGCATTGGGCGACGACCGATGGAACGACGCTTCTGGAGGTATCGGCAAAGGTAGAAGAGCCCGATGTGGCGGGAGCGGAGTCGGCGCTTTTGGCATTTCTTCGGGATGGGCTAAAGGTCCCACAGTTCATCGGCTCCAAGACGGAGTTTGCGCTGCGCCACAGTGCGAAGCGTCCTCTGACATAGATTTCCCGGAAATAACCAACAACCAACTACTAACAACAACGAATATGCCAAAAAAAGCAGCACCAGCCAAAAGCCCCGCAGCCAAAGCGCCTGAAAATGCGGGAAAAGCAAAAACGCCCGACGTCAAACCGCCGACTCCGGCGGAGGAGCTCGCGGGCATCAAAGAACAACTCGAAAACATCCTCGACGCTCAGTCGGGGGTGGAACCGGCATCCATCGTCGGCGCTGCCGTAGAGCGGGCGGGCAGTGGGAAACTCGCCATCGTCGTGGGGCATACGCGCGTCGCGCCGGGTGCGTCGGGGGTGAGCCCAGTGAGCGCGAGCGAATACGTCTGGAACAGTGACCTTGCGCAACGGATCGTGGGGGAATGCAATCGGCTAGGCGTGGTGGTGCGGGTGTTTTTCCGGGATGGAGTGGGTATTTCAGGCGCTTATCGCGCGGTGCGTCAGTGGGGCGCGACTGCGGCGGTGGAGCTGCATTTTAACGCTTCTAACCGCACCGCAAGAGGGACTGAGACGATCTTCGGGACGGCTTGCGCCGCTTCGAGAGGGTGGGCCCAGGCGATGCAGGATGGGATGGTCGCTCTGTATGGCCGGACTGGTACTGCGGACCGAAAGATCAAGCCTTCTCCGCCGCACCCTCGCGGCGGGGAGAGTGTGAATGCGATGTCCGAGATACCGTCATGTTTGATCGAGCCGTTCTTCGGCGACAATCCGGCGGACGCGCGTCTCGGACAGGAGCGGAAGACCCGCCTCGCCGAGACGATCGTGGCAAAATTTATCTCTCATTTTAGTGTAGGAGGAGCTGCCATCGAAGCGGCACCAGCGGCGGAAAATACGGACTTTGGTACGTTTATCGGAGGGCTCGGTCTTCGCCATTTTACGGCGACGGAAATTTTGCGGCCTACTTACAACAGCAACAACGGAGTGGCCAACTCGCGTCCACCGCAACGGCTTTGGGATAATATCGTGCCGACGATTGTCGTGCTGGACCGCATCCGTCGGGAAGCGGGTGTGCCCATCACGCTCAATAGCACTTACCGCAGCCGAGCATACAATTCCACGCTTCCCGGCGCGGCGTCTCGCTCGCAGCACTTGGACTTCCGGGCGATCGATTTTGCGAGTGCCGGGATGACTCCACGGGCGCTGACGCGCATCGCGCGGCAGATGCGCGGGCAGACGTTTACTGTCACGAAGAGCGCGATCAATCTCGTGCGCGACTTGGCTCCGCTCAACGCTGCTGCGCTGAACATTCGTTCTTCAGGAAACCAGACGACGTTTGTCTTCCGCGGCGGCGTCGCTGAGTACAACAGCTTCGTGCACATCGATTGCCGGGGCGAGGATACGGATTGGGGCTAGAATCCAAAGCAAATCTAAATCAGACGCCATGCAGTCTTCTCGAAGCGGACCTCATCTTCACCGCCCTACGCACCGCCGGTTGCGGGGGT
Organism: Verrucomicrobiaceae bacterium; assembly: GCA_043755735.1. GTDB lineage: Bacteria > Verrucomicrobiota > Verrucomicrobiia > Chthoniobacterales > Chthoniobacteraceae > SXWH01. The sequence goes on along the minus strand of JAYUSJ010000069.1, from coordinate 6,621 downwards.
TCTCTTTTGATCCAAGCCTTTCCACCAAGGCGGAGACGATGCCGATCAATGAGCGTACGTATTCGATTCCTTGGGAGCCGCTGGCGCATGGGCCGGTGGGGGAGTATTTGGAGGTGGTGGATGTGGACCCGGCTAGTGGGTGTTTTTATGAGCCGGTGGATCTGGATGCGCCGCATTTGCTGGCGCAGGATGGGTTGCCGCCGCTGTCTTCGAATCCGCAGTTTCATCAGCAGATGGTGTATGCGGTGGCGATGACGACGATCCGGAATTTCGAGCGGGCACTGGGGAGGCCGGTGATGTGGTCGGACCGGACGCCGGAGGTTCTCGGGAAGACGTGGAGCGAGTGTTCGGAGGAGGAGAAGAAGGCGTTTTTCGTCCGGCGGTTGCGGGTATATCCGCACGCGCTGCGGGAGGCGAATGCTTACTATTCGCCGACGAAGAAGGCGCTGCTCTTTGGATATTTCCCCGCGTCGGAGCTGGGCGGGGAGGTGTATTATCCGGGGGGAATTGTGTTTTCGTGTTTGTCGCACGACATCATCGCGCATGAGACGACGCATGCGATTTTGGATGGGATTTATCCGCGCTTTATGGAGGTGACTCAGCCGGATGGGTTGGCCTTCCATGAGGCGTTTGCGGACATCGTGGCGATGTTTCAGCACTTCACGTTTGCGGATGTGGTGCGGCATCAGATCGCGAAGACTCGGGGGGATTTGGAGATGAATAATCTGCTCGGGGAGCTGGCGCAGGAATTTGGGCGGGCGACGGGGAATCATGGCTCGCTGCGCAGTGCGCTGGGAGAGGTGGACCCGGCGACGGGAAAGTGGACGCGTCGTCCGCCGGACCCTCGTCGGATGGAGATGGACATGGCGCCTCATTCGCGTGGGCAGATTTTGGTGTCGGCGGTGTTCGATGCGTTTGTGGCGATTTACAATTCGCGCATCGTGGACTTGCGGCGCATCGCTAGCGGCGGGACGGGGATTTTGCAGGAGGGGGAGTTGCATCCGGACCTTGTGAACCGTTTTACGAAGGAGGCGGTGAAGGCGGCGGGTCATGTGCTGACGATGTGCATCCGGGCACTGGATTACTGTCCGCCGGTGGATATTTCGTTCGGGGATTATCTGCGGGCTTTGATTACGGCGGACCGGGATGTGGTGCCGGACGGGCGGTTGTATCGGTTGGCTTTTATCGATGCGTTTCGGCAGCACGGGATTTTCCCGCGGAAGCTGAGGTCGCTGTCGGAGGAGAGCCTGACGTGGGATTCTTCATCGGAGGCAATTGAGAAGTATGAGCGACTGGCGGCACTTGGAAATTTTTTGAAGCCATATTTCGATAAAATCGGGTGGAGTAGTGACCGGAAGACTCGGTGGGATGCGACGCGCAAGCAGCGGGCTGTGCTGCATGACGACTTGCAGGCGAAATTCTGGACAGCGAATCTGGACGAGGCTTTGCAAAGGCTGACGGGACTGAATTTCGAAATCGCGAACGCGAAAAGAGAGGTGCATTTTGAGCTGCATTCTCTGTGGCCGGCGCGGCGGGTGCGTAGCAATGGCTCGGTGCTGAATCAGGTGGTGTTTTCGATATTGCAGTATCAGTTTTTCGACGGGCGGAAGATATGGGGCGGCAGCACGTTCATTGTGGATTTGGACACGCAGAAGATCCGCTACATTGTGCGCAAGTCGCTCTTTAAGCAGGAGGATGAAGATGGTCGAATCACGCTGGCTCGGGAGTTTGCTGCGGACGCAGGGATGTCACTGGCGGAGTGCTACGGGATGGTGGATGGGGACGAGCCTTTTGCGATGCTTCACACAGGACACTAAGCCATGGCGACGAAACCAAAAACCGTGAAAAAGAAGGCGGCATCGCAAGTGCCGAAGGATTACCGGGTGCGGATACGGATGTATCGGCAGGGATTGGGAGATTGCTTTTTGCTGAGCTTTCCAAAAGGCGGTGGAAAGCATGTGCATGTGATGATCGATTGCGGCGTAGTGCTGGGGACCGGGGAGCCGGGTGTGGTGATGAAGGAAGTGGCCAAAGATTTGATCGACGAGACAGCCGGGAAGATTGATGTGCTGGCGATAACGCATGAGCACTGGGATCATCTGTCGGGCTTTACTCCGGGGCAGGCGCAGAAAGAGTTCAATGGTCTAAAGTTTGAAAACCTGTGGCTGGCGTGGACTGAAGAGGAGGGGAACGCTCTGGCCGCAGCGCTGAGGGAAGAGCGGAAGCTAAAAAAGGCAGCGGCGGCGGCGACGAAAAAGGCGCTGGAGGAGGCAGGCGGCGGAAAGTCCAAAGCTCTGAATGCACGTGTTGCGAGATTGGGTGCGGTGCTTGAATTTACGGGAGCCGATGGCGACGGAGGCGAGGGTGCAGGAGGGACGTCAGGGGCGCTCGAATTTATCAAAGGAAAGGTGCCGAAGAGCCGGACGAAAACATTTCATCCGGGGCTTACCCCGCTGGCGAATGTGCCGGATGAAGTGGTGCAAGGGCGCTCGCCGGTAGCGGTGCCGGGTTTGCCGGAGGATAGTGTGCGAGTGTATGTGATGGGGCCGCCGGAGAATAAGAAAGCTCTTGGGAAGCTAGACCCCGGCAAGGAAGGGTTTCCGCAGGGGAAGAAGAAAGGATTTGGCCGCGAACTGTCGCTGGCGGGCGCTTACATGGCGGCATTTGAGAAAGAAGATGGGGAACTGGCTCAGCCGTTTGCGTCGTCGTTTCGGAGGGAGAAGGCGGATTTGAAACGCATCATGGATGTCGCGGAGCGTCAGGAGTTGGAGCGGCTGGAGAACGAGTTGGAGACTTTGGAGGCGTCAACATATGACGGACCTAGCGTGCCGGATAGTACGGATCGGTCGGGGACGGCCTGGTACGTTCACCCCGAGAACGCGTGGCGCACTATCGACGAAGACTGGCTGGCAGTCGGAGAGCGATTGGCGCTTCAGCTCGATAATGACACGAATAATACAAGCTTGGTGCTGGCGTTTGAGTTTGTGGAGACCGGCGACGTGCTGCTTTTCCCGGGCGATGCCCAAGCGGGAAATATGCTCTCATGGGACAAATACCGTTGGCAGGTGAAGGACAAAGACGGGCAGAAGCGCGAGGTGAATGCAGCGGATTTGTTGCGGCGGACGGTCTTTTACAAAGTGGGGCATCACGGCAGCCACAATGCGACCTTGCGGGAGAAAGGATTGCTGCGGATGGAAAGCGAACGGATCGCAGCGGTGATCCCGGTGGACGTGGGTGTGGCGCACAAAGTGAAAGGCTGGAAGCACATGCCGCTGCCGGAAATTGTGGCGGAGTTGAAGAGCCGGTGCGCGGTGCTTTTTCAATCGGACCAGAAGCCAACGGAACTGCGGAAGGTGGAGAAGACGGGATGGGAACCGTCGAAAAAGACTTTCGAAGTAAAGATGACCAACAAGAAGACAAAGAAGTCGGAGACGGTGCGGACCGAGCACCTGTACTACGACTATTTCCTATGAGTAAAAATATCGTCATCTGCTGCGACGGCACGAACAACGAGCCGGTAAAGGGAGCGTCAACCAATGTGTGGCGACTTTTCTGTGCGTCGATGGAGGATGCCGGGCAGGTGAAATGGTACGACGCGGGAGTGGGAACGACTCCGAGAATGACGAAGCCGTCCGTGGGCAAGTTCATCGGCTCGCTGCTGAAGTCGGTGGTGACGTTTCAGTGGTGGAAAGCGGCTGGCGCGATTGGGAGATACATCATTGGCAGCAAGGTGGACTGGGACCGGGTGAAGGATCTGGCCGCCGGGGTGACGCTGCGGGAGAATGTGTGGGACGCGTATCGCTATCTGATGTCGGTGTATGAGCCGGGGGATAAGGTGTTTTTATTCGGGTTCAGCCGAGGGGCGTTCACTGCGCGGGTGCTTGCGGGGATGATTCACGGCGTGGGTGTGTTGAAGCGGGGAAGGGAGAATTTGCTGCCATACGCTTGGGACGCGTATTTGGGGCTGAAGTCGGAGGTGAGGCCGGGACGGGTGGAAAAGTTATATTTGACGCTTTTCGGAGATTTAACGGCTGAGGAGGCAACGGCAAAGGCGGAGTTTGCGAAGTTCCGGGAGCGCGTCGCGGAGTTTAAGGCGAACGCTTGTCATCAAGCGACGGCGGGGTTTGTGGGGGTGTGGGACACGGTGTCGTCGGTGGGGATGTATAATATGAACGATACGTTCCCATTCACGTTGAACAATCCGTCGGTGGAGCGGTTGCGGCACGCGGTATCTATCGACGAGCGCCGGGCTGGGTTTCGGACGAATCTTTTCACTGCGGACGAGACGCCGCAAACGGACGGGGCTCCGCGAGTAAAGAATGTGTGGTTCCCGGGCGCGCATTGCGACGTGGGCGGGGGTTACGAGTGGCCTTCGGAAAGCGGGCTGGCGATGGGGGCGATGGAATGGATGGCGAAGGAGGCGCGTGTAGCGGGACTGCGCGTGGATGAGGTGCGGATGGCGGAATACCGCGCGCAGTGCCCGCCGGATTCGCTAGGGAATGCGCATGACGAGATTGCGCAAAGCTGCGGATGGAAATTTATGGAACTGCTGCCAGCGTATCGATTCGTCTGGGCAAAGGGTGCAAAGGAGTGGCGCTGGAGGCCGAAGAAGCCACGTGATGTCGTGGACAGGCTTGCAGATAGGTCCGAAGGCAAAGCGCGATTGCACGCGAGTGTGTTCGAGCGGGTGCAAGGGGACGCGAGTTATCGCCCGGAGAATCTCGGGCCAGATTTCGACATGGATGCGTTGCGCTCGCGGTTCCAGGAGGAGACGCGCGCATAGTTTTTCACCGAGCGTGGCATCGTATTCCCGTCGACACGGAGGCTGCAAAAGCGAATGCCGAGCGTACGGACTGGGCATCGGGATTGCTGCGCTTCATGCGGGGTTGCTCGCGTGCCTCGGAGTCTTCATCCTTCTGGCAACTAAAAAAGATTCATGACGCCAGAATGATGTTGCGATTGGGTGGACGAAACAGCACGAGAATCGTCGGCGCAATCAGGTGGAGGCCTGGCCGGGGAAGGCGTTCACGGACACGTTCAATCATCTCATCGACGAGGCCCGTCGGGTGTCGCCGAAGATTGCGATCTTTCTGCATGGCTACGATTTCGCGGTGCCGGACGGACGGGCGGTAATCAATATCCCGTTTGGCTTCCATTTTGTCGGCCCGTGGTTGAAGCCGGCATTTGTAAACAAGGGCATCACCGACGTAGCTGTGCAGCAGCGGGTGATCGACTTCCTGATCGATCGGCTCAATAAAACCATCGCTGCCGTAGCGAAAAAGCGGTCGTCTGAGAATGTCCACCACATCGATGTCCGGGGAACGCTCACCAAGAGCAGACCGGGACACCGGAAAGACTGGGCGAACGAACTTCACCCAACCGGACGAGGCTGGAAGAAGGTCGCCAACCTATTCACGAAAGAAATCCTCGCGGTTCTCCAGGCGTAAAGAAAAGCGTGGGCTCCAAGCTCACTTCACGGTCTCCTTTGCGGCAGCGAATGCGTCCCAGCGCTTCTGCCATTCGGCCGCAGGGGTTTCCGCAGCACCGTCGGTGACGACGATACGGTAACGCAGGTTGAGCGGCGCTTCGGGCTTCACTTCGGCTTTGCTGAACGCTCCGAAGCGGCCGTAGGCGCGAGTGGAGTATTGCACAGGGACGGGGTTCTTCGGGTCGTTGAAATGTCCGACGGCGTATCGCTTGTCTCCGATCAGGAATGAACAGACGACCCAGTTGGCATTCTCATGCACATCGGTGGATGCCCCCTTTGCATTGACGAGCGATTTGACGCCATCCGGCAGCGTGTATTTCGTTTCCTTTGCAGTCTTCTGCACTTCCTCGGCCGCGCGGAAATGGAACCCCGCGTGCTGCACGTCCCCATCAAGCTTCACCGGGCCATTGGGCGCTTCGAGCTTGAAATCGAAATCGAGTTGCAGCGCGCCGCCGGCGAGCTTTGTAGCTTTCACCGTCTGGGTTTCCTGAATGACCACCCTGCCCTCCGGGGTCGGCCAGTTCGTGACGCTAACAAGCGTGTCTCCCTTGCTGGAATCCAAGTACTTCGTGTGCTTGCGCTCCACGTTTTTGCAGTGCCAGAAATCGTAGGACTTCCCGTCGAACGCGGCTTTGTTCCACCCGATGAATGCACCGCGATGATGCGTGAATTGCCCGCCGTGGCCTTTGGTGATCGGCTTCTCCCCGGCGAAATCGAATACGTGGAGGAAGGGCTTGTAGGTTTCCTCGCGGCGGGCCGCATCCCATGCGTTCATGTGCCGGAGGACGATCTTTCCGTTCAGCATCACATCGCGAAAACCGGTGCCGTCCACCTGCGTCCAATTGTCTTTCCCATCTTGTGAATAGGCGGGTGAGATAGCGGTGATGAGGGCCAGTGCTGCAAGGCGGAAGTTCATAGGACTTCGTTCATGACACGGCACGGCGGGGAAATGAAGAGGATTTTGTTTCTATGCAGAGACCATTTCGCCGGAGGGCTCTGCATTCGCGTTCATGATCGTCCCCTCCTCCGCGAGAGCGGAAATGATGGCGAGTGACTCCATGTAGCGTCCGTTCGATTCTCGAAGCCGGCGCCCGAGTATTTCGAGCACGGCGATGTTGAGCTTGAACGCAGCG
>JAYUSJ010000068.1:0-23981 GCA_043755735.1 Verrucomicrobiaceae bacterium | reverse complement strand
TCTTTGGTTCATTTGGTTTTTGGTTTCCCACGGCATCCCTTCATCCTCCCATTTCGGAAGGTTTTTCGGGACCAATGTGTTACCCATGTCCTGAACCCGCACCGCAAGGCGTGGAAGCCGTGCGGAAAATCATTCTGTAAACATCGATCGAAGTACACTTCAGTCCGTGAGCGTTGTTCGGCTATCGAAGCTCAAGGAAACAGAATGATGTTCACAAAATGATATTTTGAAGAACCACGCCGTTCGCCTCGTCATTCGTCATTCCCCCCGACTACTTCTGACCGCCGAAATTCGGCACGGGCGTCGCCAGCCAGTTCGCAAATTCCCCAACGTGTTTTTCGATCATCGCTTCGCAGCGGCTGAGCTCCGATTGCCGAACCCGGATACCTTCTTCCGCGATTCCTTGCAGTGAATCGATGTCGTAGAGATACACGCCGTCGAGGTCGTTCACCGTCGATTCGAAATCGCGCGGTACGGCGAGGTCGATGCAGAAAAGCGGGCGATCCGTCCTGCGATCCATGAGCGGTGCGAGCTTTGATTTCGGAACAACTGCGTGCGGTGCGCCGGTCGATCCGATGAGAATGTCGATCTCTGCGAACTCAGCGTCCCATTGGTCGAAATGGATGGCCTTTCCTCCGAGCGTCTCCGCCAGCGACGCTGCGCGGTCGTAGGTGCGGTTGGAAACGAAGATTGCTTTTGCGCCGCGCGATTGCAGGGAGCGCGCGGTCATTTCCGCGGTCTCGCCGGCCCCGAGAATCATCACGTTGCAGTGCTCCAGCTTGCCGAAGATTTTCTCGGCCAGCTCCACGGCCACACTTCCGACACTCACTGCGCCTCGGGTGATTCCTGTTTGCGTGCGCACTTCTTTCGCCACGTTGAACGCGCGCTGAAACATCTTGTTCAGACACCGCGAAGTCGCACCGCCGGTCTGCGCGGAGAGGTACGCTTTTTTGACTTGGCCGAGAATCTCTGTCTCGCCGATGACCATGCTGTCCAGCCCGCTTGCCACGCGGAAGAGATGGCGGATTCCCTCCGTCCCGCGCAGGCGGAAAAACGAATCGCCCATCGACATTTGCGCGCGCTCCGCCGCGAACGCTTCGATCTTCCGAATGGCCTCCGCACCGTCCTCTGCGGCGACGTAATATTCCACGCGATTGCACGTCGAGACGACCACGGCTTCCCGCAGTCCTTGCGTTTGCGCGAGCAATGCAGAGACTTCGCCGAGGTGTGAGTCTCCGATGGCGAATTTCTCGCGCACTTCGATTGGGGCGGTTTTATGGCTCAGGCCGATGCAGACGATCTCCATCACCGGCTGATATGCATAAAGTTCAGTGCACCGAGCGTCGATAGCGCCAGGACAAACGCACCCACCGCAAGCCATGCGAATCTACGCTGCGAAAACCGGTGTTTCCATCGCATCCACAGCAAAATTCCGTAGGGGGCCCACACGAACCCCGAGACAAACATCGTCGCTTTATAGAACGCCGGCGACCCCGCCATCAGCCCGGACAGTAAGCCGATGGTGAGCAGAATGAAGCCCGCTAGCATCACCCGTTGAAGAGCCACCGACAGCTCCGCGATGGGAGGCAGACTGTGGAAGAACGAGTTCAACCGGTGCTTCTTCAAGAGCTTCTCCTGCACCACATACATCACCCCTGCGACGCAGGCCAAAGCGAACGCCCCGTAAGCCATCAGCGACAGCGCCGCGTGCAGCTCCGGCCAGAATCCTGCGCTCGGCTTGCTCATCGCGGGAAGTGCCGCGGAAGGCGAGAGCTGCGCGACTGTGAGCAAAAGAAACACAAGCGGTGCCGTGAATGCGCCGAGCAGCGACAGTCGATACGTCCCGCCGACGACAAAGTACAGCAGCACGACGGCCCAGCTTAAGAAGACGAGCACTTCGAACAGATTCGTCAGCGGACAGCGCCCGACCGTGCGCCCGCGGAGATTCAAGAACTCCGTCAACAGCACGAACCCCACCGACATAATCAGCAGGCTCCATCGCGAGGGCCGCAACATGCGGGACCGCAACGCATACATCGTGTAGGCGAAGCCAAGAAAGAAAATGACCGTAGAGGCCAGCAGGCAAAAGCGCTCCATTACCATGATGCTTACGGTTCCTCCCGAAAAAGGGAAGCGGAGATCCGTTCTCGCAATTTTGGCGTGATTTTCAGCGCGGGCAGTAGTGGGACAGGCGACCCCGCCCGGCGCATGGCGATGGGCGGGCCGCCCAGGGAGACTATGCAGGCGGGTCGCCTGCGCCACTACTGCGGCACCGGCGAACACTATTTGGAGCGCGCTTCGATCGGACTCGCAATTTTGGCGTGATTGTCAGTGCCCCGCCGCCCAAGCTCCGTCGATATGCGAACTTTGCTTCTATTACTTAGCGCCGCCGCGATGGCTGCCGCGCAGACCGTCCCGGCAAACCTCACCGCCGAGGGCATCCCTGCATTTTCGCCCGAGCTACGTCGCAGCGCCGCGCGCTATCTGGAGTTTCGGAAGGCGGAGTTCCTCGGCTGGCATCCCACGGAGCGACGGATGCTCATCAGCACGCGCTTTGGCGAGACTTCGCAGCTCCATACGCTCGCCGGGCCGGGTGCTGCTCGGAAACAGATTACTTTCTCCGCAGAGCCCACGGTCCGCGGCTCGTGGCAGCCGAAAAGCGCGCGTTGCCTCGTCTTCTCGCGTGACTCGGGCGGCGGCGAATTCTTCCAGCTCTACCGCCTCGACCTCGACGGCACCGAGACCCTTCTCACCGACGGCAAATCGCGCAACACGGACCTCGCGTGGTCGCACGACGGCATCCGCATCGCCTACACATCCACGCGCCGGAACGGCAAGGACAACGACATCATCGTGCAAGACCCGTTTGCCCCCGATGGCGCGAAGACCGCCCTCGAAGTCGCCGGCGGCGGCTGGTCGGTGCTCGACTGGTCGCACGACCAAAGCCGCATTCTCCTCGGCGAATACATCAGCGCGAACGAAAGCAGGCTCCACATCCTCACGCTCGCTTCCGGGAAAACCACCCGCATTACGCCCGAGGACAAAGAGAAGGTCGCTTGGAACGGCGGCGAGTTTTCCCCCGATGGACGATTCGTCTATGCCACCACCGACCGGCAAAGCGAGTTCCAGCGGCTCGTCAGCGTGGATGTCACCACGGGGAAAATCGACCCGCTCATCCCCGGCGACGCCGCGTTCGATGTCGAGAGTTTCACCCTCAGCCCCGACGGCAAAACCATCGCATTCGTCCTCAATGCCGACGGCGCAAGCCAGCTTCGCTTCCTCGAAGTCGCCACCAAAAAACCAATCGGCCACGTCAAGCTCAACTACGAAGGCAAGGAGACCGTCGGCGTCATCAGCAACATCCAGTACAACCCCGCCGGCACCGAGCTCGGCTTCTCGCTCAGCGCTGCGGGCGTCTCCACCGACGCATACTCCGTCGGTGCCGACATGAAGGTCATCCCGTGGACCGAGAGCGAGACCGGCGGCCTCGACATGTCCCAGACCCAGCCCGCCGAACTCGTCCGCATCGAATCATTCGACGGCATGAAAATGAGCGGCTTCCTTTACCGCCCCGACGCGACGAGATTCCCCGGCAAACGTCCCTGCGTCATCCAGATCCACGGCGGCCCCGAGGGGCAGTCGCGCCCCGACTTCCTTGGGCGCTGGAACTACCTCCCGCGCGAGCTCGGCATCGCCATCTTCTTCCCGAACGTCCGCGGCAGCGAAGGCTTCGGGAAATCCTTCCTCGCAGCCGACAACGGCTTCAAACGCGAGGACAGCGTGAAGGACATCGGCGCCTTTATCGCGGCCCTCAAGAAGGACGACGCCCTCGACGGCTCGCGCCTCGCAGTCATGGGCGGCAGCTACGGCGGCTACATGGTTTTGGCCTCGCTCATCCACCACAGCGCGGAGCTGCGGTGCGGCATCGACATCGTCGGCATCTCAAACTTCCTCACCTTTTTAAAGAACACGCAGGACTACCGCCGCGACCTGCGCCGCGTGGAATACGGCGACGAGCGCGAGCCGAAGATGGCCGCGCATCTTGCCCTCATTTCCCCGACTGCGAGGGCGGCAGAGATAAAGGACCCACTCTTTATCGTGCAGGGCAAAAACGACCCGCGTGTTCCCGTTACCGAGGCCCGTCAAATGGCGGAGGCGGTGCGCAAAGCGAGCGGCAACGTGTGGTATCTCGAAGCGGCGGACGAAGGCCACGGCTTCCAGAAAAAGCCCAACGCGGACTTCCTCTTTCTGAGCGTCATCGAGTTTTTAAAGGCGAACTTGCTGTAGGGAACGGGGATGCGTTTCAGCGCCGAAGACGCGCCATGTAATAACCCAAGGCTATAGAATTGCCGGGGCTTCGGCCCTCAATCGCGGACGCTGATAATCTTGGTTCCGTCGGGACGCGTGGCCCACTCGATCGTGACGTGCGTTGTCTTGGCGACTTGAAAGAGCGCAGTGCGGAGCGGAGTCTCTTTGAAGGTGCCGGTGAAGGTTGGTGCTGTCGGCTTCCGGGCGTCGTGCTTGTAAACATGATTAGCTGGAAGTTGGCGGCAGAGAGCCGCGATGACCTCGTTTGCCGAAGCGGCTTTGAACACGCCGCTAACCGGCGTCTCAAGAACCCTGCGGAGCTCGGCGTTCGCCGGTAGAAAGTTATCAGGAACCTTCGGATCGGCCGCGAGAGCAACGACGGCTGCGAAGGAGAGAGTAGCAATTCGAACAAGGCTGTTGAACGATTTGTGCATCATACTGTGTTCCTTTGAGCCTGAGCCTTTCGCGGATTCGCTCTACACCACGAGCGACTTGTGGGAGCCGTCGCAGAGGGGGCCGTTGGCGCTGTGTTTGCAGGCGCAGAAATAGACGGGGCCGTCTTTCTGGGCGGTGTAGGGCACGGGCGTGAACTCCGTGCCTTTGTGCGCGCCGTCGCAGAACGGCTGGTTCTTGCTCTCGCCGCACGAGCACCAGTAGTAGGTCTTGCCGGCTTCGACGGTGACGGGAATGGGGGAGGCTTGGGCGATTTTTGGTGTGCTCATATTGATGTAAGGCTTGCTTCTCTCGCAAATGACGGGGGCGGGCAACGGTTTAATCCGCCCGCCAGTGCAGGGAAGCTCCGCCGAGTCTTAGCAACTCTTGCTACGAGGTCGGGTAGTCTTCACCGAGTCGTAGCAACTCTTGCTGCGGGGTCGGGTAGTCTCGCCAAGGTCGTAGCAACTGTTGCTGCGGGGTCAGGTAGTCTCGCCAAGGTCGTAGCAACTGTTGCTGCAGGGTCAGGTAGTCTTCCCAAGGTCGTAGCAACTCTTGCTACGGGGTCGGGTAGTCTCCCCAAGGTCGTAGCAACTCTTGCTGCGGGGCCGGGTAGTCTCCCCAAGGTCGTAGCAACTCTTGCTGCGGGGTCGGGTAGTCTCCCCAACGTCGTAGCAACTGTTGCTGCGAGGTCTTGAAGACTACCAAAAGTTGGAGCAACTATCAGTATGAGAATCGGGAGCCACTTTTCCCTGATGGCATCAGTGGACGGAAGGCTGCATGGCCGATGCGACTATTTTTTGTCCGCTGGCTTGCGGTTGAGCACGGCGTCATGGGTGCTGGCTGCTATTGCCATGACTTGGTCGATCAACTCTTTGGGAACTTTCATTTCCTCCATCGTTTTTTGAAGGTTTTCAGCGACGGCGCTGAAGTCGGCCTCGGTGATCTCCAGGTCGGCATGAGCTTTGCGCATGTCGGGTCCGGTCCAGGGCGTCGGGCCTCCAAATGCGGCGGAGAGGAAGTCCTTCTGCTTGCGCCGCTGCCTGTTCATGTTGATTTCTTTGAAGTGGCGGTTGATGCGGTTATCGGCGAGCACTTTGACGTAGAAGGCATCGACTACGGCGTCGATGGCGGGCCTTCCTCCGAGCTTGTGGTAGAGGCTTTTTTCACGGTCGGCGGTGAATTTGGCCCGCGAGGCTTCATCGGCGAAGGCGTAGGTGATGCCTTCGTAGGCGGTGGTGATTTTCGGGTCGGCAGGCTTGCCGCTGACGGGGCAGACTTTGTTAATTTCCGCAACGGCGGGCTTGGCGGCGGGCTCTTGGGCGTGAGCGACGCTGGCAAAGAGCGCAAAGGCGGCGGTGAATGTGGCGAGTGTGAAGCGGAGACGTTTCATTGTGGTGAGTTCGATGGATGTTTTATTAAGGAGAAACGCGCTGTTTTCGGGCGTTTCGCCAAAAGATGTATTTCCGGAGCATGTTTAGGGCAAGGTGTTTTTCACGGTTCCTTTCTGGTATGTTGGGCGGCGGTGGGTTATCGCTTCGGCAAGCCGTTCGGAAACGGTTCTCACACAATGAAACTGAGCCTTTTTAGTGATTATGCCCTTCGGACGCTGATGTTCGGTGCGATGAAGGATGGCGCGTTCCTGCTCGACGATGTTGCGGCGGCGTATGGGGTTTCGCGCAATCATTTGACGAAGGTGGTGCACAGTCTGGCGAAGCTGGGCTACTTGGAAACGCAGCGGGGGAGGGGCGGCGGTATCAAGCTCGCGAAACCGGCGGAGGAGATTCGTCTCGGGAAGCTCGTGCAGGAAACGGAGGACCAGCCGGTGCTGATCGAGTGCTTTGATCCGGCGACAAGTTCTTGCCCGATTACGGGTGTGTGCCGTTTGAAGGGCGTTCTGGCGGGGGCGATGAAGGCTTTTTATGGCAGCCTCGATCAATACACGCTGCGGGACATCGTGAGCGGGCCGAACCGTGCCTTGATGGACGCGGTGCTCTTTCCCGCAAAGCTGTGAACGGAGCTGCTTGAAGCGCAGCGCTATTTGGCGGCTGCTTTGAGCTCTTCGAAGCGCTGGCGCATCTGGTCGGCGCGGTCTTTGTTTTTGGCGATGATGTTGTCGGTTTCGCCGGGGTCGGTCTGGAGGTCGAACAGTTCCTCGTATTGGAAGTCGGGCCACAGCAGGAGCTTTTCGGTTTTGCGGACGAGGGCTTGGGAGGAGGGGATGAAGTGGATGTTTTTGATGGTGGCGTGTTCGTAGAAGAATTCGGTGCGCCAGGCGGGCTTTTGGGCGTCGAGATAGAGGCGGGCGATGTCGCGGCCTTGCATGGTGGCGGGGGCGGGGATGCCGGTGGCGGCGAGGATGGTGGGGGCGAGGTCGGCGTTGAGGGTGAAGTCGTCGTTGGTGGTGCCGGCGCGCTTTTTGTCCATGCGCGGGTCGCGGATGATGAGGGGGACGCGGATGCTTTCCTGGTGGGGATACCATTTGTCGGCGAGGCCGTGCTCGGCGTGGAAGTAGCCGTTATCGGTGGTGAAAATGACGAGGGTGTCCTGGGCGAGACCCTGGGCTTCGAGCTCGGCGAGGACGCGTCCGCAGGTGGCATCGACTTCGGTGGCGAGGCGGTAGTAGTTTTTCATGGACTCCTGGTATCGCTCGGGGGTGTTGAAGCGCCATGTCCAGCGGTTGCGGCCTTCGTTTTTGTCGGTGGCGATGAAGGGGGGGAGTTTGCGGAACGCTTCGTCGCTGGCGGTGGCGGGGGTGGGGATGGTGATGTCTTTATAGAGCTCCATGCTTTGGGGCTGGGGGAGGTATTGCTTGGGGTTGCCGTCCTCGGCGTGGGTGGCGAAGAAGGCGAGGGTGAGGCAGAAGGGTTTGTCTTTGGGGCGGGACTTGAGGAACTCTAGGGCGTCGTTTTCGTTTTTCTGGGTGACGTGGATGAGGGTTCCGTCGGGCTGTTTCATCCAGTGGGTGCCGCTGTAGCTGCGGCCAAAGTCGAAGGCGTCGGCGGGGAATTTGCCGTTGTGCCATTTGCCGATGTGGCCGACGTAGTATCCGTGGTCGCGAAGGAGTCCGGGGTAGGTCTGGGCCCACGGGGTTTTGAACATGGCGAACGCTTCGTTGCCGTGGCGGGACATCCATTGGCCGGTGAAGAGCGTGGCGCGGCTGACGCCGCAGATGGAAGTCGTGACGCAGTTGTGGGTGAAGCGGACGCTTTGTTTCGCAAGGGCGTCGAGGACCGGGGTTTTGACAACGGGGTTGCCCGCGCAGCCGAGGGTGTCGTGCCGCCAGTCGTCGGCATAGAGGACGACGATGTTGAGGGGCTTTGCGTGGCTGGCGGCGGCGAATGCGATGAGTGCGATGAAGGCTCGGATCATGCGGCTTGTTAGCGCGGGGCGGGGAAAAAGCGAGAGGAGTGTGCGGGGGGAATGACGCCGGGCATTCGAGATTCATCATTTACCTCCGCCGTGCAACCGTGCCTTCATCAGCGCCGTTCACTGATCCAATATGAAGCGCATTCTTTCCACCTGCATCCTAGCTGCGTCATTTTTACCGGGGGCTCTTGCCCAGGATAAGAAGGACCCGGTTTCGCCCAATGGTCTTGTCTTTCAGAAATGGTCGGGCGCTATCAATGTGCCTGATCCGGTCGCTTGCGCGGTGGACCCGAAAGGCCGCGTGTATGTGAGCGCGACGACGCGGCGGAAGGTGGGCGATTTGGACATTCGCGAGCATACGGTGTGGGTGCCGGATGATGTGTCGCTTACGAGCGTGGAGGATAAGAAGGCGTTCTATCACTCGAAGCTCGCACCGGGGAAAATGCGCTCGCCGCGCGGCGGGCTGACGGACCGGAACCGCGATGGGTCGATCGATTGGAAGGATCTGACGGAACCGACGGAGCGCGTCTATCAACTGCGCGATACGGACGGCGACGGAACTGCGGATAAGATGACGGTTTTTGCCGAGGGGTTTAATACGGAGGTGACCGGGATCGCTGCGGGCGTGCTGTATCACGACGGATGGGTGTATGCCACGATCACGCCGGATTTGTGGCGGCTGAAGGACACGGATGATGACGGCGTGGCGGACGTTCGCGAGGTGGTGGCGCATGGCTTCGGCCTGCACATCGGCTACGCGGGGCACGATATGCATGGTCTGTCCGTGGGGCCGGATGGGCGGATTTACTGGAGCATCGGCGACAAGGGCGTGAATGCGGTGTCGCGCGAGGGGCGGCGGTATTATCATCCGAACGAAGGCTGCGTCTTGCGCGTGGAGCCGGATGGCTCGGGGTTCGAGGTTTTCGCGCACGGCCTGCGCAATCCGCAGGAGGCGGTGTTCGATGAGCTGGGAGATCTTTTTGCCGTGGATAATGACGCGGATTTCAAAGGGGAGATGGAGCGGTTTGTGTATATCCCGGAGGCGAGCGATTCGGGGTGGCGCTGCAATTATCAATACATGGGCGGCAAGACGCCGTGGATGCTCGAGCGCCTGTCGGAGCCGCGCTGGGAGGGGCAGGCGGCGTATCTTTTCCCGCCGCTCGCGCCATCGACGAACGGGCCGGCGGGCTTCAAGCGCGACCCCGGCACAGCGCTGAGCGACGGGCTGCGGGGGATGTTTTTCCTAAACGAGTTTCCGTCGGGCCATATGCGGGGATTTCGCGTGGAGCAGGACGGTGCGTCGTTTAAGCGCGGCACGGTGGAACTGCTGCATCAAGGCGTGATGGGCATCGGGCTGAGCTGGCACCCGGATGGCTCGTTGTTTTTTGCCGACTGGATCGGAGGCTACCCGCTCGACCAAAAGGGCGCGGTGTGGCGCGCGGATGTGCCCGGCGGCGCGGAGCTGCCAAAGCGCAAGGAGACGCGCGAGCTACTGGCGGCGGGCTTCTCCGCGCGAAGTGTGGCGGAGAATGTCACGCTGCTCGGCCACGCTGATCAACGCGTGAGGCAGGGCGCGCAGTTCGCGCTGGCAACTCGCGGTGAAAGCGCCGCACTGCTCGCCGCCGCCCGCAAGACGGACGGAACGCTGCTGAGCAGAATCCACGGAATCTGGGGCTGCGGGCAGCTTCTGCGGTCGCACAAGCTCGCTGCGGCAGAGGTGCTGCCGTTGCTCGGCGATGCGCAGCCGGAGATTCGCGTGCAAGCCGCACGAGTGCTGGGCGAGGCGAAGATGACGCCGGATGAAGCGCGGAAATTGATCCCGCTGCTCGCCGACGCCGCGCCGCGGGTTCGTTTCCAGACGGCCATCGCGCTCGGAAGATCGCGCGAGGCGACCGCCGTCGAACCGCTGCTCAAGCTCGCAGAAAAGGAAGGCGCGGACCCCGTGATGCGTCACGCCGCTGTAACCGGATTAACCGGTTGCGCCGCGGCTGCGCAACTCGCAGAGCAGGCGAAATCGCCGTCGATAGCCGTGCGGCTCGCCTGTGTGGTGGCGCTCCGTCGGCAGGCGGCGCCGGAGGCAGCGGCGTATTTGAAGGATGCGGAAGCGCGCGTCGTGAGCGAGGCCGCGCGTGCGATTTACGACAACATGGGCATCCCTGCCGCACTGCCCGCGCTTGTCTCCATCGCCGCATCGCCGGGTCTCGACGAGCCCGCGATGCTCCGCGCGGTGAACGCCGCGCTGCGTGTCGGCACCACGGAAGCCGCCGGGCGTCTCATCGCACTCGCGCTCGACAGCTCGGCAAAAATGGAGACACGCGCCGAGGCGCTCGCTGTCTTGCTGGCATGGAAAAATCCACCACGCCTCGACCGCGCCGATGGCTATGGTCGCAAGTTTGCGCCGGCCCCCATCGAGGCCGTTCTCACCGCGAAGCTCGACGGATTGCTCGCACTTACAGACGCCGGGCTGAAAACCGCCGCCGTGAAAATCGTCATCGCGCATTCCCTGAAAGCAAAGCCCGAGCAGATTGCCGGTATCGTTGCCGACATATCCGCCGATGCGGCGCTCCGCGCGGAAGCCCTGCGGCTCATGAGCGGCGGCGATCGCGCGAACGCTGCGTGGAAGGCCGCCCTCGACACAGCACTCGCCGACGCGAGCCCCGAACCGCTCCGCGAAGCCGGCCGCGAATTCCTCCTGCCGGACCAGCCCGCGCGGCTCGTCGCCGTCGCCGAGGCCGTTTTGAAAAAAGGACGTCCCGTGGAGCGCCAGCAGGTCATCGCGCTACTGGCCCGCGCCGCCCACGCAGGAGCCGACGCCGTTCTTGATCGCCTCGGCAAGGCACTCGTTTCGGGCGAGACTGCTCCCGCGCTTCAACTCGACGTGCTCGAGGCCCTGCAAGCCCGCGCCGCCGCAAACCCAGCGCTCGCGAAGCTCGCGGAGCAATACACCGCCGCCCCGCAAGGCGTGACGCACGGGGAGTTGCTCGAAGGCGGCAGCGCAATCGCCGGACGCGACCTCGTGCAAAACAACCTCGGCGCGAACTGCCTCGCCTGCCACGCAATCACGAAAGACGGAAGCACCGTCGGCCCGAATCTCGAGAACATCGGCGCCCAGCGTGATCGGGCGTATTTGCTGGAGTCGATGCTCAGCCCGTCCGCCACCATTGCCGCAGGTTATGGCATCGCGACGTATTCGCTCCGCGACAAAACAGACATCGCCGCGACACCGCTGAAAGAGACGCCTGAAGCAATCACCGTCCGCCTCCCCGACGGCAAAGAGCGCATCATTCAGCGCAGCGAAATCGTGAGCCAGACTCCGCCCGTCTCCGTGATGCCTCCGATGCTTGGTATCCTAAAGCCGCGCGAAGTCCGCGATGTCGTCGCATTCCTTGCGAAGCTCACGCCGCAGGCGAAGAAGAAGAGTTGAGCATTGGTGCGCGTTGAGACTTGAGTTCATGACGGGGGGATGGCGAAGACGCGAGCCGCCCCATTATGAAATATTCGCCTCTGATTACCCCAAAGAAACGGAGGCATCCTTGGTTTCCTTGCCGAACCGTAGCCACCTTATGCGCACTTTTGTATCCTGCATCATCCCGTCAATCACACTTTTCGTAGCGTCTTCTGCCTTTGCCGAACAGACGTTTGAAGTCTTTCCGTCGGAGGTAAACTTGAAGTTTCTCCGCGATCGTCAGTCGGTCGTGTGCCGCTTCACGGAACCCAACGGCGTGCATCGCAACGTCACGGAAGAGGCGAAGTTTTCTTTCATCGACGCCACCAAGGCGAAGATCGAAGGAGGCGCGGTAATGCCGCTGGCGGATGGTGAGACGAAGATGCGGGTGGAATTTGGAGGGCAGGTCGTGGAGGTGCCGGTGAAGGTCGAAGCGATAAAAGAAGATCCCGCGATTTCCTACCGGAACGATGTCATGCCGGTGTTCATGCGCAACGGATGCAACAGCGGCGGTTGCCACGGGGCATCGCGCGGCAAGGATGGATTCCGGCTCTCGCTTTTCGGCTACGATCCCGTGGGAGATCATCACAATTTGACCCGCGAGCAAATCGGACGGCGGATCAATCTTGCGCTTCCCGAGGCTTCGATGTTGCTGACAAAGTCCACGGGTGATGCACCGCACACAGGCGGAAAACTCTTCACGAAAGACAGTGAGAGCTACTCTTTCCTCTCTCGATGGCTGGAGGCTGGTGCGCCACTTGAAGCCGAGAATGCGGTGCCGACGGCCGTGAGCGCGGAGATTCTGCCCAAGAGTCTGCTGCTGGAGGCTCCCGGTCAGAAGTTCCGGATCACAGTGCGGGCGAAATACAGCGACGGGACGGATCGCGATGTCACAGCGATGTGTCTCTTTTTGAGCAGCAACGATGGATCGGCGAAAATCGACACGGATGGCGTCATCACCACCGGTCAACGTGGCGAGGCGTTCGTGATGGCCCGCTTCCACACGTTCACAGTCGGCACGCAAGTGATCGTGATTCCCAAGGGCCTGCAATACACGCGGCCGAAATCCGAGGAATGGAACTACGTCGATTCGCTCGTGAATGCGAAGCTCGATAAACTACGCATCGGGCCGAGTGGGATTTCGGATGATGAGACTTTTTTGCGCCGTGTCTTTATCGACATCACCGGCACGCTCCCGACGGTGCAGGATGTGAAGACATTTGTCGCAAGCAAAGACCCGAAAAAGAGGGCGGTAAAAGTGGACGAACTGCTCCAGCGGAAAGAGTTCGTGGATCTTTGGGCGCTGAAATGGAGCGAGATGCTTCAGGTGCGCACGGACAACAACAACCAAGGCAGCTACAAAGCGGTTTTGAGCTACTACAATTGGATCCGCGACCAGATCGAAAGCAACGTCCCTGTCAACGAAATGGCGCGTCAGCTCATCGCCGCGAGCGGTTCCAATCTCGATAATCCCTCGGCGAATTACTATCAGCTCGAGACCGATCCCCTGAAGCTTGCGGAAGACACTGCGCAGGCATTTTTCGGCACGAGGATTCAGTGCGCACAATGCCACAATCATCCGTTCGATCGGTGGGGCATGGCGGACTATCGCGGCTTTGTTTCGTTCTTCACGCAAATCGGGCGAAAGACAGGGGAAGACCCGCGCGAGCGTATCATTTTCAACAGTGGAGGAGGGGACGCGAAACATCCTGTGACCAATGCTGTCATCCCGCCGCGTTTCCTCGGCGAAGATGCCGGTAGCATTGCGGGCAAGGATCGTCGTCAGGTGTTGGCAGACTGGGTGGCTTCTCCAAAGAACCCGTTTTTCTCGCGCCACATCGCGAATCTGGTTTGGGCGCAATACATGGGCCGCGGAATCGTGGAGCCGGTCGATGACGTTCGGATTTCCAACCCGCCGAGCAACCCGGAGCTTCTCGACGCCCTGGCAGCGAAGCTGGTCGAATACAAATACGATTTGCGCCAGATCGTCCGCGATGTGTGCAACAGCGCCGCTTACCAGCGCACCACCCGCGCGAACGAATCGAACGAACTCGATGATCGCAATTTTGCCAAGGCGACCATCCGCCGGATGCGCGCCGAGGTAATGCTCGACTGCATCACTCAGGTGACGGAGACGAAGGACAAGTTCCGCGGACTGCCGCTCGGCGCCCGCTCGGTCGAGATCGCAGATGGGAAGACGACGAGCTATTTTCTCACGACATTCGGTCGCGCTGACCGCGAGACGATCTGCGCACGCGAGCAAGTCGGGCCGACGCTCAGTCAGGCTCTGCACATGCTAAACGGCGATACGGTGGAGGGCAAAATCGCTGCCGGCGGAGTGGTGCAAAAGCTGATGAAGAGCAACATGACCCCGCGTGAGATCGTCAGCGATTTGTTCCTGCGCTGCTTCGGACGCGCGCCGTCGGAAGTCGAGCTGCGAAAGCTGGAAGACTACTGGGGTGTCACTGAGGAACAGCCGAAGGTTTACACCGATGTGTTCTGGTCGCTCATGAACGCCAAGGAGTTCATGTTTAATCACTGACGACGCCGGAGGGTAGTGGGACGGGCGACCTCGCCTGTCGTCGTCGTGGAGGGCGACCCGCCCGGAGCGTGAAAGTTGGGCGTGGTGCCCAATGACACAAATGCCGGCGAGTCGCCTGCGCCACTATACTTACCGCTGAACCGTGCGGCCTGAGCGACCGGAAGCGAGGGCTTCGATCTCGGCTACGGTTGCGCGATTCCAATCGCCTGGAATGGAGTGTTTCCATGCTCCGGTAGCTGCGGCGAAATCGACCGATGCTTGAGGGGAATCGCCGCGCAGAATCGAGTAGATGAGCCCGCCCGTGAAGCTGTCGCCCGTGCCGATACGGTCCACGATTGCGAGATGATAATCTCGGGATGAAACCGTTTGTTTTTCGGTAAACAGAGTCGCGCTCCATCCGGTTTCCTGAGCTTCCGTACCGCTGCGTCGCGTCATCGCGACATGTGAAAACGAATGACGCCCGGCCAGCGATTCGCTCACGGACCCGCCGGGAGTCGCGCCGAGAATCGCGACTGCTTCGTCTTCGCCGCAGACGCAGATATCGACCCATTGCATGAGCGGTTGCAGCGCCACGGACGCCTCGCCAGCAGTCCACAGTTTGGAGCGGAAGTTCAGGTCGAAGCTCACAGTCAGGCCGCGCTTTTTTGCCGCGATACATGCCTCCCGACAAAGCGCGGCGCAACCTGCGCTGAGCGCCGGCGTGATGCCCGACCAATGGAACCAGCGCGCTCCGGCAAAAACTGAGTCCCAATCAAACGTGCCCTCGTGCGCTTCACTCATCGCGCTGTTTGCGCGGTCGTAGAGCACCGTCGTCGCGCGAGGTCCGAAGCCCGGCGAGACGTAGTAAGTTCCCACGCGACCGCCCCCACGCAGCACGTGCTGCGTCTCAACTCCGCGAGCACGCAGAGCTTCCACCGCGCGGTCACCGAGATCATTCACAGGCATCCGCGAAACAAATGCTGCGCTGCGGCCCAGGCTTGCGATTTGAACCGCGACATTCGCCTCCGCCCCTCCGAAACAGAGATCGAGAAACGGCGCATCGGCGAGCCGGAAATTCAGCGGTGTAGTGAGGCGAAGCATGAGCTCGCCGAGGCAGACGACATCGGACATGCGGTGGAAAATGAACGGTAGCGCGGGGGAAGGCACGCAGTTTCCTCGCTTGCCCTCGGGTGCCTCCGCCAGCGAAGCTCCGGGCGGATGAAGACAGCGCTATACGGCGGGAGTTTCGACCCGATTCACCACGGACATTTGATCCTTGCCCGCGAGGCGATGGAGCAGCTCGGGCTTGATCGTGTCGTTTTCATTCCTGCGGCTGTATCTCCTTTCAAATTGGATGCGCAGCCTGCCAGTGCGGAGTTGCGGCTGGCGATGGTGCGGGCGGCGATCGAGGGCGAGCCCGGCTTCGAGTGCGACGATTCCGAGATTCACCGACCGGGGCCGAGCTTTACTGTGGACACCGTGGAGGCGTGGCAAAAGCGCGCGCCGGGCGACGAGCTGTTTTACTTCATCGGGCAGGACAATGTGCGCGACCTCCCGAAGTGGCGGCGCTGGCCGGAATTGCAAAAGCTCGCGAAGTTCGTGGTATTTGAGCGCGACTCCGGCGCACCGCCGCACGATTTCCCCCGCGTGGTCCGGCGTTTCGATGTTTCGGCTACGGAAGTGCGCAAGCGGGTTGCAGAAAGGGAAAGCATCCGCTATCTCGTCCCCGAAGCAGTTCGCTCGATCATCGGGACGAACCATCTTTACCAAGGAGAAAGCCATTAATTCAGAAGAACTAGCCCGTTTGTGTGCAAGCATCGCAGCCGATAAAAAGGCCGAAGACATCGTCGCGATTGACCTGCGAAACCTATCCACTTTCACCGACTTTTTTGTCATCTGCACCGGTCAGTCCGAGCCGCAGCTCAAAGCCATCGCCGGCGAGATCAACGACCGGCTTAAAAAGGAACACGATACCAAGGCGCTCGGCGTCGATGGATTCCCGCTCAGCCAGTGGGTCGTTGCCGATTTCGGCAGCGTTGTGGTCCATGTCTTCCACCCCGAAAAGCGCGCGCTTTATCGCCTGGAGGACCTTTGGAATGATGCCCCGCGTCTGAGCCTATGATCGTCGCCTACCTCGGCCCGGACGGCAGCTTTTCCCATCTGCTCACGCGCCGTCGTTTTCCCGAGGCCACGGACCTGCGACCATTTGTCGGGGTGCCTGAGGTTTTTGAATTTGTCCGGGCGACGCCCGGCGCGCTCGGCGTCGTGCCGATCGAGAACAGTTCCGGCGGGATGATCATGCCCACGGTGGACAGTCTTATCGAGCATTCGCAGAGTGTCTTTGTGCAGGAGCTCCTTTTGCTCGATGTGAAGCTCGCGCTCCTTGGTCGCAGAAATCGTGAGCCCGAGATTGTCTATTCGCACGCGGTGCCGCTTCAGCACTCGGAAAAATGGCTGAAGCGCACGTATCCCGCCGCTGCCGCAGTCGCCTCCAAGAGCACCAGCCACGCGGTGAAGCTCGCCGTGGACGACCCGACGGCCGCCGCCATCGCACAGCGCGAACTTGCAAAGCCCAATGGCCTGGACGTGCTTCATTTCCCCATCGAGGAAGGCGTGCCGAACGTCACGCAATTCTACGTCATCGGCTCCGCTCACTCGCACGCAGGTGACTGCTCGTCCTATGTCGTCGGGCTCCCCAACAAGCCCGGAGCGCTCCATCGGTTGCTCGGGCCATTCAGCGAACATGGTGTGAATCTTACGCGCATCCAATCGCGTCCCGTATTCGGAAAACCGAACGCGCACCTTTTTTTCATCGAGCTCACCGGCAACGAAGACGCGCCAAACGTCTCCGCCGCGCTCACCGCCGCGCGCAGCCCGGAAATCTCCGAGCGCCTCGAAAGTCTCGGCTCCTTCCCCGCGAAACTGCGCTTTCAGTCGTGAGAGCCATCATCCTTCTCGTCGCAGCGCTCATCACCGCCGGCCACGCGCGGGAGAAGAAAACCATTCCACCCGGACTCCCGCAAAAAGCCGCGGAAAAAGACGATCTGCTCTCCTTCGATCCGCTTCTCGATCCCGGAAGCCCTGTTCCCGAAATCCTTCCCGCTCCCGAAGTCTTGCCGGAACCGCCCGCCTCGCCCGGTGCAAAAAAAAGCCGCGCGGGTTCCGCGAAAACCGAGCTCATTTCTGCTGCCAATGACTACCGGCAAAAGACGGCGCTTTTTCGCAAAGGAAAAGTGAGCCGCGACGCCCTGCGAAACGCCGCAGTGCGAGTGGAGCAGGCAGCGCGAATTTACCGGGCATCCCTCCGGCGATAGTCGCGGAACGGACAGCGCAAGGGCGGGGGAGGGCGTCGTAGCACGACTTTCCAAAGTCGAGGATCGGCGGTCCCGACAAAGAGAACCCGCCTTCGCCGGGCACGCTCAGACTCGACATTGGAATATCGAGCGACGCAGTCCTCCGCCTATTTTGGCAGCGTATTTCCGACGGGCGATGGAACCGCCGGTGAGACTGCGGCTGGCGGAGCCGACGGGCTTTTGTTTGCGGGCGGGATTCCTGTCCAAAAATATGCCCACAATGCTCCGGGAACGAGTGCCGCAGCGATCATAAGGGCGATGCCCGAGCCCGGACGTCCGCGGCGGTAAAGCGCGATGCCTCCGAAGAACGCGAGCACGGCCCACGGCGCCCAAAGGAGCATCGGCCAGCGCGAGAGAAAGAGTCCTCCGAGAGCCAGAGCCAGGCATACCCAGCCGGCGTAGAGCGACTGCTCGTCGAGATTGTAACGGAGCCGAAGCCATGCCCATTTCATCAGTGTGCGCCATGTCGGCGCGAGCGCCCCTTCGAGATCTCTGGCATCATTGGGGACTAGAAGCCAGCGCAGCGGAAGCCACTCGGAGCTGCCTGTTTGCTGGACGAAGTCATCGTAATCCAACTTTTTATCGGAAACCAGTTTTGTGAGTTCTTCCATTCCAAACGGGCCGAGGATTTCTCCGCGTCGGAGGACGTAATGCGGATTCTCGTCAGGAGTTTCGTTCGAGGTTGGATCAGTTGATTTTTCGGATTGTGCAGGGGTCATGATGAGCTTGGTTTGGCGGAGACGAGTGGTCTTGTCAGTCGTGAAATGAGTTGATTCGTGATTTGTCGCGAGCGAGTTGGTGGAGTCTTCCCGCTTACGGCAAATCACCTCTCACAAGTTCACCAATCACAGCCAGTGAACATGGCGGCTTGCCGTGAGATGACTGCTTCCGCAACAATAGAGCGTCGCGTTTGCAGGTTGTCGAGCAAGTCTCTTGGTGCTTTTGGGATTCGCGGCTATAAGGACACCGTGTCATACGCAGACGAAATCATTTTTCCGAATCACCCATCCGCCGCACTGCGGAGGTTTGCCGCTTTGCTGGAGCCAAAGTCCGATGCGGAACTGGAGGCGATGGCGCAGGAATCCGCCCTGTTGACCCGCCGGAATTTCGGGCGCGCAATGCGTCTGTTTGCGCCGCTTTATTTGAGCAACGAATGCATCAACAACTGCGCTTATTGCGGCTTTTCCCGGGACAACCCGATTCTCCGGGTGACGCTGGAAATCGCGAGCGTGACCAAGGAGGCGAGGCATTTGGCGAAGGAAGGTTTTCGCAATGTGCTGCTGGTGGCAGGGGAGCACCCGAAATTTGTCAGCAATGGATATTTGGAAGCGTGCATTCGTGCGCTCGTGCCGGAGATTCCGACTATCGCGCTGGAGGTCGCACCGATGGAAGTGGCGGATTACGAGCCGTTGGTGCGTGCCGGTGCCGAGGGACTGGTGGTTTACCAGGAAACTTACGATCGTGCGACGTACGCGATGATGCACACGATGGGGCCGAAGCGCGACTTCGACTGGCGGCTCGCGTGCCCCGAGCGGGCTTATGATGCGGGCTTCCGCCGCATCGGCATCGGCGCTCTGTTTGGCCTCGCGCCTTGGAAGCAGGAGGCGCTCGCGCTTGCTGCGCACTTGGATCATTTGATGCGCCGTTGCTGGAAGGCGCAGTTCACCGTCTCTCTGCCGCGGCTTCGTCCGTGCGCGGGAGAATTTGCGCCGCAGCATGAGTTGTCGGACCGCGAGATGGTGCAGGTCGTCTGCGCGATGCGGCTTTGCTTCCCCCACACGGGGATCGTCCTCAGCACGCGCGAGCCCGCTGCTTTGCGCGATGCGTTGCTGCCGCTGGGAATCACGATGATGAGCGCAGGCAGCCACACCGAGCCCGGCGGTTACACCGGAGAGGGGCAGGATGATCTTCACCTCACGGTAAAAGGCCGCCGAGTGGAGACGGAGCAATCGGGGCAGGCCACGGAGCAATTCCAGATCGCCGATACGCGCAGCCCGGCGGACATCGCGGGGCTTCTTCAAAGTCGTGGATTCGAGCCCGTCTGGAAGGATTGGGACAAGGCGATTCTGGCGCAATGATCACGGTCAACGGAATCCCTTCCACGACCACGGCAACCACCGTCGCCGAGCTAGTCGCTGAACTTGGTTTCGTCCGCGGAACCGTCCTCGTGGAACTCAACGGCGTCGCGCTCCGCCCGGATGAATGGCCGCGCGTCCTGCAATCCGGCGATGTGGTGGAACTGCTCCGGATCGTGGCAGGCGGATGAAGGGCGCGGCTCTTACCTTGGAGAAAGTCGCTCGATCCACGGAGGCGCAAGTGCCATGCTGATAGTCGCGCGAATATGCAAAGCGGCGCGGGTGTGACCGCGCAGTGATGTAGCGCTGAGCGCACAAGGAGCGGCAACATTCCTGTCGCCGACAGCGTGGTAGTCCGAAGACGCCTAGGAACTGGGTAGAAAGCTCTTGGGATGTTGGAGTTTCCCGCGTCGATCCGGCCTGTCGGGCCGTCGGCGACAGGAATGTCGCTCCTTGTCGCTGTCGCGTAAGCGTTATGCGTAGCTTTGTTTGCGAGCCACAGAGTGCCAACTTTATAGTAACACGCGCGCGCCAGCCAGCGTACGAAAAAAGGAGCAGCCCCCGTGAAGGACGGAGAGCGCGACTTCATCACCAACCTCGAGCCCGAAAAAGTCAGCGCCGAGCGGCTGCTGGAAATCACCCAAAGCCACTGAAGCATCGAAAACAAAAACCACTGGAAACGGGACGCGCAAATGAACGAGTGCATCCCTCGCCAGAAAAACAGCCGAACCGCGCAAGCCCGCGGAATCCTGCGCGGGGCATTGCTGGCACTAATCGGCGAGCCATGTTCAAAGCTTTTTGCCCGCTGCCAACGCACGCCAATGCACGCTCTCCGCATCCTCGCTTTCCAGCTCAGGTCCAAGTGAAAAGTTCTGCCGCGAGGCCCGCTTTTTTCGTATTTCCCTCGCTCTGCGGGCTCGTTTCGGCGTACACGAATCTGATGCAATGCCTCCGTTTATCCTCAGTCCGCTTTTTCTCCTGCTGGTTGACTTTTCTGCTTGTCGCGATCTTTGTGCACACGCTGGCCGCTGGTCCGATGTCGCTGATTGGTCCGCACCCGACTTCGCCGCTCACGTTTTATCCAAATATCCACAGCATCAAGGCCTACAATGGGCGCGTCTATTTCGGCTACGGGAACTACGACTACTATCCGGTGAACGTAGTCGCTTCGTATTCGGAGGCAGACAACACATTTCGGATGGAACACTCTGCTGGCACCGATGCGATGGATACCATGCGGGTGCTCGGCGGTCGTTTGTTCGTGCCGTCCGTGGACCCGATCCACTACGACGACTTCGCTGACTTGTGCTACTACACGCCTGGGCAGGGCTGGCGGAACATGGCACCGGCGGGCAATTACCACAATTACGACATGGCGCAGCTCGGCAGCGATCTCTTCATCGCCGGCTCGCGGGACATCGCCGAGGGAGCCGGCACGGGCAACGCTTCGCTCCTCCGCAGCTCGGATGCAGGTCCCTCGTGGACCGTCATCACAGTTCCCTCGACGTACTTCCGCTATTATTGGTGCTTTGCGATGGGCACGAAACTCTGGGTCCAGGGCGGCTACTATGAAGGCGGTGCCTTCACAGCCAGCACAGTCCTCACTCCGTTTTATTTTTACAAGCCGACGGTTTTGCCCGGCGGCTTTGCTGTGGCACTGTCCGGACGCTCGCCGACGGGAAGCGGGAACGCGTATCCGCTCGTATCGTTTAACGGGACGACGCAGGCCACGCTCCTCGCAAATGTTCTCGATTTTTCGTGGGACGGGACGGACTTGTACGCGCTCACGAGCACCGCGATTTTAAAAGCTTCGGCCCTGACTGCGAGCAGCGCGACATGGACGGCCACATCGCCCACTCCACCCACAGCGTCCCGTGCGCTCGAAGTGCTCAACGGCGTCGCATACGTCGCTGCGGGTGGGAGCATCTACGCAGACCGGCTGTCCGGAGCGACATGGGGACTCGGCACTCCCGCCGTGCTTAACGAACTTCCAGACTCGTTCGGGCGCGGCATCGCTTTCGACGGGAATAGACTGGTCGTGGGTGCGCCGGATTCCTCGACTGCAACAGTCCCGCTCGCCGGGCAGGCGAGCGTCTGGGATGTGCCGCTCCCCACGGCATCTGGCGCGTGGCAGCAGGCATCCACGATTTCACCGCCCGCGCCGGATTTTTCCGGCTGGTTTGGGAAAGACGTGACGATCCGCGGCGACCTCATGGCCATCGTGGAAGCAGGCAATGACACGACAAATCGCGACCGCGGAAGCTCCGCACTCGTCCACACATTTCAACTTGTGAACGGCTCGTGGGTAGCACGCGCCGTCCTCAGCGTGCCATTTGCGCACTCGGCGCTTTTCGATGAAAATATGCTGCTCGTCGGCACTGGAAATCCCGCCGCCAACCAGGCGGCGGGACTGCCCGGCGTGAACCCGTATTTGATCACACGCGATGCGCAAAACGTCCCCGTTTTCACCGGGCAGACACAGCTCGTCCCCGTCTCTACAAACTACGGCTACAAACCTGTGACGCGGGTCGTGAGGGCGCAAGACCGGCTCATCGTGGGCTTCGCGGGCGATCCGAGTCGCAACGGCAGCCGCGGGATGGTGAGCGTGTGGAAGAAAGCGGCGAACGGCCTGAGCTGGAACACGACGCCCGTACACGAATTCAGAGCGAGCCCGAGCCCGAGCGACCGCTTCGACCGCTTCGGCTACGCTGTCGCAGCGGATGGCCTTCTTCTCGCAGTTGGTGCACCGCGCGACGACACCGTGGCCAAGCAAGGAGGTCGAGTATTTCTCTACCAATGGACCGGCACCAGTTACGCGCTGACACACTCCATCAATCCCGCAGTCGCCAATGATGAACTGGCGTTTGGCACATCGCTCGCATTGAAAGGCAATAAGTTACTCGTAGGCGCGCCCGGCCAAACTATCGGAGACATCCCGCTCGTCGGCAGCGCGAGTCTCTACCGCTATACAGGCACGGCTGTGACATTTGAGCGCACAATCGCCCGCCCCTCGGGCTCGCTCGCGGAATTCGGTTTCAAAGTCGCTATCGGCGACAACTGGCTTGCAGTGGGCAGCCGCGTCTCCAGCCCCGGCCCCCTGACTTCGCGCATCGCGCTGGAGTCGGTGTCCTCCGTTTCCGATTGGTTTCTCACATATGGACTTTCCAACACTCCTGCATCGCTCGCAGCCGATGGCGATTCGGACGGCGTCACCAATCTCATCGAATACGCGAGCGGGCTCCTACCCGGCGTGACCAGCGTGCAAACCTACACACCCGGCGCATCCTCGGGGCTGCCGCTCGTGGTTCCGGATCCTGCTGCCACGGATGGCAGCATGCTCGTGACGTATCTTCGTCCCACGGCAGATTCATTGCTCGTCGCGACGGTGGAAGCCGGCACCTCGCCCGGCTCGCTCACAGCCGCGAGCGTGGAGCCCGTGCAGAGCATCACACTCGGCGGAATGCTCATCACGACCGTGCGTGTCCGCCCGCCCGTGAACTCCACCGCGTTTTTCGCGCGAGTCCGTTACTCCTACCCGTAGCCAAGCCGGACTCGGGTCATTCGCCCATGAAATGGGGATATCCCCCGCCGTAGTTAGCTTTCGCGCGCCCACGCTTCATCCTTCTTTTTATCCACCTCTATGCGCGCAGCGGCGAATGCGGAGGAACGGGGCTTTGAAAGCACCGTCTGCGCCGAACGTGAAGCCAAAAGCCTCCGCCGACGTGAAACGCCCCCCATTGCGGATGCCACTCCGTGGCACACAGGGCTACAAAGCCCCGCTCCGTCGAATGCGCCGCGCTACAACGTGGGAAGAAAGGCACAGAGTGCCAGACGAATAGTTGCGCTTGCCGCAATTGCAGTTCCGATATGAAAACAGTCAAAAGCGTCACCGTGACCACCGTGTCGTAGCACACGCGGCCCTCCGCGTGCATCATAATACCCGCAAAGCGGCACATCTTCTGCATCCATTACCAAAGAATGATGCGCTACGCGTAAGGAAGTTTTACGCGGAGGGCCGCGTGAGCTACGACCACCGACAAACCATTTCCGTAATTCACGCCCAACACGCAAAGCCGCATGCGAATACCCCGAAGCGGTTCCATCACTCAGCCCAAGGTTGACGCGACAGCCGAACGAAGTGAGACAGCCTGCCGAAGGTAGCCTACGGCAGTGGGTGAGCGAATCGAAGCAAACGAGCGGCTACCTTGGGAACCGCCCACAAACACGATATACGCTGAAAGCGTTCCATCAAATCGCGCCCCATTGATGAAATCCCTCCGTGGTATATCCCGCATGCCCACATGCCCCAGAGTAGCTCGTCCCTCGCAACCCCGGGCTGAGTGATGAAACGCCTTCGGCGTAGGGAGATCACACGACCATCCCGTAGGCTTTCAGGATGCCGATGATCTTTTCATCCGCCTGCGCCTGCGTGTCACCCATATCCATGAGCAAGCCGCCGTAGTTGCTGATCGCGGTCA